>JBPCYD010000293.1:0-3054 GCA_051007895.1 Woeseiaceae bacterium
AGTGAGGCAGAGCTTGCTGCAGTACTCGGTCACGAGATCGTCCACGCGGCTGCGCGACATTCGGCCAGGCAAATGTCGCGCGGTCTGCTGCTGCAGGCTGCGGTCATCGGCACGGCGATCATGTCCAGTGACAGCGATTATGCCAACCTGGCCATTGGTGGTGCCAATGTCGGTGCGCAGTTGATCAATCAACGCTACGGCCGTGCGGCGGAACTGGAATCGGACCTCTACGGCATGCAATACATGTCCAGGGCGGGCTACGACCCACAGGGTGCTGTGCAGCTGCAGGAGACTTTCGTGCGCTTGAGTGAAGGTCGCTCGACCGACTGGCTAAGCGGGCTCTTTTCAAGCCATCCGCCATCGCAGGAACGGGTTCGGGCCAATATCCAGACTGCGGCGACGTTGCCCACAGGCGGGGAGACCGGCGACGCTCGCTATCGCGCGGCGATGGAAAAAACGTTCGATACCAAGCCAGCCTATGATGTCTATGCCGAAGGGCGAAAAGCGCTGGCGGAAAAAAATCACGAACTGGCGCTGCAAAAATCCGAGGAAGCCATCGACCTGTTTCCCGAAGAGGCACATTTTTATGGCCTTCGCGGCGACGCACGCTACGTGGCGGAACGCTACGACATGGCTATCAATAACTACGATATAGCAATTAGGCGCCGGGCGGAGTTCTTTCAGTACTACCTGCAACGTGGCCTGGCCAAGGAGAAGCTGGGCGATAACCTGAGTGCACGGACGGATCTGGAGAAGAGCAACGAATTATTTCCAACTGCCGCAGCTGCATACTCGCTCGGGAATATTGCCGGCAAACTCGGTGACAGGGCCAAGGCGATTGAGTACTACACCGCAGTCGCGAACAGCCAGGGCGATATAGCGGTGGCGGCGCGAGACAAACTGGTGCGTATGGATCTCGAAGAGAATCCCGGCAAATATATCCAGTTCGGGTGTTACCCCGATCGCGACAGCGACCTGGTTGTCGCGATTGCAAATGCGACAAACGTACCAATTCGAGACGTCTATTTCGTTGTGCAGTATCGGGACTCAAGAGGCATTACACGCAATCGCGAGGAACGGATCCGCGGGCCGATCGGCCCCGGGCAGCGAGCAGACCGAGACACTGGCATTGGTCCGTATCCAGAGGGTGCCAATTGTCCAGTGCAGATCACTGGTGCCAGAATTGCAAACTAGCGACCCTGGGAAGACGTCCAGGCAAGACCGAATTTGACGCGCCGGGCGACGGCTACCGCAGCCCTCTACCGATCCGCCGCGGGTATATCCTTTATCTCCGCAACAAAGGCGGTGATGTCAGTCTTGCTGTACTTTAGCTTGCGTCGCTCTACTGAGGCAGGCTGATCTGCCAGGCTAACGCCCTGCCGACGTGCCACCGCCGGCCGGACAGGGCGTGACGTAAACCCGCCGCCGCAATTCGGGCATACGTTGTGCAGTTCGTTGTCCACGCAGTCCGCACAAAACGTGCACTCGTATGTACATATCCGCGCATCTGTTGCATCCGGCGGCAGATCCCGATCACAGAATTCGCAGTTGGGTCTTAGGTCCAGCACGTTGGTGACTCCGTCATGGCGATGGCTTGATGTTCCGGATGAACGTCCTGAACGACAGGCCGCCGCTATTGTTTCGCAAGAATCGCCTCCATTTCGTCCATTATGGCGTTCATTTTTGCAGCAACCGCGCGATAGGGTCCTGGCGTTGCCATGTCTACGCCGGCATTCTTAAGCAGTGTATACGGATAGTCAGAGCCGCCCGCTTTGAGGAGGTTCTTGTAATTATTAACACCGGTATTGCCTTCTTCAGCGATGCGTGCATACAGTGCCGTGCCTGCCGTCTGTGATGTCGCATACTGGTAGACATACATGTTGTAGTAAAAGTGCGGGATGAACATCCACTCGTTCGTGTAGAGGTCGTCAATAACAACAACACCTTCATCGTGGCCGTGATAACGCTTCAGAATTTCGCCATACATCTCGGAAATTCGTTCCCCTGACAAGGCGTCGCCACGCTCTGCAGCTTCGTACAACGCCAGTTCGAATTCCGCAAACATCGTCTGGCGAAAGAACGTTCCACGCATGCCCTCGAGTGCGCTGCCGAGGTAGAAGAGTCGCTCGTTATCGGATTCCGCCTTTGCCGACATGTAGTCCTGGAGGATCAATTCCAGCGAAGTCGAGGGAATCTCCGCGATGAATGTCGAATAAAACGACGTGTCGAACGGTTGGTTCTGTTTCGAATAGAGCGTATGCATAGCATGGCCCCACTCGTGTGCCAGGGTCGACAGGCTTTCATAATCGTCATTGTGGTTCAAAAGCAAGTAGGGGTGGACGTCGAAAGCGCCGGGACTCATGTAGGCACCCGACCGCTTGCCGCGTTGCGGATAAACATGCATCCAGCGCTTGTTGATCGCTTCACGCTGCATGTTCACCCAGTCGTCACCGAGCACCGTCATCGCGTCAAGCGTAATCGCCTTGCTGGTCTCGATATCGAACTTCTTGTCGAGCGACACGAGCGGCGGATAAATGTCGTAATAATGCATACGGTCGATGCCAAGCATGCGCGTGCGCAGCCTGAAGTAGCGGTGCAGCGTTGGCAGCGCCGCGTTTACCTCGGTCACCAAGGTGCGATAGACCTCCTCGGGAAGGTTGTCCTGAAACAATTCACGATGGAGGACGGAATCGTAATTACGTGCTTTGGCAAGGGCTGTCTGCGTTTGAATATGCGAATTCAGCACCGCGCCCACGCTGTTGCGATACTCCAGCCATTTGCCCCAGAAGGTGTCAAAGACGCGCTTGCGATCGTCGCGGTTGTCGCTGCTGCGGAATCGACTGTAACCCTGCGAATCGATAGTGCCTTCTTCGCCGTTCGAGAGCGTAATGGTCGGCCACGGAATATCCGAATTGGCTACCATGCTGTAAATAGAATTCGGTGAGCCAAACGCCTGGGAAAAATAGGCGAGCGTTTCCTCTGCTTCATCGCCGAGCGTATGGGGTGCGTTGCGCAGGCTGTCCTCCAGGCCAAAGCGGAATCGCTCCAGGCGTG
>JBPCYD010000294.1:0-9065 GCA_051007895.1 Woeseiaceae bacterium
CCCTCGGTCGCGTTCCTCGGTCCCCCCCCCCCCCCCCGATTCCCAAGAGGGGTGGTACTAGAGATCAATCCGCATCCATCCGAGAAGCGAATTTCGGCACCAAGCGCGGATTGGGCTTTAGCCGCGATTCCCTTTTAGCGATAGCTAAGCAGCGCCCAATGCGGCGATCTGATCCGCCGGCACGTAGTCAAAAATAAACGTGATGCGATCCTCGTCGCCTTTGTTCATGACCGAGTGCGTTTTCTGGTTATTGATTTCGTAGGCTTCGCCGATTTCGAATTGATACGGCCTGCCGTCAATCATGAAGCGCACCCTGGAATTGGTCGTGATGGGAACGTGAATGCGATGACCGACGTGAAAAGAAGGGTGCTTGTCGACATGCGGATTGATAATGCCGCCGGAAAGCAGTTTCGCCGCCACTGCTCGAATGACGGTGCCGCCTGGCGGATAGTGTTGCTGAATGATTTCATTCATCAGTGGCAGTGCCACATCTGCCAGGCGCGCCCAGCCAGGTTCCTGGCTCACGACAAGCTGGGGCCAGCGATCGAGATTAACAAACAAAACAACGATCGATTCCGTGGCGTGATGTACTTCGAACTCTTCCTGCCGGTACTTATCTTCTTTCCAGGCGATTTCATCCTGGGAGAGAATCACGTCACGCAGGGCACTTGCATCAATCGGACCCAGCTTGCGCAGTGATGTGTCGATATCCATGGGCGCTGATTATAAATTACCGTTGCGCCCGAATCTCTTCGGAAAGCGAGAGTACATAATTTCGTATTGCTTCCGAAGCATCGATTTCCAGGCCCATTGCCGGCATGCCGTTTGCGGATTTTGACCCGCCGACCACAATCGCGTGCCATGTTTCGTGAGTAGAGACGCTTGCGTAACGCAGGTCCGGAACAGATCCGCCAAAACGTGTGACCGCTTCGGATCCATGACAGAACTTGCAATAACCGTTGTAGAGTACTTTGCCAAGCCCAATTGTTTCAGGTGTGGCGTTTAGCGCTGGCTGTTCAGGCAGTGGGGGAGGTGCGTCGCTGTGCACCGGCAAATTCGATGCGCCTTCCAGGCTAAACGCCAGCAAGCGCGTTGGTCCTTTCGACGCATCGGTCGAGTGCATTTGTGGATAGAGGTATTGCAACCCGCCACCCGCACCGATTGGAATCAATACAATCTGCTGACCTTCCAGTGCATAACTTGCAGGCGCTGCATTAATCGCGGTGCCGGTTTGAACCGACCACAGCAATTCGCCGCTATCGGCCGACAGCGCTTCGAAGCGTCCCGCAGCCGTACCCTGAAAAACAAGCCCGCCAGCCGTCGTCATCAGCCCGCCGTTATACGGCAGCGCGCGGTCGACCGACCATCGAATTGACTGGGAAACCGGATCGAAGGCCACTAGCTTACCCGGACTATGCGCAACCCCATCCAGCTCGGCGAGCATAACCACATCCTCACCGTCGCCCTCATTGTCGACCATGCTTGGCAGATCGATGACGGGTATGTAGGAAAGGCCCGTCTGTGGATGGAAGGCCATCGGGTTCCAACTGTGTGCGCCCCAGAAGTTAGGCCAGAACAATGCCGTCTCGCCGTCATCAAGTCCCCAGTACTCGGCGTCAGGAGCATAGTTCGGTCGCCCCGTTTCCATATTAATATGCGTTGCCCAGTTGACCTTGGCGAATTTACCCGCGGTCAGGAGTTCGCCGGTGTGCCGGTCGAGTGCATAGTGAAAGCCATTCTTCGGCGCGATCAAGACGGTCTCGCGGTTCTCGCCGTCGAGATCGAGATCGGCGAGCACAATGTTCATGGTAGCGTTGAAATCCCAGCTGTCTTTATCGACTGTCTGGTAGTGCCAGTTGTATTCGCCGGTAGCGGCGTTTACCGCGACGATTGATGAAAGAAACAGGTTGTCGCCACCGTCGGGACTGCGCGATTCATGTGTATAGAGGTGTGAACCGGAGGTGCCGAAGAACAACTGGTTTGAAACCGGGTCGAAGGTCATTTCATTCCAGCTGTTACCGCCGCCGCCAAACTCTTCGAGCGTATTACCCGACCAGGTTTTGGCTGCCATCCTGAGTGCAGGCGTATTGTTTTCCGCAGGATCATCGCTCGGAACGATAAAAAATCGCCAGACGAGCTCGCCATCGCGCGCATCGTACGCTGATACATAGCCGCGATTCTTCTGCTCGGACTCAGACCCTGCATTGCCGACAAAGACTTTCCCACCGCCGACATAGGGCGAATCGGAAATTGAGTAACCCATTGCGTTGTCGCAGGTCTGCTTCGTCCACTGCCGCGCGCCGGTCTCGGCATCAAGCGAGATGAGCCGACAATCGGCCGTGGTGGCAAATACGTGGCCGTCATAGACTGCGACACCGCGACTGGCGCGAGAAATCCAGGACAGTTCCGGCCTGTCGACAAAGGCTGCGCGCACATCAGGGTCATAGGACCAGAGGATCTCGCCACTCGATGCATCGATGGCAAATACGACGGAAAAAGCGCCCGAAAGGTAAATCACACCGTCGACAACGATCGGCGTGGTAGCGACACCATCGGGTATAGGCAGGTCGACTGCCCAGGCGAGTCCAAGCTCGTCTACGTTGCTGGCTTTGATTTGCGATAGCGGTGAGTAATGATCGCCGCGAAAATTTCCGCCTTTAAGAAACCAGTTTTCACCTGACGCTGCTTCCGCGAGAACGCGTTCATCAGTTACTTTTCCTGCCGCGAAAGCGTTGGCGAATGTAGACGCCCCGACGACCAGAGCAACGACAGCGCAGCAACACAGAGAAGGTTTAGATTCGATGCCCGTATGCATGTGTCTGCCTCAATACAATGGCCGGCGTTACAGCGGATCGCGATATGAATCAACCGGCGGCAAATTGGCACCAGTCAATCCCGGTGGTTTTTCCTCTCCGACCACTGGCAGTCGTAACGTTCCGATACCTTCGATGGTTGCAGTCACTTCTTCGCCGGGCTGCAGGAAGCGCTGCGCACCACGAACGGCAGTTCCCGCGCCGGTTCCGCCCGAGGTTCCGTTGTTAATTACGTCGCCCGGGAAAAGGGTTATTACCGACGATCCGTATTCAACCAGTTCCCACAACGAATGAATCATATCGCCTGCGGTTGCCTCCTGCATTTGCTCATCACCTACGCTTAATGACTGCCGCAAAATCTCCATCGGGTTGCCGTAGAATTCTTTCGGCACGATCCAGGGTCCCTGTGGCGCAAACGTGTCATGGCCCTTACCGACAAACCAGTCGCTGGTGAACCTGGCTCCGCCGGGTGGGCGTCCGCCGCGATCCGAAATATCCATCGTTACCATGTAGCCAAAAATATAGTCTTCCGCATCATTGGCAGGCACGTATTTCGCCGTTCTGCCAACGACAGCGCCCAGTTCAACTTCCCAATCGGTTCGGTTGCGGCCGTAAGGAATCACGATCTCAGCACCGTTGCCGACGACCGCACCGCGACTCGGTTTGAGGAAGAGGTAGGGAACGCCGCGACTCTCCCGACGTTGCCTGGCTACTTCGCGGCGTTCTTCAGGAGTGCCCGATTCGTCGACGTGGCTATAGAAATTGACAGCCGCGTTCAGAATTTTGCCGGGGTACATGATAGGCGGGAGCGTTCTTACGTCTTCAACATCGTGCACATAATCCGGCCGATCGTTACCCAGCATAGCAATGTGTTCATTGACGATTTCATACAGCCGGCGCTTGAGGCCATAGTCATATCGCTCAATGAGCTCGACCATATCTGCCGGGGAGGGTATCGCTGGATATGACGCCTGTCTTTCCAGCACGGCATTCGCTGCGTCCAGTTCAATGATCAGGCTGTCCCGCAGCACGATACCGACCTGCGGTGACCCATTAATCTCAAACGTGCCTACCTTGAAGGGTTCGGCAATATCCTGCGCCGAGCCAACGGCCGATATCAGCAAGAGCGTAGTAAACAGTACAGAAGTAAAAGCGCGCATGGCATTCCCCGAGGTGATTTCTTCTTGTAGGTTCGGAGTTCGGTTGTACTGCGGGTGCCGTTACCTGTCAAGAAAGCGCTACTCGACAATCACGCATTGATCGAACTCCGCTGTGGTTCTACTATCGATAGTTCCGTTGATGCTGGTTCTGTGCATGAAATTAAGGCTTATTGCTCTGCTTGCCATCTGCCAGCCTGCTGCGCTCGCCACGGCTCAGGATCTGCCCGACTGGAGCGGCGTTTGGCAGCGTGTCGAGGGAAACGGCGGCATCTTTGATCCCGCTACGGTGGAGCCGCCCGATGGTCGGGCAGGCAGTCCGGGCGTGCGCCAGCATCCACCACTAACCGAAACATGGGAGGCAAAGTATGTCGCAACGCTAGAGTTGGTTGCAAAAGACAGGGTGCCTGATCCGATTTCAAACTGCGGTACGCCAGCCGGCTATCCTCGCCTGCTGGCCTTACCTGACGTCTACGAGTTTATCGTGCGACCGGAAACGACCTGGATCATTACCGAGAATGGCCCGAACATCATGCGTATCTATACCGACGGACGTGCGCATCCGCCGAGCGATGAGCTTTGGCCTACTTTTACCGGCGATTCCGTCGGAGAATGGCGGCAAGGCGTACTGTCCTTCACGACTGTGAGTATGATCGGTGAGGAACATACGATCCTCGACCGAAGCGGACTGACGCTCAGTAACCAGGCGACCGTTGCCACCCGGATGTATATGACTGAAGAAGGTTTGCTTCGCGCAGAGCTGGTCATCGTAGATCCGCTGGCGCTGTCCGAACCGTGGAACGTCACGCGTCATTTCCGCCGCCTGCCTGATGGCACGCGCGCATATGACTATGCCTGCGCCGAGAACAATCGAAACCCCATAACCAACGCCGGCCAGACGCTGACACTCGATACTGACGGCAACGTCATCGACAAGGTTATCGAATGAAAACTGTTTTCAATGTCGCGTTGATTGTTTTTATGCTGGCGGCGCTGCAGCCAACGGGTGTGGTCGCACATCACTCCAGCGCCATGTTCGACAAAGATGAAGTACGTGAAGTCACGGCCACTGTGCGTGAATTTCAATGGACCAACCCGCATGTCTGGATCCAGGTAATGATTGAAGATGAGCATGGCGACGCGACGGAATGGAGCATTGAGGGCCTGGGGCCAAACAGTCTTTTCCGGAACGGCTGGCGGCCAAATTCGTTCAAGCCTGGTGATGTCATTACGATAAGGTTTAATCCAATGCGCGATGGGTCAAACGCCGGGGGTTTTGTCGGCGCAAGATTCGCAGACGGGCACACGCTCGGCAACTGGAAGTAATGTGAGAAGACTTGCGCTGCTTGCCGCGTTCGTACTGCTGCCGATGGTGCATGCCGGTAGCCAGGAATCGACGATCCTGCTAAGTCCCGATCGAGTGTTTGACGGTGAACGCATGCATGAGAACTGGGTGCTTGTCCTGCACGGCGACAGGATCTCCTATGCTGGTCCAGAGGACAGCGTCGATCAGGGCGGCGTCAGCCAGACGCTGAATTTGCCTGGATCGACTGTCTTACCGGGACTGATCGAGGGCCACTCACATATTCTGCTGCATCCCTACAACGAAACTACCTGGAACGATCAGGTACTGAAGGAATCAGAAGCCGAGCGTGTCGCGCGCGCTGTCAATCATGTCCGTGATTCTCTGCTGGCGGGAATCACGACGATGCGCGATCTTGGTTCCGAAGGTGCAGGCTACGCCGATGTCGGCATTCGCGATTCGATTAACAAGGGAATAATTCCAGGGCCGCGGCTGCTGGTGGCGGGCAAAGCCATCGTCGCCACCGGCAGCTACGGGCCGAAAGGCTTTCATGAGAACGTGACCGTCCCTTTGGGTGCCGAGGTCGCGGATGGATACGACGACCTGGTTCGCGTGGTACGCAGCCAGATCGGTCGCAATATTGATTTCGTGAAAGTTTATGCTGACTATCGCTGGGGTCCGAACGGCACAGCACAACCATCCTTTACGCAGGGCGAAATCGAAACCATCGTGGCGGTGACATCGAGCAGCGGTCGTCCGGTGGTCGCTCACGCTTCGACCGCTGAAGCGATGAGGCGAGCAATACTTGCCGGCGTAGAGACGATTGAGCATGGAGATGGTGCCACGCGAGAAACCTACCAATTGATGCGCGAGAACAATGTGGCGCTTTGCCCGACCCTTGCAGCCGGTGATGCGATCTCACAGTACGGCGGCTGGAAGAAAGGTGAGGAGCCCGATCCTGCTCGCATTGTTGCGAAACGTAATAGTTTCAAGGAGGCGTTGGCCGCCGGCGTAACCATCTGCTTCGGCGGAGACGTCGGCGTCTACCCGCACGGCGACAATGTGCGTGAGCTCGAGATGATGGTCGATTACGGCATGCAGGCTGAAGACGCCTTGCGTTCTGCTACATCGGTTAACGCTGACCTGTTTCACATCGATGAGCAGGTCGGTCGAATTAGAGCCGGACTCATTGCCGACATCATCGCCGTACGCGGCGATCCATCCGAAGATATCAGTGCGTTGCGCGAGATTAGCCTCGTCATTAAGGGAGGTGAGATTGTGCGACAGGAAGAGGGGATACGAAGATGAGCGAACCGTGGGGACCGCACGACCTGGGTGGTCAGGATGGCGGACCGATCGACCTGGCCGAACACGACACGGCTTACTGGGAATGGCAGATCGACGCGATGGTTCGCCTGGCGCTCAAAAAAGGCCTGATCAGCGATTTCGCCGAATTGCGCGACGGCATCGAACAACTGACCAATGAGGACTACGCACAATGTACCTACTACGAGCGCTGGGCCAAGTCCCTGGCTCACACGCTGGTGTCCCGTGGTGTTGTTTCCGCCGAACAGCTGGCTGCGAAGGTTGACGCTGTACGAATGCGCCAGGAAGTGGAGGCCGGGTCGTGACTGAGGCCCTGTTTGAAGTTGGGCAGCGTGTTCGCATTGCAGATCGAACGCCACCGGTTCACCACCGCGTGCCGGGGTACGCCAAAGGACAGGTTGGTGTTATCGAGCGTGTTTGTGGCCTGCATGGTGAGCCAGAGAAGTTTATTCGCGGTGACGGCGAACCCGCTCAGCGCATCTATCGCGTGCGGATTGCGCAGGATGCGCTGTGGCATGAGTACACCGGTACATCGGGCGATCAACTCGAAATCGAGATCTTCGAACACTGGCTGGAGCTGGCTGAATGACGGATCACGATCACTCGCGTACTTTCCAAGCGGATCACGCTGAGCCTGAGAGCGAAGGTGCCCGGGTCGGGCTCGCGGTCAGAGAGCTGTTGATCGAGGCAGGTCACTACACTCCTGAAGAAGAGCAGGCAGTAATTGCCGCAATGCAGGGCGCGTCCCCGAGAGATGGCGGTCGCATAGTGGCCCGGGCGTGGACAGATCCCGCCTACAAGGCACGACTACTCGCCAACGGTGCGGCTGCGATCCGGGAGCTCGGCTACGAAATCGAGCCGTACGAGTTTACAGTGATGGAAAACGACGTAAACACACACAACGTAATAGTTTGCACGCTCTGCTCGTGTTATCCGCGATCCTTACTCGGCATGTCGCCCGCCTGGTACAAGTCCGCGAGTTATCGTGCGCGCGTCGTCCGGGAACCCCGCTCGGTTTTGGCCGAGTTTGGCGTCGAACTTGGCGATGACGTTGATGTTCACGTGCACGATTCAACGGCCGAGTTGCGCTACATGGTCTTGCCGCAACGACCTGGGAATACGGAGGGCTGGAGTGAGGAAAAACTCGCCGACCTGGTTACCAGGGATTCATTGATCGGCACGCAGCGGGATCTCGGAACGTAATACGCACCCAAATTCAATATTGGATGCGCACTGGAACATCGTGGAGCGCGGAATAATGCGAAAACTCACCTGGTTACTCACACTGGCAATCGGCCTGGCTGGTTCGCAAGGACAGGCGCAGTCTGATGCAAACAGTAGCGTCGCGACCGACCGACAGTTGCTCGTAATTTATGATTCGTCCAATTCCATGTGGGGCGAGCTCACCGATAGTTCTCGGAAATACGAGGCGGGCCGAAATGCGCTGACTACGTTTCTCGGGAGTGATCTTGGAAACCGACGCATCGGGTTCCGGGCGTACGGCCACAGGCGGGAATCTGATTGCAATGATTCCGAACTGATAGTGCCTTTTTCCGACCTTGATTCCGCCCGCCCGCAAATCAACGAAGCGGTAAACGATATTCGGCCTACGGGCAAAACACCTATAACACTCAGCTTGCGGGAGGCCCTGGGGGACTTTGCGGGCCAGCCCGGCGATGTCCTGCTGATCAGCGACGGTATCGAAACCTGTGACATTGATCCGTGCGAATTGATGCAGGACTGGCAGATGGCTGATGTCAACATTCGGGTGCACGTCGTTGGCGTCGGTCTGACCGACGTTGAGCGAATTGCAATGTCATGCATAGCCGATACGTCCGGAGGGCGTTATTTTGACGCTGATTCCGAGGACGGACTGACCGTTGCATTGGACAATGCCAGTGAGGCGATCGACGAAGTGCAAAATGGCAGCGGAACGCCTGAACCTGGGAATAAGCCTTACGCGTTTCGAATAGTCGCAACCGACGATCAGGAGCGGACTTACATTGCCAAAGGAAAATTGTTCAAGGGCGACATTGAACTGGGCGAGGTTGGCAGTCATCAAAGAAATGTTCTTGAGGGACCCGGAGATTACAGGATCGAAGTTGGACCGCTATTGAGTGATGGCTCGATTTACAAGCCGGCCGAGAAGTTGTTCACGCTCGAGGGTCCCGGCGAGATAACGGTTAATGTGCCCGTAATTCGGCCCGCGATTGTTACGGCCAGGTTCGTCGAGAATGGGGAGGAGCACAGAGGCTCGTTCGTAACCGCTCGTCAGCATGACCAGGAAGTATTCGGGTTTCGTGCGTTTGACGAAGCGCTGGCGCGACCCGGAAGCTATGAATTCCTGGCGGAACCGAATGCGGATAACAGTTTGTCTTTAAGCGAGGTTCTCGTCGAAGGAGAACACACAGAGTTGCTGTTTGACCTGGTCAGTACGGTCAATTTCTATGTTCGTTTCATATTGCC
>JBPCYD010000295.1:0-5518 GCA_051007895.1 Woeseiaceae bacterium
ACAGTGGGTCCCAAACCCGCTGCGCCGTGTCGAGGCACGACCACAGCATGGACCCCGGCAGCATCGGCGGTCCGCAGGCAGGCGCCAAGATTGTGCGGATCCTGAATTCCATCCAGCACAAGTAGCAACAGGGACCTATCCGCAGTCAAACGCTCCTCCACCAGCGTTCGTAGCGCAGACTCGTCCAGAGTCTGACTGCGGCGAATCTCAGCGACGACGCCCTGGTGCCGGTTTTCGCCACTGATCTGGTGCAATCGTGCACGATTGGCCGACTGGATTTCGATGCCCTGGGCGTTCGCCTGGTTGATGACTGCCTCAAGACGGGGATTCGCGGTCTGGTATTCAGCGTACAGTTTAAGAATCTCGGTTGCGCGTTGCGACAACAGTTGCTCCACGGACCTCAAGCCAGTGACATATTTTGACTTGCTCATCAGCGCCGCTTCTTTTTGCGGTTGCCCGAAGACTTGCCGCTGACTTCGTCGACCAGGTGGAAGTCGATCCGCTTCGTTTCCAGATCGACCTTGGCCACAACGACCGTCAATGAATCGCCCAACTGATAGCGCTTGCCCGTTCTTTCACCGACCAGGGACTGGCTGCCGGCGTCAAACTGATAGTAGTCGTTGCCGAGGCTGGACACGTGCACCAGACCATCGATTTGTAGTGACGTTATCTGTACGAACGCACCGAAACTGGTCACGCCTGTAATGACACCGGCGAATTGCTTGCCGACTTTGTCCTCCATGTATTCACATTTTAGCCAGGCTTCGACCTCCCGCGTCGCCTCCTCCGCGCGCCGCTCATGTGCGGAACAGATCGTGCCGAGTTGTTCCATTTGGCTGCCCTTGTAGCCGTAATTTCCCGCCTTGCCATCGCGTAAAATGTGTCGAATTGCCCGGTGCACCAACAGATCCGGATAGCGGCGAATCGGCGACGTAAAATGCGCATATGCGTCGAGCGCTAGTCCGAAATGCCCTATATTTTTCGGCGTATACTCGGCATGTGACATAGAACGCAGCATGGCCATCGAGATTGCCGCAGCGTCAGGGCGTTCGCGCACCTGTTCAATCATCTTGCTGAAGTCGCGCGGTTTAACGTGATCCGGATGAGGAACCTTGAGGCCCAAGCTTACGAGATACTGCCGCAGGTCATCGAAACGATCAGGGTCCGGTTTTGCATGCACCCGAAATAAACCGGCGATCCTGTTCTTGCGAATAAATTTCGCTGCCTGAACGTTTGCCGCAATCATGCACTCTTCAATTAACCTATGCGCATCGTTTCGCTGTACTGCCTTGATGCTCTTAACCGAGCCGTCTTTGCCTATTTCGATGCGAGTCTGTGGAATATCGAGCTCGACTGCGCCGCGTTTCCGGCGGTTCGTTGAGAATGCACGAAAAACGGCGCGCAGATTTTCCAGGTCACCATGTAATTCACGGCCGATGTTCTTTTGCTTTTCACCCTCGAAAAAGTTGCTGACCTGGGTGTAAGTGAGACGTGCAAACGAACGCATTACGGCTTCGTAAAACTTGGCGCGAGTCACCTTGCCGTCCGGCTCGACGCGCATCTCGCAGACCATGCAAAGTCGATCGACTTTTGGATTCAGAGAACAGAGTCCGTTCGATAACGCTTCCGGCAACATCGGCACAACCCGGTCAGGAAAATAACGGACGTTCCGCGCCGCACCGCCTGTTCGTCGAGAGGCGTACCCTGCTCGACGTAGTGAGCAACATCCGCGATGGCGACCAACAGTCGAAAACCCTTGCCTGCCGGTTCGCAAAACACCGCATCATCAAAGTCGCGAGCGTCAGCACCGTCGATCGTCAGAAGATGCGTATCGCGAAGATCCACGCGCTCTTTCAGTCCTTTTTTCGGAACCTCACTGCCATACGCTTCAGCCTGCTCGGTGACCTCACGCGGCCAGTCCGTTGGAATTCCGTGCGACTGAATTGCAATATCCGTTGCAATGCCCTTGTCATCGGGATGGCCCATGACCTCGATAATCTCGCCGGTCGCCTGTTCCACGTGCGTCGGATAGTCGAGAATTCTTGCGACGACAATTTGACCATGCTTCGCGTTGCCGGCAGCGCCTTTGGCGATAAGTACGCGGTGAGACAGCTTCGGGTTATCCGGTATTACAACGCCTATGCCACGTTCGCGTATGAACTGCCCGGCAATCTCGCGTACTCCTCGCTGCAGCACCTCGACCAGCTTTCCTTCGGGACGTCCTCGACGGTCATTGCCGATCACCTTTATCGCAACTCTATCTCCGTCAAACAGGGCCCGCATTTCTCGAGCCGACAGGTAAACATCTTCCTCCGCGTCATCCCTGGCGACGAAGCCAAAACCGTCGCGATGTCCGCTCACCGTGCCCGTAACGAGATTCAGCCGCTCGATCAGGCAATACTCACCACGACGGTTCTCGATAATCTGCCCCGCCCGCACCATGTTGCGCAGCTTTTCAACAAGCAGTTTCTGCTTCTCCGGCGCCTTCAGTCCGTATTCTTCAAATAGCGCGTCGAGCGTGAGCGGGCGGCCCGCGTCACGGAGGAAGGCCAGGATTCTGCCCCGCTTCGGGATTGGATGTTTGTAAGGCTTTGATTTTTTTGACGCGTTTTTCTTCTGCTTTGCCAAGCTGTATTGCTCCGGGGGTGGGGTCAGCGCGAGTGGAAAATTGACAGACTGAGGACGCTTTGAGTACAGTGCGCCACCCGCGGAAAAACGCATTGTACGCGGTTTAAGCCATGCCGAGGTGGCGGAATTGGTAGACGCGCTAGCTTCAGGTGCTAGTAGGGGTAACCCTGTGGAGGTTCAAGTCCTCTTCTCGGCACCATACAACTTAAAGCCCCCTTTTCAGGGGGCTTTGTTGTATGTGACAGGAGAGGACGGCCTCCATGGTGCCAATTGGGACAATGCAGCTTCCCCACGTCATTTGCGCGGCTCCAATTTTCTGAGCATCACTAAAGCTCAAATGTCGGTAGCAACTTACGAGATTCGAGACTTTCCCGGCACGGTTCAAGTCCTCTTCTCGGCACCAAATAAATAAGGCCCCCTGAATGGGGGCCTTTTTCTTTGGGGTCGAGAACAGGACGGCCTCCTTGGTGCCAATTGAATCAATGCGGCGTCCCCTCATCAGATTCGCAACTCCGAATCTCCCAGCATCACTAAAGCTCGAGTACCGGTAGTAAGGTATTTGTCCTGAGTCTTTCCAAGCACGGTTCAAGTCCTCTTCTCGCAATGTAGATCGGAAAATACGTATTTGGAATCATGTGTCACACCCCATTTCAGATGAATCGAAAGATCATCACGAGGGTAAGGCATGCGACTAGCAATTGGGCTAGTTACACTTTCGCTGATCGCGTGCGGAGGCGGTGGCAAAGTTATCGACTTAACCGAACCGGCGGACCTTGAGTTGCGTGAGAACATAAGTGGTCTCGCGGCCGCCGATATGAATGCTGATGGGCTCAATGACCTGATCGTAGGCAGTTCATTGGTCGAAAACAGGCAGCTCATCAGTTCGCGAGTTTCGATCTATCGACAGAATCCGCTCGCACCAGGGTCATTCCTCTCCCCGACCCATGTTGATTACGCCTCCAACGTCGCAAAAGCATATTGGCTGGTCGGCGCGGACCTGCAATTGGACGGCCTGATCGACATCGTTGCCACCGGCTGGCAGGAAGGAGGATTTCGGGTCTTACTTAACGACTCCGCGGATCCTGGATCGCTGAAACAAACCGTTCATTATCCTCACGGACCAGCGAACAGTTCCTTCGGGCAGAGCCAATCCGTTGGAGACATAGATGGCGATGGATTGCCGGATGTCATACGCGTAACAGAAGATGCGGTGTCCTGGTTTCCCCAAGATGGAAGCAGCCCCGGAGCATTCTTGGGTGCGATCTCCATAGGCGCCGGAACTACCAGTGTTGTTGCGACGGATATTACCGGGGACGACCTTACTGATGTTGTCGTTTTGGGCGGAGAATTAGGCGACTCTGTTTTGATTTATCCGAATAATACGAACTCCCCAGGACAGTTCCTTGCGCCAATCGACCTTGAAGTGCCTTTCTTTGCCGATGATCTGGCCCTCGCCGATTACGACAACAATGGCTTGATGGACATTGCGCTGCTGGGTTCAGACCCGAATCTGGACACCTTTCTTTCCGACGGCATGAGCATGATCTTTCGACAATTCACGACCGGCCGATTTATAGCAACTGACATCCGAACGACGGGTGGCTCTGGCATCACGGACGGTTTTGCGACAGGGAATCTAAACGATAACTCGATGCCGGATATTGTCTTTTGGCTCGGCGGAACTATGGCGCAGCCGAATATTCTGCAAATCATGGAATTTGAGCATAGCGGCAATCCAACCATGCTGTTTGAGATGGAAGTACCTTGGGACAATACAATTCGTTCCAACGTATCGCCCATACCAGTGATCGTGATAGCAGACGTGAACAACGACTTACTGGCTGATATCGCGATCCTCTCGCGTGGCATATTGGTATTCTTCCAACGACCCGGACAGCCAGGAACCTTTGATAATGCCATTCGGATTAATACGCCACTGTAGCGTTCATTCGAATAACCGGACAATGCAATCGGATGCAGCTCGACAGTTCAGAACCGAGTTTTCCCTTTACGTGCGACTGGTGCCCGCTGAACTACACGATATGCGTGGCTCTCGCTGAATTGTATGTCACCGGAGTTTGATTCGATCAAGATACAATCGGGATACCGCATTCTCGATCTGTGGAGCGCGTAGTGACCGCTTTTCTCTAAAGCGCTCACAAGGAATACCGAATTCGGGTTGTTTCTAAGGTCCGGGTTCGGCCAGAAGCAGCCGTTGAATAACGATTGTCTGGTCCGTCTGCTAGCGATCACGCACGAGCGGCCACAGCAATTGATGCTGCGCACTTACCGGCTGCAAGTTCTCAACGCCAATCGATTCTGGATAGCGCCGTGTGATCTTGGCGGTGCCAAACAATACATCCCAGAAGAACAGCAAATTTCCGTAGTTTCCTTTGTAATTTGTAACGCCATCATCCGCATGCTGTCCATGATGCGCCGAGTGCGTTGACGGAGTGGATATTGTCCTCTCAATTACCCACATCACTGGCGACAACCATTTGATCTCATAAAGTGACTTATCCCAGCGCACATCCGAATGAGCGCCACAAATAACCAGTAGTTTTACGACGATATAAAAGGCGTAGAACTTTGCTAATCCAAGATAAATAAGGGCACCAGAAAACCAAATTCCCGGCATTAAAAAATAATAAAAAATATTATTGCGATACACGATTCGAATGCTCATGTATTCAGCGTCGTGATGAGGGCGATGCAGTTCATATAGCCACTTGACTGAATGCGTGATTCGATGCCACCAGTACTGTGTCATATCATCAAAAACAAGAAACAACCCAAGTTGGGCATACAAGGGTATAGCGGACAGGCTATTTTTGGCGTCAGGTGCCAGCATTGCGGCAACCAGGCCACCCATGAGCAGAACAACCGGTTG
>JBPCYD010000296.1:0-2924 GCA_051007895.1 Woeseiaceae bacterium
CAAAGATGAACGCCGTCGTGACTGTGGTTTGACCCAGAACTTCGTCCAACACCGGTTTCGTCAGCTGTTTGCGAACGAGCGCCAGCAACAATGCACCAAAGGCGCCAACACCGGCTGCCTCGGTTGGCGTCGCGATACCGAAGAAGATGCTTCCTAGCACCGCGAGGATTAGCCCGAAAGGCGCAAGTATGGCCTTAAAGACACCGAGAATGGCGCCCGCAGTAACCGCTTCAACACCTTCAGGTAATGGTGCAATTTTCTTATTTATATTACTGATAAATAACAGGTAAATTATATACAATAAGCCGAGTAGTAGCCCCGGAAACAGCGCGCCCATAAAAAGATCGCCAACGGGCATGGCGAGACGATCAGCCATTAGCACCAGCATGATGCTGGGGGGAATCAGGATCCCCAGCGTACCGACTGCGCAGACGGTTCCCGACGCCAGGTCCTTACGATAACCGTGCTCCAGCATCACAGGCAGCCCCAGCATCGCCAGGAGAACGACGGATGCGCCGATAATGCCTGTGGTCGCTGCGAGCATTACGCCGATAACCGTAACCGCAATCGCGAGACCGCCCCGAATCCGGCCGAAGATTCGTGTGAGATTTACCATCAGGTCGCTGGCTATGCCGGACCGCTCGAGCATCAACCCCATAAAGATGAATAGCGGGAGGGCGACCAGGACCCAGTTTTTCATGACGTCCCAGATGCGGTTTACGCTCAGCGACGCATAGGCCCAATCGACGTTAATCGTAAAACCGAGATCAACGTCAAGAATGATTGCTATCGCAGTGAACGCAATCGATAAACCGCCGAGTACCCAGGCCACCGGAAAACCTGTCAGGATGAGTCCGATGAATGAGGCAAACATCAGGATAGAAAGCACATCGTTAATCGACATGATCAATCCCCTGCCGCGCCGTTTTCTGCGGCCAGCCGAACAAATATGCGCTAACTCGCGACAGGCGACTGATACCGGCAAGGAGCAACAGCAGCATACTGAGCGGTAATACGCTTTTTATGACCCAGCGAAATGAGAGTCCGCCAGGCGCGTCAGAGACTTCTGCACTCGCGAATGAATACTCGACAAACGGAATCGAGAACAGGAAGACCGACGCAACAAATGGGAGGAATAACAACAACAAACCATAAAGCTCGATCCAGCATTTTGTGCCCAATGCCATCCGATCGTGGAATACGTCGACGCGCACGTGACTGTCCGAATCCATGCAGGTCGCCATGCCAATCAGAAAGCCGATCGCATACAAATGCCACTGGATCTCTTCGAATTCGATGCGGCCTTCGCCAAACAGGTAGCGCATCGTCACATTCAAAACGACGACGGCGATTAGCAGCAACCAGATCCAGGACAGGACGCTCGCCAGCGCCTGGAAGCAACGCCTGGCAAAACGGGAAACCCTGGTGTGCGGCAGGCTGTCGCTGTGCGGGATTACTTCGCTGAGTTTTGAAGTATCGACGCTCAAAGGTGCAGAATCCCCGGGGCTCAAAAACTACGCGGCAAATAGCCCTTCTGTTTCCAGAAGTTATAGGATTCCGAGAATGTCCTTTGCGAGCTCAGGATTCGCGCAAAATCAGCGTCCTTGGCTGCTTCTTCATCCAGTACTTCGATCGACACCCGGCGTAGCTCTTCCAGAATTTCCGTCGGCAAAGTCTCTGCAGACACGCCCTGCTCGGCAAAATCCCTGATTATCGGCCCTTGTAGCGATTCCGCCTGCACCATTGTATCGGTCACCATGGCCTTGCACCCTAGGCGAATCAGCGCCTGCGTCTCCGCACTCAACGCGTTCCAGGCCGGCAAGTTAATGAGAAGATGTCCGGTGGAGAAGGGTTGATGCCACCCAGGAAAATAGTTGTATTTTGCGACACGACCAAAGCCAAGCATTTCGTCGACGACGGGCAAAGAAAATTCTGACGCGTCGATTGCACCCTTCTCGAGCGCCTGGAATATTTCGCCCCCGGGAATCATCGTGACCGATGCGCCGACACGCTGCAGAATTTTGCCACCCAGGCCGGCAAAGCGAATCTTCAGGCCCACCAGATCATCCAGTGACTCAACGGGCTGTCGAAACCAACCGGCGGTTTCAGGACCCGTGATAGAACAAAGAACGGGCAATACGTCATGTTCCGCATATAGCGCTTCACCCAGCTCGCGGCCCTCCCCGTAGTACCACCAAGCTGAAAATTCCATCGGCTCCATGCCGAACGGAACGGCGGCAATCAGAGTGGAAGCCGGTATACGACCCTGGTCGTAGCCGATCCACATGAAACCGGCCTCGATCTTGCCCTCTTTGATGCTCTCCGTGATCTCCAGTGCCGGTACCACCTCGCCGGGTTCATATAGTTGCAGGTCGATCGAACCGGAAGATATCGCTCGCAGCTCGGCGGCAAGTTTGCCCGGCGTCTCACCAATGATCGGCATGCTGTTCGTGAAGGACGACGTTACGCGCCAGCGAACACTGTCAATTCCGGAATCTTGCGTTGCCGATTGCCGCACGCTGATCTGGCCGGGCGCACGTATCGCAAGTGATGCCACGACACCGACAAGTAACGCCATAACGACCGCAATTCCCAGCGCTCGCGGCGAGACTTGATTCTTAGTCGTCACCGCATGTATCCCGCCTGTGGTTTTGGCAACTCATGCTGAACGCTCGATTACACACAAATGCTCAGGGTAAAAGCGCGTAACCGTCCGCCTGCAGCGTGACCAACATCGTCATTGCCGAAAGTCCGACCTGCACAGGTTCCGCGAGATCACTTTTGTGCCATTTGCGAAACCCTAAGGACTGGCCACAAGCGTAAAATTTGACACCGGCATCTGCGAGATCCGTCAGGAGCTGCAGATTCGGATTTTTGATGCCGTTTATTTTCTCATAGGCTTCGTCATTCAACGCTGCCATCAG
>JBPCYD010000297.1:0-11052 GCA_051007895.1 Woeseiaceae bacterium
CGATTATCGTCGTGGCACCGCCCATCATCTCGCTCATCTCGCTGATCGAGAGCTGCTCGTTTTTTTCCGCTCGTTCAGCAAGTTCGCGAATCCGTTCACCCCGCTCCTCCATGATTTCCCTGGCGCGTTGGGCCACACGAACATACTCCCGTACCTGGCTTTCACTGAGCTTACCATCCGATGGTGGCTCGTAGCGGTCCTCTTCAGCCGCCGCCATCAGCTCACCCTGGCGCATAGCTTCTCCGACGAATCCGCCAATACCAGGCGATCCGTCACCAGAGTCTGCATTGGAAAATCTCGGCATGTCCGGCATCGAGGGCGCGATAATCGGGCGCATCACCATCGATATCAGGATCATCGTCACGATAGTAGCGATCAGGGACATTATGTAATGCCCAGTGCGTTTGCCGTCGGGCACATCCAGGTAGACAGGAATGATGCGCCAGAGCAAGACCAGTGCGTAGATGATCAGGCCGAGAGCTACCAATGTACCTATCCAGGGCAACCAACTGAGTGCCTGGCCGAGATAGCCGGGAACGAACGCAAGCGACGTTGCGGCCAAGCCGCGAGCGAAACTGGCTTTGCCGCCGAACATGCCGGCCAGTGCGCTGACGATGAATGCGACGACGCCCGCGGCAATCGCACTCATAACGATACCGACGAGCGTATACATCAAGGTCGGCCGGAAACCAAACATTGATGAGTTGGCGCCAAAAAATCCGATGACGTAGCCGAGTATCCCCGCGATCACGATCAGCGGACCGGTTAGCAGGAACGCGGTCTTTTGCCAGTCGTCCGCTTCCGGTAAATAGTTCTTCCAGGTAGCTTCTGCGTCGAACAGCGCACCCTTGACGAGTTCGCTGGTACGGGCGGGATTCAGCACGGGTACTCCTTTATAAGAGTGATTGTTATAGGCAGCCGGTGCGGTTGGTGGGCGATTAAACGCGCCCCCTCGGGAGCCGTATTCGTCCAGACATTTCTATTTTGCGCTGATCTAATGACAAATAAAAGCACAGTTACGGAGCGTCATCCGCCAGAACCCGGACATCCAATTAATACTGACCGCATGGTTAATCTGCGCCCGTCAGAACTGACGGTTTTATCGGACACGTTGCCTTCGATCAATCACATCGGGCGCGCCTAGATTGGCAGCACCGTCGTATGCTTTATCTCCGATAACGCCATGCTGGAATTAACTTCCTGCACACCCGGAAGTTGTGACAACTTTTCGTATATGAACCGCTCATAGTCCTTGATGTCCTCGGCTACGATGCGTAGTAGGAAATCAATATTGCCCAGCACAACATAGCAATCCAGTACCTCCGGATAGCCTCGTACGGCGTCCGCAAAGTCCGTCAGGTTGCTGCGGCCATGCGACGTCAGCTTCACCTGGGCAAAGACCATGGTGCTCAGTCCAACCTTCTCGGGATCCAGAATGACCGGTTGATCCATGATCACGCCTTCCTCGCGGAGTCGCTGCATGCGACGCCAGCAGGCGGATTGCGAAAGACCGATCCGCTCCCCGATTGCGGCAGCATTGATTCCTGCCTCGGTCTGCAACAGTTGTAGAATTCGACGATCTGTCTGATCAATAGCTATTTCTTGCATAATTTATGACTATTCTAAGCTTTAAAGAGCATAGATTATGCGTCTTTCAGGCAGTTATCAAATCAATTCGCGACCACTTTGCCTGTTTGACCGGATATATTGGGCGGCTACGTATTCCGCAATGCCGCAATGAGTGGCAGGATATGCAGCCCCCGAAATCGTTTTGCCCTCGATAATAAATTCAACCCACGGGACTCGCATGACAAGAAAATCGAGATTACACCTACCGCATCCCTCAGCCCGGCCTGGTGACAAACCGGACTTCAGTTACCTGGATCTTTCACCCGCCGGTGCCGTCGACAAACCAGCGATTGACGTTCGTACGCGTGATATCGAACACCTGAGCCTCGAACTGGTTCGTGTACTGGATGACGATCATCATGCACAGGGCCCATGGAATCCGAATCTCGATCCGGAAAAACTCCAGATCGGGCTCCGCTGGATGCTGCTCAATCGCGTCTTTGATGAACGCATGTGGCAGATCCAACGGCAGGGAAAGATTACGTTTTACATGCAGGCGACGGGCGAGGAGGCGGTCTCAATTGCCCAGGGCATGGCGCTGCGCACCGGCGACATGTGTTTTCCTTCATACCGAAACCAGGGTCTGTTCTTACTGCGCGGAACAAAGCTCGTCGACATGATGTGCCAGTGTCTGTCGAATACGCGTGACATGTGCAAAGGGCGCCAGCTGCCGATTCTTTATCACAATAAAGATGCAAACATATTTTCGATTTCCGGGAATCTCGCAACACAGTATCCGCACGCGGTTGGTTGGGCGATGGCATCGGCGATCAAGGGCGAAGACCACATCGCAGCATCCTGGGTCGGTGACGGCAGTACGGCGGAGGCGGACTTTCACCACGCGGTTACGTTCGCTGCAATCTACCAGGCGCCCGTTATCCTCAACATCGTGAATAACCAGTGGGCGATATCAACTTTCCAGGGATTTGCAGGCGGCGAAAGAAGACCGTTCGCCGCGCGTGGCATAGGCCTTGGCGTTCCAGGCATTCGCGTAGATGGAAACGATTTCCTTGCCGTCTACTCAGCAACACTGTGGGCCGCCGATCGCGCTCGCAGAGGCGGTGGCCCAACAATCATCGAACACGTCACCTATCGCGGCGGCGCACATTCGACCAGTGACGACCCAACCAAGTATCGACCGAAAGATGAGTGGAAATCTTTTCCGCTGGGAGACCCGGTGGAACGCCTTAAGCAACATCTCATCGTTGAAGGTCACTGGTCAGAAGAGCAGCACGAAGAAGTAATCGATGAATATCGCATCAAGGTTCTTGCCGCCTGGAAGGAAGCGCAAAAGTTCGGGACGATGACCGAGGGACCGTTCCTTGATCCCAGCGAAATGTTTGATGATGTGTACGCAGACATTCCTCCGCACCTTGAAGAGCAGCGTCGCCAGATGCTGGCGTTGGAGGAATAGACCATGCCCCAGATGAATATGATCGAGGCGATTCGGTCCGGTCTCGATGTCGTCATGGCGCGGGATGCAAATGCCGTCATTCTCGGAGAAGACGTTGGTTACTTTGGCGGGGTGTTTCGTTGCACCGATGGATTGCAGCGCAAATACGGGGAACACCGGGTCATCGATGCACCCATTGCCGAGGGTGGCATTATTGGTACGGCAATCGGCATGGGCGTTAATGGTCTTCGACCCGTTGCAGAGATTCAGTTCGCCGATTACATCTATCCCGGATTCGATCAGGTAGTGAGTGAACTCGGCCGATTGCGCTACCGGAGCGGCGGCGATTTCTTTTCTCCCGTTACCATTCGGACGCCCTGTGGCGGCGGAATTCGCGGCGGCCAGACGCATTCGCAATCGCCGGAAGCCATCTTCACACACATCAGTGGCATCAAGACCGTCATGCCTTCCAACCCATACGATGCAAAGGGGCTGTTGATCAGTTCGATCGAATCTGACGACCCGGTGATTTTTTTCGAGCCGAAACGAATCTACAACGGCCCGTTTGACGGAGATCCCGATAAACCCGCCGTCCCCTGGACTTCCCATCCGAAGGGCGAGGTGCCGGACGGGTACTACACCGTACCGCTGGGCTCTGCAGACATTGTCGAAACGGGGAACGAGCTCACTATAATCACCTACGGAACCCTCGTACACATTGCGCAGGCTGCCGCCGCGCTGGTGGGCGTCAATGCGGAAATCATCGATGTCCGCACGCTCGCGCCGCTGGATGCCAAGACATTGACGGAGTCGGTGAAAAAGACAGGGCGCTGCCTGATTGCGCACGAGGCTACCCGGTACACTGGCTTCGGTGCAGAATTGACGGCCACAGTGCAGGAAGAATGCTTCTATCACCTGGAAGCACCCATTGAACGTGTTGCCGGGTGGGACACGCCGTATCCGCATGCGTTCGAATGGCAGTACTTTCCCGGGCAGAAACGCATAGCTGCCGGAATCCGTAAAGTTATGGAGGCGAAATGAGCGAGTATGTTTTCAAACTGCCCGACCTCGGTGAGGGGACGGTCGAATCTGAAATCGGCGAGTGGAATATCGCGATCGGAGAGGATGTGGCAGAAGAAGCGGTCGTCGGCACGATGATGACGGATAAGGCGGCCGTCGAACTGGTGTCGCCGGTATCCGGGAAGGTAGTGTCACTGGCGGGAGAACCCGGAGACATTATTGCAGTCGGCGCACCACTCGTTGTCTTCGAGACCAGTGCCGATGCCGCCAACCGTGATGCCGAAAAAGTAGTTCAAAAGAAACCACCCGAGGAGACCGTGCAAGAGCCGCAGCCTAAAATGAAAAACGGCAAGATCGTTACGTCGCCCGCGGTTCGCCGGCGAGCCCGCGATGCCGGCGTCGACCTTGCGGATGTACCTGGCAGCGGCACGGGCGGAAGAATACTGCGCGACGACCTGGATCGTTTCCTTAAGTCACGAGTAACGAGCAAGTCGATTGCGCCCGCGGCACCGACCCAAACAAGTGAGGTCAAAGTTATCGGTCTACGCCGCATCATTGCGGAGCGCATGACCGAGGCGAATCGTGAGGTTCCACATTTTTCTTATGTGGAAGAAGTGGACTTAACCGAACTCGAGTCGCTGCGTCAGCATCTCAACAGCAAGTCAACCGACAGCGCCCAACGACTGACACCGCTGCCTTTTTTGGGCTGCGCGCTGATTCGCGCATTGAAAGAATTTCCGCAATGTAATACGACTTACGATAAGGACCGGAATGTGCTGCTACGTCACGAAGCTGTCCATCTCGGCGTGGCGACGCAAACTGCAGATGGCCTCAAGGTGCCGGTGATTCGTAACGCGCAACGATTGACCCTGGAAGGACTGTCGACAGAAATTCGTCGTGTATCGAATGCTGCTCGCGAAAACAGTATCAGCAAACATGAGCTGGGTGGTTCAACCATAACCCTGACCAGCCTTGGAAAGCTGGGCGGCATTGCGTCCACTCCTGTCATCAATTTGCCTGAAGTCGCGATTATCGGTGTGAATCGAGCAGTCGAAAGGCCGATGGTCGTGGATGGTCAGATTGCTGTGCGCCTGATGATGAATCTGTCGTCGTCGTTCGATCACCGTTTCGTCGACGGCTATGACGCCGCTGCTATGATCCAGCGGATTAAGGAAATGCTCGAGCATCCTGCGACGATTTTTATCGATTAGGAAGACTATTCCCGGTTCGCCCGCATTTCCTTGAGTTTGGCGAGCCACTCAGCGTTTATCCCGTGTTCAGTAGCGCCGGCGATCATCAGGTCGAGGTATTTTTTCGCAGGTGCGAACGGCCCCTTGGGCTCAGTCACCCGGTAAAGATCGGCGGCGTACCAAACGCCGTCTTCCCCCAGCACTTGAAACGTTTCACGCTTGTAGATGCCGAGCGGTACATCCTCGAGTATGTCGAGCTCCTCGATTTCTTTTTTTGGTATCCAGTAGAGTACACCGTAAATCATGCTACCCGGTTTCTCTATGATGCTGCTGATTCCACCGCCCATGTTTTCCGAATACTTGCGAAACTGAATTTCGAAATTCGGTAATTCAGCATTCATCACGTACTGGAGGCCAGGCGTATATTGCTTCATATACGCCTCTGACATATTGGAGCCATAGCCGAAATGCAGGACCTGCTCCTCTTCAGCAACGCTGTCAGTCAAGTAGAGAGTGGTGGCCGCCATTGCAATCGAGTAGACGATGATGGTCAGGCCCTGCCATAAACGTTTCATATTTTTCACTCCCGCGTAACTGTATTGGGTCATTGCATACATCATCGATTGCGCAATCAAAACATTGCGTCGATAGAAAAGTTATCGAAGCTTGTTGCCGAACGCATCCCAGACCTCAACGTCACCATAATTCAGTGAACGCACCTTTTCTTCGATTTCATCGAGGTCTCCAATAATGACCCAGGTCATCTCATCCGGGCGCATCAGTTTTGAGGCTCGCGATTTTACGCCTTCGAGTGTGACCGCATCGACGCGCGCGGCTGTATTTTCGGCATAGTCGAAAGGCAGACCATAGGTATCAGAGGCCACCATGCTCTGCAGAAAACCTCGCTTGGTCTCGAAACGACCAGGTAATGAGCGAGTGCGGTTGAGCTTGACCCTTTCCAGTTCTTCATCCGTTGCCTGCCGGGTGGAAAGAAACTCGTCAAACTCACGTTTGATTTCGACCATACTTTCCATCGTCTTGTCCGTCTGCACGCTGCCGGACACGGTCAGGGTACGATCACCGCTATTGTTATTCTGGATACCCGATCCCATGCCGTAGGACCAGCCCTTATCCTCCCGGAGATTCATGTTGATCCGCGCTTCGAAGTCTCCACCGAAAATCGCGTTTAAAACGGTCAGTTCCGTATGGTCTTCCGAGTCGAACGGCGGAATTGCGTGGCCGGCGACAATCGTGCTTTGCACAGCCTCCGGTTGATGCACCAGGATCACGCGCGGACTGGGTGCCGCGGCGTTTCCAACCGGTTGAAGCGTCGTGTTGCTCGCAGATTTCCAGCCACCGAATGAATTTTCAAGGAGCTCCTTAGCCTGCTCGAGGTCGATGTCGCCGATCATGAATACTTTCATTTGATCTGGCGCTATTTCCCGGGCGTGGAATGCGGTCAGGCTGTCGGTGTTGAGTTTCTCCGCCAAGGCAGCTGTCCAGATTCCGCCAAGCGGATGATCAACACCGTAGACTGCGCGATTAAACATTGCGCGCGCATTTCTGGACGGGTTTTGCTCAATGTTGGACAGATACGCGAATACCTGCTGCCTGAATTTGTTCAGTTCTTCGTCGGGAAATACGGGGTTGCCCAGGATTTCGGCAGCAAGCTCCAGGGACTGCCCTAAATAGTCACTCAGGATCTGGTAGCTCAGCGAGCTTTGTTCCACCCCGGCGCCGAGCCGTCCACCCATAGCTATAGCGTCCTTTTCTGCCGCCAGCTCGTTCGCATTGAATTTCTTCGTACCCTTGTCCATCAGCGCAAAAACAGCGTCTGAAATTCCCTGTGATTCGAGGTCGTCAGCTGCGTTTCCGGTGTCTATCTGAATCGATACGTCGACCAGAGGCAGTGAGCCGCTGTTAGCCACTACGAGCTGCATGCCATTATCGAGTGCGGCCGTTTCGATCTCTGGGAAGTTGATTCCCGAGACATCTGTTACTGCCGGAATTATCGTGCGATCAACTTTTGGTGCACCGCTAACGAGGTTGGGAAAGGGCAGCGTCGTTAGCTCGAAGTAGCCCCTGGTCAGCCACCGATTGGCCGTTTCCAGAACCTGTTCGGGTGTTGCGTCGTTTAACCATGCAATCTCTTTCTTGACGTAAGCGGGATCGCTTGAATAGAGCTGGCCTTCCGCGAGAAATCGCCCAATTGTCGACTTGCTCTCCAGCGATCGAATCATCGACATGTTGATGGCCAGCTTCTCGTTCTCGAGAATATCCTTGTCCGGCCCCGTCTGCAGGTATTCGCCCAGGACGTTGTCGACCACCGGGATGACCTCCCGCGGATCGACGCCTGGTTTTACGTTAATCGTCAAGGTGTATTCACCGCTGATGACTTTGCTGTAAGCGCTACCTCGAATAGCCGTTGCCAGCTGCAAATCGTCGACCAACGTTTTTCGTAACGGAGAATTCTTATTGCCGACCAGGGATTCGTTCACCAGGTACATAATGGTTGAATCCTGGTCATTCAGGTTGGGCAGTGCCCAAACCCGTGTGATGCGCGTCTGCCCCACACGGTCGTACATGATTTCAGTACGATTTTCGGTGAGGTTAGGAATCCACTGCCGCGGTTTGGTCAATGGAACGCCCGTTGGTGCTTCGCTGAAATAGTGGGTAACTTTCTCCCGTGCGGTATCCAGGTCAATATCGCCGGCAAGCACCAGCACGACATTGCTGGCACCGTAATACTCATCGAACCATGCATGCACGTCTTCGAGGGATGCAGCATCGAGATCTTCCATCGAGCCAATTATCGAATGCCGGTATGGATGATCGACGGGGTAAAGGCCTGCTCTGACGCGGTCCGATATACCGGAATAAGGCCTGTTGTCACCGCTTCTTTTTTCGTTCTGCACGACGGCACGCTGTTCATCGAGCGCCTCCTGAGTCACCGCCCCTAACAGGTTGCCCATGCGATCACTTTCCATCCATAGCGCCATATCCAGCGCCCCGGTGGGCACGGTCGCATAGTAGTTGGTGCGATCTTCAGACGTTGTGCCGTTCATGCCCGTTGCGCCGGCCTTCGTGAAAGGCTCGAAATACTCGCCGTCCCGATTCGCGGTGCCCTGGAACATCAGGTGCTCAAAGAGGTGCGCGAATCCTGTTCTCCCTTCGGGTTCGTCTTTCGAACCAACGCCATACCACATACCCACGAAAATTGTGGGTGACGAGTGATCGGAGTAGACGATCGTAGTCAGGCCGTTTTCGAGCTGAAACACCTCGTAGGGCATCTCAACCTGGCTGGATAGATCCTCTGCGGCACTGGCGCCGGTAGCCGCCAGCAGAAAAAAGCAGAATGTCCCCATTAGAGACGAAGTTCGATTCAGAGAATTTGACACTAATACTTCCTTTTGACGGAGAATGCCGCAATCGGGTAATACGACATTATTTCACGATGTCGGAAGATTATAAGAGCGAAATGGGTATCCGTGGTTCCCCGATACGTATCCAGACTGCCGCTGTTGCCCGGAAAGGGCGTTTTCCGCAACGCCTGTTCAGTGCGGTTTCCGCTATGAAGTTCACGTTTCTCCGACAAGTGGCATATAGTTATGCAATACAAATAATAATATGGGGATGCCACTGTGAGTTCTCCTGCTACTGAAAACTGGTCCGGCCGCCTGGCATTTATCCTCGCGTCCATCGGCGCGGCCGTCGGCCTTGGCAATATATGGAAGTTTCCCTACACCCTTGGCTCCAGTGGTGGCAGCGCCTTCGTCCTGATTTATGTCATAGCCATTTTCTTGATCGCCACACCGATCATGATCGCCGAGATGGTCATCGGCCGGCACGCGCGCGCCAGCGCACCGACCGCGCTGAAAAAACTGGGCGAAGCGGCGGGTAGTCGCCTTAAATGGAGCCTGCTGGGCTACCTGGGGCTGTTTGCGCTATTCCTGGTGTTAAGCTTTTACAGCGTCATTGCCGGCTGGACGGGAGCGTACCTGGTCAAGGTTGGTCTCGGCGGCATATCCGGACTGTCAGCGGCGGAAGTCGGCGGCGATTTTGGCGCTTTTTTGCATAACCCGGCACAGATAATTTTATGGCACGCCCTGTTCACCGGGGCAACCGTCTTCATCGTTTCCCGTGGCATCAAGGTTGGCCTCGAGCGGGTCGTCAAAATTCTCATGCCGGCACTGTTTGTTACTTTGATTTCACTGGTGATCCATTCAGGTATCACTGGAGATTTCGCCAGCGCAGCAGACTTTCTGTTCACCGCAGATCTCAGCAAAATCACCTGGGTTGTCGTGCTCGCTGCTGTCGGCCAGGCGTTTTTCTCAGTCAATGTCGGTATTGGCGGCGTGTTGACCTACTCTGCTTATTTACCCAAGGACGTGAACCTTTTCCGGTCCGCGATCATCGTCGCGTTGGGCGACACGCTGGTGGCGCTTCTCGCCGGACTCGCGATATTCCCGATTGTCTTCGCCAATAATCTCGATCCCGCAGAGGGCCCAGGTCTGATTTTTGTAACTCTCTCTACGGCGTTTGCAAAAATGCCCGCAGGAGATCTGATTGGTAGCGCGTTTTTCGCGATGATCCTGTTTGCCGCGCTGACCTCGTCCATTTCCATGCTGGAGACGATGACGGCGCGTCTGAGTGAGTTTCGCGGCATGACGCGTACCGGCGCGGCAGTCACGATCGGCACGGGAACGTTCCTGATGGGGCTCGTAACTGTGTTCTCGTTCTCAACCTGGGAAAACACCTACCCCCTCGGGCAGTTCGAAGTCTTTGCCGGCAAGACACCGTTTGACCTGATCGACTACCTGGTCTCGAATATCCTGATGCCATTGGGCGGCATGTTGTATGCACTGTTTGCGGGTTGGTGGTTGTCGAAAGAAACAGTGCTGTCTGAAATCGGCCTGGACGATGGTGCAATCTTCAAACTCTGGATGATCCTTGTTCGAATCGTGTCGCCACTTGCCGTTGCGCTCGTATTCTATTTCAACCTGGGCTAGCGCCTTACTTCTTAATCCACCATTGTTTCGAAGGTTTGCGGTTGCGATCGAAAAACCAGACATCGAGTTGCAGCATGAGGCGCCGCAATCGCGTACCGGCCAGTTTCCGCCACAGCTTGTTGTACCACCTGGTGAAGTCGCGATTGTAGGGGCAGATACGAATACAAATTGAGCAGTCCGAGTTTTGTCCTGCCCAGAATTTAAAACACTTTTCTGCCCATGTCGTCCACTTCAGTACGCCATTGAGATTCGACACGCTGTATGCCTGGCGTGATGGTGCACCGGTCGGGATCGCCTTGGGCGGACAGGCCGCACTGCAGCGTTGACAGATATCGCAGAACTCCTTGACACCAAAGCGCTTCGGTTCGCTAATGACCAGCGGCATGTCGGTAAAGATCTTACCCAGGCGCAGACGCGGCCCGTATTCTTCTGTAATCAACAGGCTGTGTCGACCAACCTCACCCAGGCCAGCCTGAACCGCAAGCGGGATTGCCAGTGCCGAATCGTTCATTGACGCAACCGCGCGATAGCCCAAATTGCGGATGTACTGCGTCAGCGTCAGGAGCACGACCGTATCGTGCGTATAGCCCATGCCCGTGGCCGAACCCGACAACGCCGATGGCACGGTAGCTGTGAGTCCAATATCCATTGGCTCACCGACGACAATTACGTTGGGCAGGTCCTCCGGAATATCGACGGGCTTGCTCTCTTTGGTACGCTCACTGAAGCGGGCGCTATATATCCAGCGCTCGTCATATTCGCAAACGCCCAGCAGGCCTGCTCCCATCGAAGTTGCCGCACGCCGCAAGTT
>JBPCYD010000298.1:0-11716 GCA_051007895.1 Woeseiaceae bacterium
CCTTCAGCTCGGCCGCCATTCCCGGGCCTTCGGCGGCTTCAACTGCGCCTTCCCGTGCGTTGATCAACGGCATTTCAATCAGTGCCCATACGCCCAAACCGCCAAAGAGGATCAATGCCCTGGTGGTGCCGTTGGTTAACAAGTGACCGAGTGACCAGACGAATACACCCATCAACATCGGGTGACGAACGGCCCGTTTGATGGCGGTCTTATAGTGCGCCGCACCCAACAGCACGAACGCTATGAACATGAGCACAAAGCCGAGTAGTCTCGACCAAGGTGGGAGAACGTAGAGGTATTGTTCTGGCGTGGACCGCCAGCCGACTACGATAAGTACCAAGGCAGCAACGATGATCAACGAGAATAAGCCGCGGTAGAGTCCGGGCCCAAGCCGATCGACCAGACCCTGGCGCGGCCCCCTTGCTACGCTGGGAACCAGGTGTGCGATAATCCAGATCATCACACCTGCAATCAATATATTCATAATGTCTGCTCGCTGTGGCTTCCCAGTCTCGTAATTACTGATGCAGCCAGCTCGGCGCCCCGTTGCAAAGACGCTTGTATGCCTGCACCGTAACAGTATCGAGAAAGAAAGGCAGCCGCAAAGGCATCGCCGGCACCTGTTGTATCGACAACCTTTTCAACCGGCACGGCCGCGCACTGAAATCGATTTGCGCCGTGAAATGCGCAGCTTCCGTCCGCGCCCAGCGTGACGATAAACAACTTGTCGTGTTTCGCTGCAAGTGATGCGATGTGCTCAATGGCAACCGTGTCTTCATTGGTTAATCCGAAAAACCCAATGTCAATGGTCTCGATATGTTTTTCCAGCATTGCGAAATTCGGGTGATGCAGGAAATCGGCGAAATCAATCGCGACCGTTCCATCGGTCTCAATCGACAATAAATTTTCATATAAATCAATTATTTGCCAATATACAGGCGCGACCACCAGCGCGCTTGCCGCGATAACATCTCTTTGCTGACGGTTGAATTCAAAATCCTTGAGAACGCCTTCCTCATAGCGCACGAATCTCTTTTCTCCATCCGGCTCGATTTCGATGTACTGCATCGGCGTGATACCAGTGAGCGTTGTTACATGGCAGTCGATGTCGGTCGCTGCAAGCGCACTGGTTACGATGTCAGCACCCGCATCGTTGCCGACACAGGACACCACGTGTACTTCATCTGTTGCAGGAAATTCGGCTCGCGCGTGGCGTGCGAAATTCGCGGTAATGCCGCCAAACCGCTGTGTACCGGACGGCAAGTAGTGATCTATGCCGCAGTCGCCGACACAGACAATTTTCATTTCGATTTGCGATCCAGATTGGACATGAGTAACTCTAGTGCGTCGAAGTCAACCGACTTTCGTTGCATGATCGACGTCCCAACGATCGCGCCATCGCACTCCGCGAGTAACGCGCTTGCGTTTTTTGTATTTAAGCCGCTGCCAATCAGCACCGGCACGCCGCAGTGTGCGACCTCCCTTAGTTGACCGACCGATGGCGCATCGCCACTTTGATCGCCAGTGGCGATCACAGCGTCGGCGCCCTTTTCGGCAGCAAGTCTCGCCGAACTGGACAAGGGGCGCGGTATGACCATTGTCGCGTATTTCACCTGGATATCGGCAAGAATCAGGATGTGTTCTGCACCAATCGACCTCCGATAGGCAATCAATGCATCCGGGTCGATACAAAACTCCCCATATTCGGGCCGTGTCATCCTGTCGACAAAGTAATCGGTGCGAATGAACGCGGCTCCTGCAGATTCTGCGACGGCAAGTGATGCCTGCGGATCGTTAAGCAATATTTCGCAACCGATAACTGCTGATTCGCTTTCCTGGACGACGGCCCGGGTGATGCGCGTCATCGCAGCGACCGTTTCCGGGGGGGCTTCGACACGGTGTGGCCGGTCGTATTCGTTCTCGACCAGCACGCCGTCGACACCACACTCTTCCAACACATGCAAATTCGCCACCGCGTGGCTTATGGCGTGATCGATGCCTCTTGTGCCCTTATAGCCAGGCAGCGGCGGCAGGTGAATCATGCCGATAACGGGTTTCGGATGGTTGAAGTAATCAGAAAACCTAGCCATGCCGACTCTCCGGCTGGGCAAGTGTCAGACTGCGGTAAACGGGTGCGCCGGCCAATGTGAGTGCAATCCCGATCATGCTGTCGAGCGGGTTATAGATCAGCGCAGCAATCAGGAACAGGGTCATTACAAAAATAAAAATGCCGGGAACAATTGGATAGCCTGGCAGGCGATATGTGTCAGCTGTCGCCAGTCTTCGTCTTAGCCTGAAAATAGACGACACCATCAGTATGTTCATGAACTGGAAGGGCACGACGAAGAAAGTCACGATCCTTGAGAATGATCCAAAAAATATCAGCGCAAAAATGGAAATGCCGGCCGCAAAGAGAATCGCTCCGGACGGTACGGCGTTCCTGCCCGACAGATGCGAGATGCTACGGAACGCGGGCGCAAGCCAGCTGCCCCGCGCGCGATCAACATACTCACTCGCCGCAGCGTAAAACAGTCGGGGCAGCGTCATAATCAGGCCGCCCAGGGCACCGAATATCGAAATCCACATGAGTAAGCTCAGCGCGATGCCGCCGTTTCGTCCGAACGCCGCTTCGGCAACCATCGGAGCTACCAGGGTCGGGTTCTCGCGCATGGATTCGAGCGGCACGACACGCAGGAAAGCGTAGTTAACGAGCAGGTAAATCAGGGTAATAAAGAGCACGCCGAAGCCCATCGCAAGCGGAAAGTTCCTGTTCGGATTCCTTACCTCACCAGCAACGTTAGATGCGTCTATCCAGCCATCGTAGGTGAACAGGACGATTGCAACGCCAAGCCCAATAAAGCGGATAAAACCAAGCAGACCTTGCTGCGATTCGCCTGTAGGGGTCGCGAGCGTCGGTGCGGCAGGTTCGGCAAGAAGCAGTCCTCCTGCGACCAGTGCGATGAGTCCGACAATTTTCACCGACGTCAGGAAGATTTGCGTTCTTCCTCCCCATTCCGCACCACGCAGGTTAATCAGGGCAAACAGGCCGATCGCCAACACTGCCCAAACGACCTGCATGCCGGACGAACCAGAGCCAAAGACCTGGTTTGCCAGCTCACCGAAAAGAATTGCCACACCCGCAATGGCACCGGGACCGCTGACTAATACCATCATCCAGGCTTGCATGAAGCCTGCAAATGGGCCATAGGCTTCCGTCAATGCGTGATAGGAAACACCCGCTTTAGGAATTAGTGCCGCAAGTTCGGCAAGCGTCAGCGCACCGCACAGCGTAATCAGGCCGCAGAGCGACCAGAAAAAATACACTTGCCACGGTGCCGATGCGACGGCGGCCAGTTCGCCCGGAGTGAAAAAAATACCGGACCCGATCATATCGCCCATCACAACTGCGAGCACTGCCGATAACCCGAGTTTTCTCTGCAGGGTCATGGTTGTTCTTCTTCTTATTGGTCACCTGACATTACAGGTCTTGAGGTGAGTGTGGAAGTGCTATCCTCGGCCTCCGATGATTCTGCTTGACGCCAAATCAGTTGCACGGGCGTTGCCCCGAAAAGAACTTGTAGCAGCGCTTGCGAAAGCGTTCACACTTGACGTCACAGTTCCGCTACGCGCGCATCATGAAATTCCCGTTGCGAACGGAAATTCAGGCATCCTGTTGCTGATGCCGTCATGGTCGGAACGTCACATTGGCGTCAAGATCGTGAGCGTATTTCCTGACAACGCCAAAACGGGTATCCCGGCTGTGGCCGGCAGCTACCTGCTCATGGACGCAACAACCGGTGTGCCCGTTGCCATGCTGGATGGCACCGAACTGACTCTACAAAGAACGGCTGCCGCATCTGCGCTCGCTTCTACCTATCTGTCGCGGGAGAATTCATCACGATTGCTAATGGTCGGGACAGGCAATCTTGCACCCCACCTGATCGAATCGCATGCTGCAGTAAGGCCCATCACCGAAGCCTTAATCTGGGGTCGTCGCCCGGAAGCCGCAAAGGCGCTTGCAGACAAAATTTCAGAAAAGACCTACAAAGTGACGGTCACGAATGATCTTGAGACAGCCGTCCGGTCAGCAGACATAGTAAGCTGCGCGACCTTGTCCAATGAGCCGCTGATACTCGGTGAATGGCTGCGCGCCGGGCAGCATGTGGATTTGGTCGGCGCATTCAAACCGGATATGGCGGAGGCGGATGTAGCGGCAATCGCGAATGCCAGTGTCTACGTGGATACACGCGCAGGCGCATTGTCGGAATCCGGCGAACTCGTCCAGGCAATTGCGTCAGGCGCGTTGCGGGCAGAATCCATCAAGGGGTCTCTGCGGGAACTTGCGTCGGGGAAAATCCACGGTCGGCATGCTACCGATGAGATCACGCTGTTTAAATCTGTTGGCACTGCACTCGAAGATCTCGCCGCTGCGGAGCTCGCAGTCGACAACGCCACAACCTGACGTCGGTTTCGCTAAGGCAGGATTGTCAGTCTTTGTGGTAACTCAGCATTGGTTCGAAGCCACCCATGATCATGCGTTTGCCGTCAAAGGGAATGTCCCCCATATCTTTCATCCTTGGGTCGGCCCACATACCTTTGTGAGCGATAGCGCCCGTTTTTCGATCCGGCCAGACGACCCAGGAAAAAACGATTTTTTCGCCGGGTAAAGCCTTTACGGCCTGGCGGTAATCCGTCAGTTCGCCATCAGGCACCTCGAGCTCCCAGTTTTCGAAAATCTCCAGCGCCCCGAACTTCTTGGCAACCTCAGCGAAAACGTTTGTCATCGCAACATAGGCAGCCTTCTTCTCCTCGGGCACGCTCAGAATATAGCCGTTGACATACATGTTTCTTCCTCCATCCAGGTGCCATGCAGATTGATTTTGCTGGCGGAAATAACGATTTTCTGACACCTCGATATTAGCGCAACACGCATTTCCAGGGAAAAGCCAACGATCAGCAAGCGTTCGCAACTTGCGCTCCCTGACCACGTAAACGGGTGACTGTTACCGTAAAGTACCCCGGTGGTTAATTACCGTAATTGATCGGCGCCTGGTTTTGCGTTGGAATGGCGGTCTCCCGAGGACCGAAAATGATGCAGACATGACCGAGGAACAGGATTCAGGCCAGCACGCAGGCATGGACGTAACCGACCTCCGCCGCTCGGCAACCGGCCTCACGCTGGAACGGGAAGCGCTTCATGACGATCCCTTCAAACAATTCGAAGACTGGTTCCATGCGGCGTGCGACTCTGACACTCTCGATCCGAACGCAATGAGCCTGTGTACCGTCGATGACCAGCACCGTCCGTCTTGCCGCACCGTATTGCTGAAGTACTTCGATGACAGCGGGTTCGTATTTTTCACTAATCTAGCCAGCAACAAGGCGACTCAGATTGCCGGCAACAGCGAAGTCTCATTGTTATTCTTCTGGCCGTTGTTCGGCAGGCAAATCGGAATCCGCGGCACGGCGACCAGAATTCCTGCGACTGAAACACTGCGTTACTTCATGACCCGGCCGCGGGGCAGCCAGGTCGGCGCCTGGGTTTCCACGCAAAGCAGCGTCATCACTTCGCGCTCCGTTCTCGAAGCGAAATTTGACGAAATCAAACGCAAATTCGCGGATGGAGAAGTTCCGCTTCCTTCGTTCTGGGGCGGATACCGGGTCGTCCCGGAGGAAATCGAGTTCTGGCAGGGGCGCAAGAACCGTCTGCACGACCGGTTTCTCTATTCGCGTCACGACCGGCGCTGGAGCATAGCGCGGCTGGCGCCCTGACGTTGAAACGGAACAGCGGCTTACATCGTTCTTGCTAGCGGCGCAACAAACGGTCTTTTATGACTTGCTGGGAAACGGTCGCCGCCTGCTCAACGATGAGGTCAGTCGCGGTCGCCTTGTCAAAGCTGAGTGATTCTATGGACCAGATCTTTTTCTGTTCAGCTACAGAATAGAGTTCGGCGATAAAGGTAATGGCGGCTGATTGTTCGATGCTGTCGCCACTGTTCAATTCTGCATAGTCATAGCCAAACAGATCGAACGCACGCCCAACCGGCCGTCCGGGTGCGAGTGCCTCGCGCTCCTGACCTTGCTCACGTACCAGGAGAATCGAATCGAAGTCACGTGACTTTATGACGGTATCGAGGGCATCACGCGTGAGGTACGGTCTCCTCCCTATGACCGTGTGGTAGCCGGTTGCCTTGCCCTCCAGATCTGCGGTTACGGTGACGAAGTTGCGCTCGAACATACGCCGCGACTGAAAATCACCGGCCACGCTGATCACCAGCATATTCGTAAAACCCCGGTACTCCGCGGGTACCGGTGGCATCGTGCGAATAATGGTCGATGAGCTTGGAGCTGTTGTGGCGCAGGCGGACAGTATCAGCGCTGCCGCGCACAAGATGGTTACATTCAGTCGCACGACTTTTATCCACGGCGATCCTACGTATTCGAAAATATAACACCCACCGGCAGCGTTTGCGTGAACTCAGATCTCGAATTCTGCTGTACTATACTGCGCCCGAACCCGTACAGATCGCCAGGTATCGATGTTTCGACTGAAGCAAAAACACACGCGGAAACCAGCCGATAAGTTGCCGCCTGCGGACGGACACCGACTCCTGGCCCAGCAGTCTGTAGCACGTGGAATTGGTGGTAGCGTTGCCGTGGCGCTGATGCTTTGCTGGATCTGGGCCTTGTTCTCAGTCAACACCGGAAAGATTTTTCCCTGGTTCACGGTGCCCATCGGGGCGCTGATCGGCGTGGCAGTACAGCGCTTCGGTCGCGGACTGGACTGGCGATTTCCGGTTATCGCCCTGGTAGTAGCGGGCATTGCCGCGTACGCAGGCAATCTCATGATAGGCATCCTGAAGACGGGGCAATACATTGACGCGAATCCCGGGCAAATACTGGGTGGCTTGTCTGGCGACACGATGCGCGTGTTTTTTCGAGATACGATAAGCCCGATCGATCACATTTACGCTTTCAGCGCCTGCGGCGTTGCGGCTTTTTTTGCGAATCGACGCCTGAAACGTCACGAGGTGGTTGGGCTACGGTCCGTCGAGAGGAAGACACGTTGAGCATGGAAAAGTTGAAATTCTACGGCGATGGGCGCTCCGGAAATTGCTACAAACTGCAGTTACTGTGTTCGGAGATGAAGATTGCTTACGATTGGATCGAAGTCGATATTCTGGCGGGCGATACGCGCACGCCAGAGTTCTTGACCAAGAACCCGAATGGCAGGATTCCCTTGCTGGAGTTGCCGGATGGAAGACACCTGGCAGAGTCGAACGCCATACTTTGTTTCCTGGCGGATGGAAGCGAGTTCTTCGGTAGTGACGCCTGGGAGCGCGCCAAAGTACTGCAATGGATGTTTTTTGAGCAATACAGTCACGAGCCCTACATCGCAACGTCGCGCTTTATTATCAAGTACCTGGGAAATCCGCCGGATAAGCAGGCCGATTTACAGCAAAAGAAAGCCGGTGGCGAGAGCGCCCTGGCAGTTATGGATCAACAGCTTTTGACGAGTGACTACGTTGCGGGCGGCAGGTTTACGATCGCTGACATAGCTTTGTTCGCATATACCCACGTGGCCGGTGAAGGTGGCTTCGACGTGTCGCCCTATACAGGCGTCGTCGACTGGATCGATCGAATCTGTCGGCGATCGGGCTACACGCCCATGGTGAATAAATGAATCGAAAGCTCGAGTTCTTCTATGACTACGTCAGTCTCTATTCCTATCTTGCCAACAGCCAGCTCGACGACCTCGATGCGGAGATTGTGTATCGACCTATGTTTCTCGGGGCAGTCCTGCAGGCAACCGGTAACAATCCGCCGTTAACTATCAAGGCGAAGGGCACGTATCTGTTCAAAGATGTCAGCCGTTGGGCGGATCGATACAAAATTCCTTACAAGATGAACCCGAAATTTCCACAGAATACCGTCAATGCGCTGCGACTCGCATTGATTGCACAGGAGAAAGGCGTATTTCACGCAGTGCACCAGCCGCTGTTTGATGCGATGTGGGCACGCGAAAGAGACTTAAGCGATTCGAGCCTGCTATCTGAAATCGCAGCGGGTGCCGGTTTGCCTGCGGCCGAGACTTTATCGGAGATCGGTTCGGACAGGATCAAGGATCGGCTGCGCGAAAACACGGACGAAGCGATTCAAAGAGGCGCGTTCGGCGCGCCTACTTTGTTTGTCGGCGAGGAGATGTTTTTTGGCAATGACCGCTTTGAATTTGTCAAACAGGCGCTGACCGCCTGAGTTAAATTCGACTATGCCGGCATCAAATCCGTCGGCAATGAACCGTGCTCCTGCGGAACAGCTGCCAGCATTCTGTCAGCGACACTGTCCATACTCTCGGCTGCATCCTGCGTGCCAACAAAATACGGGGGCTCACGCCGCAGCAGTTCCCAGTTATCGGTTTTCAGCACGCGAACCAGGTGGGTCAGATTGGACCGTATCGCATCGACGTACGGATTCTGCCCGTCAAACAACACTTCGACATACCGGTAGGCGCGATTAAACTTCTTTTGCAGGCGATCTTTCGTTGCCGTCTGATAAAAACCCGGTGTTTTTCTCAACAGATCGATGCCGGATTCGTAGCGCACCATGTATTCACCGGGCGAGGCATTCTCCACCGCAATGCCGCCTACAACAAATTCTTTATATAGCCGGTCTCGGCATTTCTCGAGATAACAGCGATCCGCCATCTGTGCGACGAGGTCTGCGGTGCCGATAAGGTGCCCACAAATAGCGTCACGTGGATCGTCGAGTTCGATTTTATCGAGATCGAGCTCATAGCCGGTGTAGTGCACGATCATGCTGGCGACCGCGACATCTTTGGCCATGCCAAGGTCCGGCAAATAGCGACGAAGGAAGTCAGCACTTCTCGATACGTGATAGAGCGTGAACTCCGCGCCGTTCGCAAATTCCTTGTCACGCTCTTCGTGGCGAATATATCCTGAGTCGTGAAACAGTGAAGTCACAATTGCCATTTGCGCGCGATGTGCCCCGAGGCGCTCCGCAGGGTCGACACTGCGTTCGTAACCGGCAACAAGACGTGCAAACGCAAGTGTCATGTCGAGCGAGTGTTGTCGATCGTGATAGGTGGTATCGCAGCCCAGGTACCCTGGAAACTGCCCGCCGAAAAGTCGGTCGAAGTCGTAGAAAGCGAGCCACAGCTTATCGAACGAAGCGCCGGGAAACGTGTTCATAAACAATTCGCACACGGCATCCCGCACCGCCGCAGAGTTACTTACCTGCACAGTATTAGTTACGTCATAGTCGTTGCGGCGGTCCTGATTCATCAATTTTTTGCTTTTATATTTTGTTGATGAGGCAAACGACGATCGTCGTTCAGTCTGTTCTGCAACGTTTTTCATGCCTCGATCTGTCCTGCGTAGCTTAGCCGAATGCAGCTCATTTGTTAGTCCGTTCAGCAGCTCGTTGCCTGATCTGGAACCATTTACTCGCGCTGAAAAGTGACGTGGTTCCATGAATATGTAACATCAAAGCTCGAATTCTGCGATCACGGGAGTGTGGTCCGACGGGCGCTCCCATGTCCTGGGTTCACGGTCGATATTGCTTGCCGTACATCTGTCCGCCAGCGCCTTGCTGGCCAGGATGAGATCGATGCGCAGGCCGGCGTTGCGCCGAAAGCCGGCTGCTCGATAATCCCACCAGCTGAACGTTTTCTCCGGCTGTTCGAATTGCCGAAACACATCGGACAGGCCCAGATCGAGCAGTGCCTGCAATGCTGCGCGCTCGGGTGGACTGCACAGGATGTCGTCACCCCACTGTTCCGGGTTATGCACATCCCGATCGTCCGGAGCGATGTTGAAGTCGCCCAGCACGACGAGTTTGTCATGCACGCCAAGCTCTTCCTCGAGAAACGCGTTGAGCGCAGCTAACCATCCCAGCTTGTAGTCGTACTTCTCCGAGCCGACGCTGTGGCCGTTTGGTACATACAGGTTGACGATTCGAACTCCATCGATGGTTGCAGCGAGGATGCGACGTTGCGGGTCTTCAAACCCTGGAAAATCGGTCACGATGTCATTCACGTTCTCGCGGCTGATGATCGCTACGCCGTTATAGGTTTTCTGGCCATTAGCGACAGCTTTGTAGCCTGCTTCACCAAAGCGTTCCGCGTCGAACGCTTCCGTAACCTGCTTGATTTCCTGCAGTACCAGGACGTCAGGGTTGGTGCTTTGCAGCCATTCGATGACATGCGGCAACCTGACGTTCAGCGAATTCACGTTCCAGGTCGCAATCTTCATGCGGCTTTGCCTATGCCACTCTGGCGCAGCAGCGCATCCAGGGTCGGCTTGCGGCCCCGAAATGCGATGTAGGCCTGCATAAAGTCCCGGCTGCCGCCGATTTCAAGAATTTCCTCGCGGAAGCGCGCTGCAGTTTCACGGTCAAAGATATTGGTCTCTTCAAATGCGGCGAAAGCGTCCGCAGCGAGCACTTCGGCCCACTTGTAACTATAGTAGCCCGCCGCATAGCCGCCGGCGAAGATATGAGAAAAAGCGTGTGGCAAGCGGTTGTAATCCGGGTGTTGGATGAGTGCAACTTCAGCACGCACTTGTTCGAGCGTCTCCAGCGCCTGCGCACCATGCTGGGGTTCGAACCCTGCATGCAGACGAAAATCGAACAGCGCGAACTCGATTTGTCGCAGCATTGCCAGCGCTTCTCCAAAATGTCGACTGGCGTCGAGCTTCTGAAACATTTCTTCAGGCAATGGTTCGCCGGTCTCAAAGTGTGCAGAGCAGTGCTTAAGGACGTCATAACACCAGGCGAAATTTTCCATGAACTGACTTGGCAGTTCTACCGCATCCCACGGGACACCGTTTATGCCCGCGATTGACGGATAGTCCATCCGCGTGAGCAAGTGATGCAGCATGTGCCCAAACTCGTGAAACAACGTAACGACATCGCTATGCGTCAACAACGAGACGCCTTTAGCGTCCAATGGCGGAAAGTTGCAGACGAGATATCCAACGGGCAACGTATCGTTACCCGCGAGATTTTTTCTCACGACACACTCATCCATCCATGCGCCGCCACGTTTGCCGTCCCGTGCAAATAGATCCGTATAGAAGCTGCCGAGCATTTCGCCGTCCGTATTCCGGATCTCGTAGTAACGGACAGTGTCATGCCAGCCCGTTACTTCAGCTTTTTCAACGACTGATACGCCGTATAGCTTCTCCGTGAGATCGAACATGCCTTTCTTGACGATCGCAAAAGGAAAATATTGCCGCAGCGCTTCATCAGAAATGGCGAATCGTTCCTGTTTGAGTTTCTCGAGAAAATAGCTGGTATCCCATGCCTCCAGCGGCGCATCAGCGATGGCCTGAATTTCGACGAGTTCACCTTTCGCCGTACTGACAGATTTTTGTGCCAGGTCGGTGAGAAATTGCATCACTTCCCCGACAGAGCCCGCCATTTTGGTAGCCAATGAGTAGTCTGCGTAGTTGTCGAAGCCAACGAGGCCGGCCGCCTCATGCCTCAGCGACATGATTTTTTCGATGTTCTCGCTGTTGTCCCACTCGGCGTTGTCGCCTTGATCGGATGCCCGCGTCGCCCAGGCGCGATAAAACGTTTTTCGCAGGTCACGATTGTGGGCGTGCGTCATGACGGCGTGATAGGTCGGGTAGTCGAGCTTGAAGCGCCAGCCGGCAACGTCTTGCGATTTGGCGTCGTCCTCGGCGCGCTGCAATAC
>JBPCYD010000299.1:0-13638 GCA_051007895.1 Woeseiaceae bacterium
TTCCAGGGCAATCCAGACGACCGGTAATGCATATCGTGCGCAATTCCAACCCAGGCCGGACGCCGCCTGAACGGGAACGGCCGGTCCCGGCAGAATCGGAGCAAATGCCGACGTTGGCGGGCACAGCTGTAAAGGAGCGCCTTCACAAGGTCAGGCACGGCGAGACTCTTTCGGGTATCGCCGAAAACTATCTCACTGCTAACACAACGCGAAACCAGGTCGCCGTCGCTTTGTTTGAAGCAAATCCGCAGGCTTTTCGGGGCAACATGAATTCGCTGCGCGCCGGAGCGGAACTGCGAATCCCGGCTGAACAGGTGCTGTTAAGTCAGACTGCTACTGCAGCAACTGAAGAAGTTGTCGCTCAAACAAACAGCTGGCGCGACATGATAAGCCCGCCGGTCAAACTGGCAGAGACGCCCAGCGAGCGACAATATGGTCCGGTCAATTATGGCGATACGCTTTCCGGTATCGCGGAAAATATATTGCGCGATGGATTCACATTGGATCAAATGATGATCGCGCTATTCGAAGCAAACCCGCAGGCATTCGATGGCAACATCAATTCGCTGTATGACGGCGCACTCCTGCGCATACCGGATGATTCGGAACTTATGGTCCAGTCGCGCAGCATGGCCAGCGCTGAAGTCGTTGCACAAACACTTGCATGGCGAAATCGATCGGTACAGCGGGCGCGACCGGGCGACGCACTTTCCCAGGTTACGGCTTCGACAATTTCATCAGCGCCGGTTTACATTCCGCCCCTTGAATAGCAGTAGACAGGCCAGCAGGTTTCAATCAATTGCAGATCCGAAGGTTCAACGGCCGGCGGCTGATAGTTCTTCGATCATGATTTCACTCATTTTGAACTTCTGAATCTTGCCTGTAACGGTCATCGGGTATTCGTCAACGAAGCAAATATATTTCGGAATCTTGAAGTGTGTAATCTGGTCGCGGCAAAACGCCTTCACTTCATCTTCGCTTAGCGACTCCCCGCTCGCCAGCTGAATCCACGCACAGACTTCTTCACCCATTTTCGGATCAGGAACGCCGAATACCTGCACCTCTTCGATCGCCGGATGGGTATACAAAAACTCTTCGACTTCACGCGGATAAATGTTTTCGCCACCGCGAATAATCATGTCCTTGATGCGACCGACGATCCGCAGGTAGCCTTCGTCGTCCATGATGCCCAGGTCACCTGAATGCAGCCAGCGGGCCTCATCAATTGTACTTCTCGTTTGCTCCTCATCATTCCAGTAGCCAAGCATGACGGAATACCCCCGTGTGCATACCTCGCCTTTCTCACCGATTGGGACAACTCTCCCCTCGGCATCGATGAGCTTTATTTCCAGCCACGGCACGGCTCTGCCGACCGTTTCCACGCGTTTCTCGAGCGGATCTTCGGGCAATGTTAGGTGATTGATGGGACTCAATTCTGTTTGGCCATAGCCAATCAGAATATGTTTCATATGCATGTCGGCAATGACGCGTTGCATAACATCGACCGGGCAAGGCGCGCCCGCCATAACGCCGGTCCGCAAACTCGACAGGTCGAACTGGTCGAATTCGGGATGGCTTAGCTCCGTGACGAACATGGTCGGCACGCCGTGCAGGCCTGTGCAACGCTCAGATTCGACCGCTCGTAGCGTCGACTCCGGATCAAACGCATCGTTTGGGTACACGGCGGTCGCACCATGGGTAAAACAGGCAAGATTTCCGAGCACCATGCCAAAACAGTGATAGAGCGGAACTGGAATGCACAAACGTTCCGTCGGCGACAGTTGCATACCAGCTCCCGTCAGGTAGCCATTGTTCAGAATGTTGCAGTGAGTCAGCGTTGCGCCCTTCGGGCTGCCGGTCGTGCCAGACGTGAACTGAATGTTAATCGCGTCGTCAGGTCGCAGTTCGTGCTTCAATTCTTTAATGCGGGCGTTCTCCGCCTCGCCGCCAGCCTGGCACACATCCGGAAAACTGAACATCCCGGCTGACTTTGCATTGCCCATGCGAATAACGATGTCCAGCTCTGGCAATTTAGCCGAACGCAGCATACCCGGTTCGCACTCATGCAACTCGGGAGCCAAATCGTAAAGCATTTCCAGGTATTGACTGCTCTTGAATTGTTCGGCACTGACAATCGCCCGGCATCCGGATTTTTTGAGAGCATATTCCAGCTCATACAGCCGATAGGCCGGATTGACGCAAACGAGGATTGCACCGATCTTGGCCGTTGCCATCTGGGTAAGCACCCATTCGTAGCTGTTCGGTCCCCAGATGCCGACCCTGTCGCCTACGCTAATTCCGAGTTTTAGAAAACCAGCAGCAAGGTCATCAACCTTTTGATTGAATTGGGAATAAGTCCAGCGTATATCCTGGTGGCAGACCACCAGCGCTTCTGTTTCCGGATTGCGCTCGGTTACCTGGTCAAGATAGTTGCCAATCGTTTCGTAGATAATCGGCTCGGTGGATGCACCACAGCTATAACTCTGCGTTAGTCCGGTCACTACACTGCTCTCCACGGAATTTTTGCCAGGGCGCTAGGTTACCGTAAAGTCGCATTTAGCACGCAGAATCCCGCAAACTTCACTCGCTTTTCCAGGCCAGCCGGGTTGCTAAGCCCGCTCGCGTTTTTCATTGATTAGCAATAACAATTCGGCAGCGGCCTCTGCATCGCAGAGCGCGCGATGATGCTGCCTGAGTGGAATATCGAATGCGCGAGTAAGCGCCGCGAGGCTGTAAGATTGGTGACCGGGATACAGCCGTCGCATCGATGCACAGGTACAGAGTTTTGCATGCCGGAAAGGTCGACCCCGGCGCTTGAACTCTGCCGCGATAAACCCGTAGTCGAACTCGACGTTGTGCGCGACAAATATAGCGTCTCCCATGAATGACTCAAACTCGTCGGCAACATCCATGAAGTAGGGTGCATCAGCGACCATTTCGGGCGTGATGCCGGTGAGCCGGGTTATATTGGCAGGAATGCTGCGCTGCGGATTGAGCAAGGTCTGAAAATGATCGACTACCTTGCCGTTCCTGACCTTGACGGCACCAATCTCCGTGACGCGATGGTTTATACCGCGCCCTCCGGTTGTTTCAACGTCGACCACGACGTAGGTCTGTTGCGGGTCGAGAACCCAACGAACGCGTAATATCTCTGCGCGGAATCCTGCATCCCGTAATTGCCTTAGTCTAAGCAATTGATTGCGGCGCAGTTGGTCACCTTCCGTTTTCACTTCGACAAATCGTATCTCCTTTCCATCAACCAGCATCAGGTCCGGATAACCGTAGCGCGAATCGGTGTAACCCTGACACAGCCGCCGCAGGATGACCGCAAGAGCGGCACTATCGGCACCGTCGATTAGCGCAAAGACCGCATCGTTCATTGAGTGCCGCCAGCGAAATACGCCATTAGGAGTTCCGTAGTAACGCGTGCTCACCTTAAGCAACCGCCGTTTAACGGCGTCAGGATTGCTCAGCAGGGACAGCTTGTTTTCCAGCTCATCCTGATTCTTCGCATAGAAGGAATTGTTCGTAAGGGCCGCTGGCAAAAACTCAAATGGAGAATGCACGCCGGCAGCAGCATCAACAAACAGTTCGTCCCAGAACAACAGCCCGAAGAAGGTACGCCATAGGTGGTTCTCTGTGCGGTAGGCGGAGATTCCCTGTTTTTCGAAATGTTCCGCGACCGCACGCTCTGGAGCGCCGCTTCTGGACTCGTCAATGTCAATCAACGCGCCAGCGCGAAGTGCGTCGGTCAGCATGGATGTCCGTTTCTTGTTGAATTTCCGCTCGTATAGATCGCACGCGACCAGCCACTCTTCATCGCTGCGCGGGTCGTCGAGGCATCTTTCAAGAAATCTCTTCGCAGCGTCACGCTGGTCGTTACCCAGCAACAGCCTGACCGTTCGTTCGCTACACTCAGCAGACTCGCCCTGCTCGTAAAATGCGAGCGCCAAATCGATCATGTTGCCGCGTTCTGCCTGCCGGCCGAGTTTGCAGGCCAGCTCATCGCGCAGTGCGGCACTGCCCGGGAAGTTGGTAGCCGGCCACTTTGGAATATCCGCGCGCACGGCATGCAGCTCCGTCACGGCGGTATTCTTGAGCGCCCGGATGCGCGAGGCGAAGTAGTAGTGCTCCAGGGCCTCCGTACGGTCGCTGAACCGCGGTTCGTAAGATTCGTTAAGGTTCTGCGTTCGCACCAGCCCAAGATCACGCATGGTGAATTCAGAAAGCCCGTCCTTGATGCGCCCAAAGAACAGGAACAGCAGGTAGTTCGTAGCGTCGCTGCGCTGTTGTACGACCAGGCGTGACAAGTCGAGGTTCTCGAAAAATGCCTCAGGAGAAACGTTCTTGCGGGCAAACGCTATCAGGTCACCTTTCTTGAGGGAGCGACCCAGTCCCGCGTGCTTCGGCAACAGCGTCCTATAGATTTCGCTCTTGGTCAAAAAGCGCAAGACGTCGGCAAAATGCACCGCGGTGGGACTGCCAACCCAACCTTTCTCGCCCAATTCGGATAACAACGTCTGGACCTCGCCAAGTTCGGGATAACGTAAGCGATTGACAGCGAAAATACGCCCTTTGCGGTTGACCAGGCGCACATAGAGGCATTGCGCTTCCCGGGTGAGATCTCGAAAATCATTCAGATACGCGATGTGGGAGTCGAGCAACGCATGTTTATAGTGCTCGCCGACGAAACCAAGCATCTCTTTGAAATGCTCGTGATAGTAAAACGTTGGAAGCGGGCGCCGCTGCTGGACAGGTACCCAGTGCGTCTGATCGTAAGTCACACCAATAATGTAGCAAACGCGACGGCCGCTACCCTCATAACGAGGAATTGCGTGATGGCCTGACGATCGACATGGCCGGCCCCATCCAGTCTGTCGTGTCCGGTCACTCCGGCGCTACCTTACGCATTATCCTGCCAACATCGTAGTTAGATGGAATCTTTTGGCCATTTAGCCGGTCAATCTAGATATGGACTTTGGCTTATGTTAACAAGTGATAGGTGTATCACATTCTGTTCAGGATTGTGCGGGTAACCTGTATGACGTGTAAATGGAAAGTAACGCGATCCAGCGGGCTCGACCCGAAGCTGAAATGACCTATCAACAGGCAGGTTACATGTTCAATCAATTCAATAAATCGATTTGCTAACGCAGGAGCAATATTATGAGTATCTTCGGCAACTACCAGTCACGATTTGAAGATACACAACAAGAAGAATATAGCCTCGAAGAGTATCTGGAAATTTGCAAGAAAGACCCGTCCGCATACGCTACCGCCGCCGAACGGCTGCTGCTCGCGATCGGCGAACCCGAACTGGTAGATACCGCAGACGATCCACGCCTGTCACGAATATTTTCCAACAAAGTTATAAAACGTTTTCCGCCATTCAGCGAGTTCTTTGGCATGGAAGAATGTATTGAGCAAATAGTCTCGTTCTTTCGTCATGCTGCCCAAGGACTCGAAGAGAAAAAACAGATTCTATACCTGCTGGGGCCGGTCGGTGGCGGTAAGTCATCACTCGCCGAGAAACTCAAGGAATTGATGCAGCAACAGCCGATCTATGCATTGAAAGGTTCACCATTGCAGGAATCTCCGCTCGGGCTGTTCAATCCAGGTGAAGACGGCAAAATTCTCGAAGAGGAATTCGGAATACCGCAACGCTATGTACAGGGAATCATGTCACCATGGGCTGCTAAACGCCTGAAGGAATTCAATGGTGACATCCGGCAATTTCGCGTAGTAAAGATCTACCCTTCAATTCTGAACCAGGTCGCGATCGCAAAGACGGAACCAGGTGACGAGAATAATCAGGATATTTCGGCGCTCGTAGGAAAAGTTGATATCCGTAAATTAGAAGAATTCAGGCAGAATGATCCGGACGCGTACAGTTTTTCCGGCGGCCTTTGCCATGCGAATCAGGGAATCCTTGAGTTCGTGGAAATGTTCAAGGCACCAATCAAGGTGCTCCACCCGCTGCTTACCGCGTCGCAGGAGATGAATTACAACGGCACCGAATCAATCGGCTCCATCCCGTTCGAAGGCATCGTACTCGCGCACTCGAATGAAGCCGAGTGGCAGTCGTTCAAGAACAACCGGAACAACGAAGCGTTTATCGATCGCGTATATATTGTAAAGGTGCCGTATTGCCTGCAGGTCACCGAAGAAATCGAGATCTACGAGAAACTTCTAAGGAACAGCTCGCTAAACGAGGCTCCCTGCGCGCCGGATACATTGCGAATGCTGGCGCAGTTCGCAGTACTAACACGCCTGAAAGAACACGAAAATTCCAGCATTTATTCGAAGCTTCGTGTCTACGACGGCGAGAACCTGAAGGACATTGATCCCAAGGCAAAATCGATCCAGGAATATCGGGATGGCGCCGGAGTCGAGGAAGGGATGGATGGGTTGTCAACTCGTTTTGCATTCAAAATTTTGTCCAAAGTCTTCAATTTCGATTCAGAAGAGATAGCGGCAAATCCGGTGCATTTGTTATATGTACTGGAGAGGCAGATTGACCAGGAGCAGTTTCCTGAGGAGACGCGCGACACCTACGTGAATTTCATCAAAGAGTATTTGATGCCGCGGTACGTGGATTTCCTAAGCAAAGAGATCCAGACCGCCTATCTCGAGTCGTATTCACAATACGGTCAGAATATTTTTGACAGGTACATCACCTATGCCGATCTGTGGATTCAGGATCAGGATTATCGCAATCCGGAAACAGGAGAAATTCTCGATCATTCTGCACTGAATGATGAACTCGAAAAGATCGAGAAGGCCGCTGGCATTGCTAATCCTAAAGATTTTCGCCACGAAGTCGTCAATTTTGTGCTACGGGCCCGCGCGGCGAATGCCGGAAATAATCCACAGTGGACCAGTTACGAAAAGTTGCGCCTTGTCATCGAGAAAACAATGTTCTCGAGCACGGAGGACCTGCTACCGGTCATTTCCTTCAATCCGCGAGCGTCGGAAGAGGACCAGCAAAAACATGAGGATTTCGTGCAGCGCCTTATGGAGCACGGCTACACGAATAAACAGGTTCGTCTCTTGTCCGAATGGTATCTGCGCGTTCGGAAATCGCAGTGATCGGCAATGGCGTTCCTCATTATCGATCGACGGCAGCAGAAAAGGCAGAAGAGTGCCGTTAATCGCCAGCGCTTCCTGAAACGATTCCGGAAACATATCAAGGAGGCCGTGTCCGATGCTGTCAGCAAGCGCAGTATCACGGATATGGATCGGGGTGAAGAAATCTCGATTCCCAGGAAAGACATCTCGGAACCGACGTTTCACCATGGCAAGGGCGGCAGTCAGCGTCGGGTACTGCCGGGTAACAAGGATTTCATACGCGGCGACCGAATCGATCGACAGAGCGGCGGTGGTCGTAGCGGCGGCAAAGCCAGTAATCAAGGGGAAGGAATGGATGACTTCGTCTTCGAGCTCAATCAGCAGGAGTTTCTGGACTTCGTGTTCGAAGACCTCGAGTTACCTAATCTGGTTCGTAAACAGCTTAAGGATTCAGATTCCTACAATCTCGTCAAAGGTGGCTACCAGCGTGAAGGAATTCCGGCTCGACTGAATATCGTTCAATCGCTGCGTGGCGCCAAGGCGCGTCGAATCGCGTTGAGTGGCGCAATACGACGTGAAATCAAAGCGCTCGAGGAAGAACTCGAATCCTTAGGTGACGACGAGGATACGCTGGATCGCCGCAAGGAGATTGCCGCCAGTCTTGAGCGGTCGCGGCGTCGGCTCAACCAGATTCCCTTTCTCGACGACTTCGATCTGCGCTACAACAATATGATTCGACAGCCGAGACCAACTACCAGTGCCGTCATGTTTTGCCTGATGGATGTGTCCGGATCAATGACGCAGGACATAAAAGAGCTCGCGAAAAGATTTTTCGTCTTGTTGCATCTTTTTCTGAAGCGACACTACGAAAAGACGGAGGTCGTATTCATTCGACATCACACCAAGGCCGACGAGGTCGACGAAGAAGAGTTTTTTTACTCGCGGGAAACCGGGGGTACGGTTGTTTCCAGTGCATTGGAGCTGATGCAGCAGGTCATTCGGGAGCGCTATCCAACGGACAGCTGGAATATTTACGCGGCGCAGGCATCTGATGGGGAAAACTGGCAGGACGACTCGCCTCGCTGCCGCGATCTACTGGTCAAGAGCCTGCTGCCGTTGGTGCAATACTTTGCGTATGTTGAGATCACCTCCGGTCAACAACAGGAATTGTGGGAAACATATACCGAAATACTGGAGAAGTTCCCAGATCGATTCGCTATGCGGACAGTCGGCGATGCCGCCGACATTTTCCCGGTCTTTCACGACCTGTTCGAACGGAAACAGAAATGAGCAAACGCGAGCCAATCGCTCTCGGGTCCGAATGGACACTTGAGGCGCTGGACGCAATCGAAGAGGAAATCGGCCGAATTGCGGCCGATAAATACCATCTCGACACCTATCCAAACCAGGTAGAAATCATTTCAGCTGACCAGATGATGGATGCTTACTCGTCCGTCGGCATGCCCGTTGGCTACCACCACTGGTCATTCGGCAAACAGTTCCTCAGTACCGAACAACGCTATCGGAAGGGCCATATCGGTCTCGCCTACGAACTCGTGATCAACTCAGATCCCTGCATTGCTTACTTGATGGAGGAGAACAGCCTGACGATGCAGGCACTGGTCATCGCACATGCCTGTTTCGGTCACAACTCGTTTTTCAAGGGCAATTACCTGTTCCGTGAATGGACCAATGCCAGCGCAATTGTCAATTACATTCTGTTCGCTCGGGATTTCATCAATGAGTGCGAGGAACGTCACGGCGTGGAGGCCGTCGAAGTGTTGCTTGACTCCTGTCATGCGCTAATGAATTACGGCGTCGATCAGTTTCGCAGACCGCGGAAGTTGTCCGCCGAGGAGGAAAGCAAACGACAGACAGAGCGCGAAGACTATGTGCAGAAACAGGTAAACGACCTCTGGCGCACTATTCCACAAAAGGCCGCAGAACCGGAGGAACAGTGGCCGCGATTTCCCTCGGAGCCGCAAGAAAACGTGTTGTATTTTTTCGAGAAGAATGCGCCTCTGCTCGAACCCTGGGAGCGTGAAATCGTGCGTATCGTTCGCAGGATCTCGATGTACTTCTATCCTCAGCGCCAAACCAAGGTTATGAACGAGGGCTGGGCGACATTCTGGCACTACACCCTGATGAATGATCTGTACGATGAAGGGCTGATCGGCGAAGGTAATATTCTCGAATTCCTGCAATCGCACACCGGTGTCATATATCAGCCCGAATTTGACTCACCACATTTTTCCGGCATCAACCCCTATACGCTCGGCTACGCCATGTTTACTGACATTCGCCGCGTCTGCGAAAATCCGACTGACGAAGATCGACGTTTTTTCCCGGATCATGCAGGTGGCGACTGGCTCGAGGTTGTTCATCACGCGATGGCAAATTACAAGGATGAAAGCTTTATCCTGCAGTATCTGTCACCAACGGTTATTCGCGACCTCAAATTGTTCAGTATTCTCGATGACGAAAAAGAGAGCGCTATCGAGATAACGGCTATTCATGACGACTACGGATACAAGCGCGTTCGCGAAGAACTAGCCGATCAATACAATATCAGCAAGCAGGAGCCCGACATCCAGGTGTGGGAGGTTGCTCTGCGGGGCGACCGTTCACTGACGTTGCGACACACACAGCGGGATCGAATTCCACTGGATGAAGATGACACCAAACAGGTAATGAAACACGTGCATCAGCTGTGGCGATTCGACGTAACACTCGAATCTGTGCAGGATAGCGAGATTACGCAGAGCTATCATTGTAATGACGAGAAAGTCTGGATCGGTTCGGACGACAGCGAGAAAACGACTGCATCCCCGTAGTTTTTCCTGCAACCCGGCTGTTTAATTTTCTCGGCGACGATATTAGTGGCGTGCAGGCGTTAGCGCCGGTGCGCCGACAGCGTGCTCGATTTCCGACGACGCTGCTCCGTGAAGCTTTCTCGTCTTCCATTGATCTAGCCAATCAACAATGAGTCTAAGCTGATCCATATCTTTGCCTGCACGGTATGCAGGCATTTCGCAAATGCCGATTCCCTCACCCGCAGCATGCACGAAATTCTGGCTATCGCGCAGTGTGGCAATCAAGGGGATCTGCAGGCTGGTGAGAAAACGCAAAAGCATTCGAAAACTTCTTGTATTTTGCCGTGTTCGATTCGCAACGACCGCGATTTGCCGGTTCCGCCGGTCAATCTGCGTCACCAGCAACAGCTCGGCGATAAAACGCGCCGCTCCGCTAACGTCGATGAACGACGGCAGAACGGGAATCAGGATGCTGCCAGCACCATAGCTGATGTCAACCAGCTCATCAGAACTCACCGCCGCAGGCAAATCGATGATTAGATTCTCCGTTTCGGGCCTGGTTTGTAATTGCACGACCTCCCTGCCCTGCATCATGCGCCGGTTGGAATCATTGCCATGAATTATCGGTCGGTTGCCGGTCCGCTTATGCAGCCAACGCATGCTAAAGCCCTGTGGATCCATATCCACCAGCATCGGCGCAGGGCCGCGGTTAGCATAGTAGGCAGCAATATTTGTGGCGAGCGTGGTCTTGCCACACCCACCTTTTGGATTGAGCACGACAATCTTGTGCAGATTGCTCTGGTCAGGTGCAATCAACATCGTTCTGCCGGGGTCTCCCCCTCTCCGTTGGCGAACAATTATCAAGAGTCATCACCGCTACGGACCGCACATTGCCGTCCGTTGGTTGAACAAGTTTCTTGCGCTAATTTATCCTACATAAAGTCTTTCAATTGATCCAGTAGCGTATGTGTTTCTCCAGGCACATAAACGGCGATTTTTCGTGTCGCTGGAATTCAATAACTTGCCCCTGCACCAACATTTGCGCGAACTCAGCGCCGAACGGATAGAACCCTGGGACTCGAGGACCTGTCACGTAAGACAATCGCCTGATTGGACGCCTAGAAAATGGTTTTGCGCCAGCGATCCAGCGTTTCATGCGACTTGTCATCCCCGCCGAAGTTGAATGACGGGTGTACTTCTCGGTCGAAAAACACTTCGTCCGCCTCATGGAGCATGTCCACGAAAGAATCGTATCTCCGTGGATCGTAGTCCACGCGCCCGGCAAACGGGTTGAACGTGTCATATTTTGGGTCCGGATAGATCATTTCTCGCGCCTCCGAACAAACCGCATTTACTGCCTTAGCCTCATCAACTTTCGTATCACCATCGAGTAATACGCAAAAATCTTCGCGCCCCAGAGACGCGATCGAACGAGCGTCCGGAAAATGACGGCTTAGCAGTCTCGCGAAAACTTCACCGGGCGGAACCTGACTATCTGCGTCGCTCTGTACCACTACGACATCGGTAATATCAAACAACAGTAGCGAAAAATGACGGTCTTCTTGCCTCGCGCTAAAGCAGGCGGACCCGGCGCTCAGGAGCGCGTTCCGATTATCGAGACCTGTATCAGTGTCGACATAATTGACCATTTCGTTGACGACCATATCAGCCAGGTTCTTTAGCATGACTTTCTCTTCGTCACTAAGTCGGCGTGGTATTCGGTCGATGAGGCACAGGGTTCCCAGCTTATGTCCGTTGGGTGCCTCGAGCGGCGCCCCGGCATAAAACCTGATATGGGGCTGCTCCAGAACGAGTGGGTTGTCACGGAAGCGCGGATCGCGTCGCGTATTCTGTATCTCGAAAATGTCGTCGCCCAGAATGGCATGGCCACAGAAGGAGACACTGCGTGACGTCTCTTCACCTTCGAAACCCGATGTGGATTTGAACCATTGCCGGTAACGATCGACCAAACTAATCAGCGCAATGGGCATGTCGAATATTCGCGTGCTGATCCGGGTATAACGGTCGAAGCGATCGTGCCGCGGTGTATCGAGAACGTTCAGGTTGTGCAGCGTCGCGATTCGCGCCGCTTCGTTCTCTGGCAGTTCGGGTTCTTGCATGACAATCTCCCGCTTCCAATACACTAAGCTACCAAGTGTACGCCTGTTGACTGGAAGAGCATAAATATCGATGCTAAATCAATAATTTACCGCTGGTTTTCGTGGTTTTATGCGCACATGGCGCGCAGCACTCAACTCCTGCGTGCCAGTTTGGTTGCCAAAATAGTAATCAACCCGCCGAGCATGAAATAGCCCAATACCACCTCCGCCGTGATCCACCAGGCCGCTTCCTGGGTTTTGGGCACGATGTCACCAAAACCAAGCGTCGTAAATGTGACGACGCTGTAGTAGAGCATGGGCGCCCAGTCGTCGGCGTCGTAGCCAGGCTCCTTGGCTAATTCGGTCAAAAGGAAAGACTCGCTGCCACCCAGGTGAAATTGAAACACCAGGCTAAATGCCACTGCAATAAACGCGCACCAAAAGATCCAGAGCGACAGCGAGCGCCCGCAATTCGACGAATACTTCCACATAAAATAGCGCAGCGGCCTGTTGACCTTATACTCTTCGACATACGCCTGGTCTTGAGCGTAGCGCTGAAACAGGGCATTGCCATGCGCTGAATTGATGCGTATGTCACGACAGGTTTCCGTTTCGTTAAACTGAACCCCGGTAACATCTGCCTGGGAAAAATCAGCGGACGACAAAATCGCCCCTTGCAGATTGGCGCCACTTAAGTCTGCACCTCGAAGATCGGCATTACTCAAGTCGCATTTATCGAGATTCGCGCCACGCAGATCGGCGTCTTTCAAACACGCGTGGCTTAAGTCCGCGCCAACCAGCCGGGAACTGTTTAGCCGCGCGCTCGTCAGGTTGGCGCCAGTCAGGTGCGCTCCTGTCAGATTAGCACCATTGATGTAAGCAAGTGACAGGTTGGTATCGATTAGAAACGCACGCTCCAGGTCGACCCGACTCATTATCGACCCTGAGAAATCGGCATGGAAGAGCTCGGCAGATGACAGGTCCGCTCCGCTAAGATCTGCAGCGGCGAAATCTGTGCCACTAAGGTTGGTGCCATGCATGCTTGCATGCCGCAAATCAGCCGCGTTCAGATTTCGATTACTGAGGTCAAATCCGTCGAGGCGATGACCGCGCAAATCCATGCAGCTCAGATCTTCCGCATCTAAACCTTCCGGAGGAACGTATTCCTCGTCTTTTATTTGCAGGCTAGTTGCCGAATATTTGCTTTGGCGGAAAACGCTGGGAACTTCTTTGTAATCGGCGGGCAAATACGCGCCGAACAATTCGGCTAGCACATGGCGTTTACGCCTCCATTCAATGCCAAGATCTCGCAGGAGCTCATCGTGATAGTGCAATACATGCACCTGCAGAAGCGACGCGCGGGACTGTTGCGCCGGCATTATTTTTCTCTTCCAGACTTTCATTTGCTCGACTTCGCGCAACATTTGTTCGCGGTCCGGGAGCTGCATGTCATCCTTTAACATGGCAACAAGCCAACGGGCCTCGAGATAATCACTCAGTGAATTATTGAATGTCGACGCCAGGCCAATAAATGCGGTATGAGGAATGTCGGGGTGAACGATATGCCTGTACAGATAAAGACCATCGTCTTCGAGCAAAGATTGACACGCATCCGGCAGGAATGAATGATCGTATTCCCACCCCGTTCCAAGTACGAC
>JBPCYD010000300.1:0-22314 GCA_051007895.1 Woeseiaceae bacterium
GCCCCTTGCAGAGCGAGATGATGGTCGTAAGGAAAGAGTTAGTGTTTGTGTTCCGATCGGAAGGGCAACTGCTCCCTCAGCGATCACAGCATTCATTTCAAGTTCGGCCAAGATAAACGCAGACGCAGCTGATGCGCATGAACACTTATCGGTGCCGAACGAAGATGCCGAATCTGCAGTGTGTTGGTGTTGATGATGACCACCCGAACTGGGTTCGTTGGTCAGCAGCTCTGCGAGGATGGCGTTTTGCTGCGGACACAGAACGAATGGTGTACCGTCAGCGACCGAGCCCGGCATTAATCCAACAGGAATGAACGCGCCGATTGCAAAGCACAGCAACGCCAAGCCAGGTAGCAGGTTGCGTAGTGCCAGTACAATCTTTCCGATCACATTAAATTCCGATTTTGCCTAGATTGCCGCCTCGGCAGGCATCATCCAGGCGCCTGTTGCAACACAACTTCGCGGGATCATGAGCATAGCTCGGGGGTATACGTCGGCTTAGAGTCTAAACTCTCCGTGGGAATCAACACAAGTCGCCCGCTTTGTTCAGGCTTAAAGCCAGGCAGGGTGCCGATTGATCTTTAGTATTTGAAACGAAAAAGGCTCCGCGAACGAAGCCTCTTTCAGGTTTGGTGGTGAAGGGTGGATTTGAACCACCGACCTACGGGTTATGAGTCCGTCGCTCTAACCAACTGAGCTACATCACCGTTGTTCGCTACCTGCCAATTCTACCTTCAACGAGGGTGGATTGGTCTCGAATCGACTTCGGTCGATTCTCACCCTGCGGCGCCTTCGGTGTCCAAATCGCTCACCCGATTTGTGAACCACCGACCTACGGGTTATGAGTCCGTCGCTCTAACCTTGCGACTACGTCGCACCGCTACATCACCGTTGCTTTATTAGCGTATAAGGCACGATCTCTTATGTTGCACTAAAGATCAATTCGCACCGAGCCACCTCGCGTATCCAGCCCAGCGGGCGAATTGGGGCAGAGAATTGTCCGGCTGACGACCAATCCTGTCAAGCATATACCGCGCTATTCAAGCCCAAATACATAGAGGGTTCCGCCGCCCGTCGAGACCACGCGCTGCTTGCCATCCACTGCAAAAGCCATGGGGTTCGTACGCACCGCGCCGCCACTCTGAAAGTCCCAGAGCGCCTCGCCGGTTGCCGCGTCAAGCGCAAAAACATTGCCCTCGTTGCTGCCGCCGAACACCAGGCCGCCTGCGGTGGCCATGACCCCGGCCCAGGGTGGGGAATGCAACATAAATTCCCACTGCTGCTTGCCGGTGAGCACATCAAGCGCGCGAATTGCGCCCGCAGCATCGTCACCGGACAGCGCCTGCTCGCCGCCACCGAGAAACGGTTCGCCCTCTTCGTATTCCACATCCGCTTTGTAGTAGATCGAACCCATCAGCCTGGTGGATACAAAGAATTGCTCTGTTTCTGGATTGTAAGAAGGACTGAACCAGTTCGTGGCGCCCTGCAGGCTCGGCCACACCAGGTTGCCGTCGTAGGTGGGTTCCGTGCCCGGGATGACAATTGGTCGACCCGCTTCATCCAGACCTGTAGCCCACGTCTGCTTCGAGTACTCGTTGCCGTGCAGGAATTCTCCGGTTTCCCGATCCAGCAAATAAAAGAACGCATTGCGGTTTGCAAGTGCAACGATCTTGCGCTCTTCATCGTTGAACTCTGCATCGAGCAAAACCGGAATCTGGTTTGCATCCCAGTCATGCGTGTCATGCGGCGTAAATTGAAAATGCCATTTCAATTCGCCGCTGTTTGGGTCCAACGCGATGATTGAACATGAATACAGGTTATCGCCCGGTCGCATATCACCGTTCCAGTCGGGCGCGGGATTGCCAACAGTCCAATAAAGCAGATCGAGATCGGGATCGTATGAACCAGTCAGCCAGGTAGAGCCGCCGCCCGTTTGCCAGGCGTCTCCCTGCCAGGTTTCGCTGCCGGGCTCACCGGGCGCAGGTATCGTGTAGAAACGCCAGTCGCGTTCGCCTGTTGCCGAATCATAGGCGTCAACAAAACCGCGTACGCCGGCTTCCGCTCCGCTGACACCGATGATAATTTTGTTTTCGATTGCAAGCGGCGCAAGCGTCAGCGCGAACCCGATGTCGTTATCGGCAACTTCGACGTCCCAGCGAACCGCGCCGGTAGCCGCATCGAGTGAGACAAGATGCGCATCCAGTGTCGCGACGTAAACCGCATCATCCAGCAACGCCACGCCACGATTCACCTTCGGGAAACCGATGTTCTTGACGTCCTCGTCGATATCTGGCGTCCAGCTCCACAGTGGTTTTCCGGTTCGCACATCTAGCGCGGTGACTGTGCTCGGTGGTTCCGTCAGGTACATGATGCCATCAGCCACCAACGGGGTTGTCTCGACAAGACCGGCACCCGTGTGGGTGGAGGGCTGCATCTGATATGCCCATATCACTTTTAGATCGGCGACATTGTCCGTGTTGATTTCTGCCAGCGGCGAGTATCGCTCCGATCGATACGTTCCCGAGTATGTCAGCCAACTGTCTTTATCGTCTGCGGCATTAACGAGGCGTTCGAAACTTACTTCCGCATGTAGTGCCGGAGCAATAATCAAGGCCACAATCAGTATTATCTTCTTCATCATTCGCTCCGGAGACTCATCAAGTAAGAGACCACGTCATCCACATCTTGACTTGACAATGTGGCCCCATATTCAGGCATGAGACTATGCGCGAATACTTTTTCAAACTCGATCAGATCATCTTTGCGGAATGAGTGCACGGTTCCAACAACGTCGCGAATCTGAATCGAAAACGCATCTTCATTGACGCGTAATCCTTCCACGCGATCCTCGAGTGTTCTGACTCGTACCGTCAGGTAATCTTTATAGCCGCTGGTCTGCGACTGCGTTTCAGCAGGTTCGACCAGCGAACTTCGCAGATAATCGAGACCTCGCTGGTCACCAACGGTAGTCAGTTCCGGACCAATTCCGATTCCATGGCCGGCGATGATGTGGCATGCCGGACAGCCGCCGATGTTCTGGTAGACCCTTCCTCCTCTGTCCGGATTACCAGGCATTTCCTCGGCTTCGAGTCGCCCAAGCGTTCGCACGTACCCGGCCACTCTCATCGTCTGGGCATCATCGAGCGACCAGATTGCCGGCATTCCCGTACCTGGAATACCGTCCTCGATCAATGTGATGAGGTCCTCATCGTCGTTGGCATATTGAAGCGAAGGTCTTGCCAGGTTCGAGCCCTCGCCTCCCGCACCGTCAATGCCGTGACAGCGGGCGCAATGAATACGAAACAACCGTTCGCCGTCGGCCAGGTCACCTGCTGTCAGCGGATCCAGAGGAGACTGCGCCTTTGCAATTGGCGACAAGAGAAACAGGATTAGCGCAACCAGCTTGCCGTTCTTCATGACGACTACCTCTTTCAGGCGCTGCGAATGTAGTTCGAATCTAACAGACCCGTAATCGACAGGAAAGATCGGCTTAGCTGCACGTCGTTAGTCGGAACGCACGTATAATAGCCCTCACCTGCACCAGGATGTGCCCATGTTTGAAAACCCCGAGATTCCGCTCGATGAATTGCCGCAGATTGACACCGTCACCTGGCTACATATGGACGAGAAATACGCCCGCCGTAAACTGGCCGATGCGGCTATAACATTCTTAATTCTGTTGGTCGGGATTACCGTGTTGCGGACCATATTCGGGATAGCGTTCGCCGACGACGGGCCCGACGTCAATCTCGGCTGGATGTGGCTGATACCGTTCGTGATCGGTGCACCGCTCTTTATCTGGCCATTCATTAGCGTGCCAAAGAAGGGCTATGCTGTCAGGGAAAAAGATATCATTTACAAGTCCGGCGTGTTCTGGCGCACGGTCACGGCGATTCCCTTTAATCGGATTCAGCATGTCGAAAAAAGCAGCACCCCGCTCGATCGGAAATTTCAACTTGCCTCACTACAGTTGTTTACTGCCGGCGGCTCCGGCGGTGACCTGAAAATTCACGGCCTTTCTGCCAAGACGGCGGAAAAGCTCCGAAAATTCATTCTGGGCAAGATCGGATCCAGCATTGAGTAAGAATAAAGAGAAGCGGTGGCGACATACTTCGCCACTAGCAGCAATTTTCTACCTGGGAAAGATCTACAAGGCTATCGCACAGAATGCCGTACAGACGTTCGCGCCGTTGTTCGCATTATTGGTTGCCACACAGGGCAACCTGGTTGGCAAGGTTGCCTTAGGCACTGTCGGGTTCGTGACGATTACGGTCGTGAGTGCGATTGTTCGCTACTGGTTCTTCCGCTACCGCATCACAGACGATTCGGTTCTCATACGCGAAGGCGTTTTTAACAAGACGCAGCTGGACATCAAGTTTGATCGCATCCAGGCGATCAATACACAGCAGAACATCATATTTCGTCAGTTCGATCTCGTCACCATTCAGTTTGATACGGCGGGATCCTCGAAGCAGGAGGGAAACCTTCCTGCCATCAAGTCTGAACTTGCGGAATCGCTGAAAGCGCGTATTCGAACGGAACGACGACAGGAAACAATTGATGAAGATGGCAACGCAGAGCCACTGACAGACTCGCGGATGTTGCTGCGACTTGACAATCTGGACATGGTTCGCATCGGCCTTTCCAGCGGTCGAGTACTGATTGTTTTGGCGTTGCTGGGCCCCCTCATGGATAACATCGACAAGCGGGTTGAGCAGTTCATCAGCGAGAGCGACATTGTCGCGATTCTGAACAACGCGGGAATATCGGTAGCAAGCGGCGCCGGCCTGGTCATAAGCGTGATATTTCTGTTACTCGTACTATTAGCCGGTGCCGCCATCGCAGGTGCCTTTCTTCGATACTACAATTTCGACCTGCGGGCAGAAGAAGACACCCTGCGTTCGACCGGTGGATTGCTGACGCGCCACGAGCATTCGATCAATCTTGCCAAGATCCAGTCACTGCGGGCCATCCAGAATCCGGTCTTGCGTATTTTCAGACGCTATCGACTACGCGCAAAACAGGCATCGAGTGGCAAGCCGGGCAAGGGCAAGCAGTTCGTCGTGCCGATATGCGATGCGGAACAGCTACCGACGCTCAGCAACGAGGTTTTCGGCACCGAATTTGATGGTGTGGAGCTGGAGCCCCGATCATCGTCGTTTCAACCTATCGCAAAGCACTACATTCGATCCCGGTTTCTCGCGTTCGGTTTCTTGCCAGCCGTGATCGTTACCTCCCTTTTCTATGTCCTGATCGGAAAATTCGCGCTGGTATTTCTCATCTGGTTGCCCATCAGCGCCCTGGCTGTTTGGCACCACTACCGAAAGTTTGGTTTCGCCATTGCTGATAACGGAGTCGTATTACGCAGGGGGTTTATCGGCTACCAGACGGTCGCCTTCCTGCACCGCAAAGTGCAGCGCATCAATGTAACGCAGACACCGCTTCAGGAGAGGAAAGGGTTAGCCACGATTCGCTTTTACCTGGCATCGGGCTCGCTTAGACTGCCCTATGTCGACCACGAAATGGCCAAGCGATTGCGCGATTACATTCTTTACAAAGTTGAATCCAGCCAACTGGCCTGGCACTGACATGCGCCGGCCACTGAAAACCTTTGCCTGTTCTGTTGTATTCGTGATTTTGGCGGCCTGTACAGAAAATCTGTCAACCGACAGGCCATATATACTCACGACCGCGACGACGGGTGGCACCTACTATCCGGTCGGCGTAGCCCTCGCAACGATAACGAAGGCGCAGCTGCACGAAACCCACGGCATCAGCCTGTCAGCGATCAGTTCTGCAGGGTCCGCCGAGAATATTAAGCTGATGCGTGACAACCAGGCCCAGTTTTCGATCTTGCAGGGCATCTTCGGAGCATGGGCGTGGAATGGCGATGGGCCAATCAGCCAACCGCAGCCCTGGCTGCGCAGCATTGCTGCGTTATGGCAGAACACGGACCACTTCGTATTGCTCACCGATTTGACCGTAGACGGGACGATCTGGGACATCGACAAACTGGATGGTCAACGATTCGTGCTGGGTGCGAGAAATTCGGGCGCAGAGAAGAGTGGTGATCACATCCTCAAGAGTCTCGGTATCGACTACGAAGACAAGCTCGATCTGGCCTACATGGGATACGGCGCAACCGCCAACGCCATACAGGACGGGACTATCGTTGGCATGAATATTCCGGCCGGGCCCCCTGTGACCGGCATCACCCGCGCATTCGCGATGGTGGGCGAAGATCTGACCCTGCTCAGTTTTAGCGACGACGATATTGAAGCGATAAATGCAACCTACCCGTTGTGGAGTCGCTATGTGATTCCCGCTAATACTTACCCGAATCAGTTGGAAGATATTCAGGGTGTCGCCCACCCCAATCTACTAACTGTCAGAGCAGACATTCCTGATGAAGTTGTCTACCAGATCACGAAAACCTTGTGGGAGAACCTCGCGGCACTCCGTGAGATTCACAAAGCAACACGTGGCGTATCTTTCGAGACGGCGCTGACCGGCGTCGGCGCTCCGCTGCATCCTGGAGCTGCCCGATACTATCGTGAACAGGGAATCGCCATTCCGGAGTCGCTGACGCCACCGTGAACGACAATGTCATCAAGTGGCTGGCTGTCGCATTTGCGCTGTTTCACGTCTACAACAACCTGTTCACCGCCGTATCCGAACTCTGGTTCGCCGCAATTCATTTTGGCGGGTTCGGCGCCCTGAGCGCGCTGGGCTTTCACAACAAGGACACGTTAACCCGACGCCTATTTAGCTATGTGCTTGGCGCATTGGCGATCTCTGTACCCGTCTACCTGATCACATTTGAGGATGCGTTATACGCACGCGAGTCCAGCTTCATCTGGAGTGATTACTTTTTCGCGGGACTGGCAGTTGTCCTTGCGATGGAATTTACTCGACGAACCACGGGGTGGTTCATGCCCTCCCTGATCGCACTTTGCCTGTCCTATATTGTGTTTCTCGGGCGTTACATCCCCGGCGTATTTTCGTTTCCGGGCCTGAGCGTGGAGACAGTTCTATACCGAACGTTCTTCAGCAGTGATGGCATGTTCGGCATGGTCGCCAACATCTCCTCGACGTTTGTGTTCATGTTCATCCTGTTCGGCGCGTTTCTGTTGAAATCAGGTGCCGGGGATTTCATCGTCAATGTTGCGCGAAGTTTCGCAGGACGATTCCAGGGCGGTGCCGGACATGTTGCAGTCGTAGGTTCTGGCCTGATGGGCTCTGTTTCAGGGTCCGCAGTTGCGACGACTGTTTCGACCGGGGTCATTACTATCCCGATGATGACGCGGTCCGGATTCACGCCAAGATTTGCTGCGGGTGTCGAAGCTGCTGCGTCCACGGGTGGCCAACTCATGCCGCCGGTGATGGGTGCCGGCGCATTCGTGATGTCGAGCTACACCCAAATTCCGTATCTGCAGATTATTGCTGTTTCGGTCCTGCCTGCGCTGCTGTACTTCCTGACGGTCGCATTTTTTGTACGTATAGAGGCTCGTCGCCTCAATCTGGCGATCAACCGGGATGACGATCAACCATCAACCGTCAAAGCGCTCCGCAGCGGCTGGCATTTCATCATCCCGTTGGCCGTCCTCGTAACTTCATTAATAATCGGCTATACGCCGGTGCGGTCTGCAACATTGGCGATTTTCGCTGTCATCGCCGTTTCCTGGATTACCGACACACCAATGACATTGAACCGTTGTACGGAGGCTATTCTTGACGCACTACGCATCATGGTGCCGACGGCCATACTGCTGATTGCTGTCGGCCTCGTCGTCAATGTCGTGACGACGACGGGCCTGGGAAACGCGTTCTCCCTGATGATTGTCGAATGGGCGGGAGGCAGCCTGTTCCTCACGCTGGTACTTGTCGCAATGGCGTCCCTGATTTTGGGCATGGGTCTGCCGGTCACCGCATCGTACATTGTGCTGGCAACCCTGGCCGCACCGGCGCTCTACGATCTGATCAGTCAGACCGCAATGCTGCAGGCCTTGAGCGCCAGCGACCTGCCATCGAATGTCAGGGCGGTTGTTGATCTGTTTGGCGGCGACCCGGTTCGGGCGCTCAATGAGATGCCGATCGAGATGCGCCAATTGGTGCGCGGAGACCTGCTCGACCCAACACTTGTCACTGGCATGTTGCTAAGTGCGCACCTGATTATTTTCTGGCTATCACAGGACAGCAACGTGACGCCGCCCGTCTGCCTGGTAGCCTTTACCGCCGCTGCAATAGCAGGTACGCCGCCGATGCGTACCGGCTTAACGTCATGGAAAGTCGCCAAGGGACTTTACCTCGTGCCAGCCTTGTTCGCGTTCACGCCGCTGATAACCGGTAGCTGGATCGAAAGAATAGGCGTCTTTGTTTTTGCCTGCTTCGGCCTCTATGCATTGGCCGGACTTCTACAGTGGCACCTTGAGGAAAAACTTAACCCAGTGACGGGGGTAATGGTGTTGGCGAGCGCCGTTGGTCTGCTGTGGACGCCGTTTGGAACAATGGTTCATGTCGCGGGTGCAATATTGCTCGCGGGTATCGTGTTCTACCAGCGGCGAACCGTTACACGTTGAAGCGAAAGTGCATCACATCGCCTTCCTGGACGATGTATTCCTTACCTTCAAGGCGTAGTCGTCCCGCTTCTTTCGCACCCTGTTCGCCATCGCCCGCCACGAAGTCCTCATAGGCAATCACTTCCGCCCGGATGAAGCCTTTCTCGAAATCCGTGTGAATTTCTGCCGCCGCCCTGGGCGCTGTGGCACCGATCCGGGTTGTCCACGCCCGCACCTCTTTCTCGCCGGCTGTGAAAAAAGTTTGTAGTCCAAGCAACGTGTAGCCGCAGCGGATGACGCGATTAAGGCCGGGTTCGTTAAGGCCAAGGTCCGCCAGAAACTCCACTTTATCCTCGTCATCGAGCAGTGCGATCTCTGATTCGATGGCGGCACAAATAACGACGATCTCCGCCCCTTCCGATTTCGCGAGGGACGCGACCGCATCGACATGTGGGTTGTCCTGGAATCCGCCCTCATCGACGTTGGCCACATACATGACCGGCTTCCCCGTGATCATGTGCAAATCACGGATACGATCCCGGTCGTTCTCGTCCAGGTTCAGCGTCCGCAGCGGATATCCTTCCGCCAGGTGATCACGTACGCGTTTCAAGGTATCGCGAAGCGCAATGGCCTCTTTCTCGTTGGTTTTGGCGTTCTTTTCAGCTTTGAGTAGCTGCTTTTCGACAGACTCGAGATCGGCAAGCGCAAGTTCTGTATTGATCGTTTCAATGTCATCGACCGGATCAATGGATCCGGATACGTGGGTCACATCATCATCTTCGAAACAGCGCACAACGTGCGCGATCGCATTGGTTTCCCGGATGTTTGCCAGGAACTGGTTGCCGAGGCCCTCGCCTTGCGACGCTCCTCTGACCAGCCCTGCGATATCGACGAATTCCATTGTGGTCGGAATCGTCTTTTGTGGATTCACGATGCCTGCCAGCACATCGAGACGAGGATCAGGTACAGGGACGACGCCGACATTGGGTTCGATCGTACAGAAGGGATAATTCTCCGCTGGAATTTCAGCCGCGGTCAATGCATTGAACAAGGTTGATTTTCCAACGTTCGGCAGGCCGACGATGCCACATTTTATTGCCATATCGAGAGTTTCTTTTGAGTGCGTCTAATCTGAGTTGTTCGTGTGCAGCTTTTTCATCGCCGCGTTCAAGCCATCTTCGACCAGCAGCGACATCACGTCGGCAGCATCGTTAACGGTTTGCAGGATCGCCGCTTCGACATCGCTCGACGCCTTCTTGAGCACATATGATGTGACTTTGTCTTTCTGACCGGGATGTCCGACGCCCAGTCGCAGCCGCAGAAAATTTCGCCCACAATGCTGGATGACGTCGCGCAATCCGTTGTGGCCGCCGTGCCCTCCGCCGTCTTTCAGCTTTACCGTTCCCGGCGGCAGGTCAATTTCATCGTGAGCGACCAGCAGCTGATTAGCGTTCAAGCGATAGTAATCAAGCACGCCGCGCACCGGCCCGCCACTTAAGTTCATATAACTTTGTGGCTTCACGAGCCAGACGTCATTATCAGCGATATCAACTTTGCAGACATCGGCGTCGAAACGTTTTTCGTATTTGAAAGACGCGCCGGCACGCCGTGCCAACTCGTCGACGAACCAGAAGCCGGCATTATGCAGCGTTCGTTCGTAACGCTCTTCGGGATTGCCAAGCCCGGCGATGATTGTGACGTGAGTTTTCATAACAACACTATGGTAGCGCTTCAGGCCAAATCAACAAAAAGGCCGCCACAAAGGGCGGCCTTTTTTCGATCAACCTGATCCTGTTAGCTCTCTTCCGAGCCGCCCTCGCTATCACCTTCAGCCGCAGGCGCTTCGCCTTCTTCACCTTCGACAGGTACCTCGCCTTCAGCAACTTCGGCCTCTTCTTCCTCAATTTCGACGACCTTGATGAGCTGGATGGAGACGATCGCCTGATCGTGCTCGGGACCCTGAGCCAGCAATGAAATCTCGACGCCTTCTGGTGCCTTGATATCTGACAGATGCAGCATCTCGTTCAGCTCGAGCTCTTCGATGTCGACCTCGAAATATTCGGGTAGATCCTTCGGCAGACAGCTGACCTCTACGTCAGTCATCAATTGCGAAACGGATCCGCCACCCACCTTGACGCCAGCGGCCGTCTCGGCGTTGAGGTAGTGAATCGGCACGTTCATCTTGATCTTCTCGTCCGCGACGATGCGCTGGAAGTCCATGTGCAGAACTCTGCGCTTGGCAGGATGACGCTGGATGTCCTTGACGATAGCGGCCTGGCTGTTCTCGCCGACCTTGATGTTCAGGATGCTCGAATAGAACGATTCATTCTCGAGCTGTTGCAGAACGCGATTGTGGTCGAAGGCCAGCTTTCTGGGCGGACGACCGGCACCATAGATGATTGCAGGAACTTTTCCTTCATGACGCAGGCGGCGGCTCGCACCTTTCCCCTGGTCTTCACGAATTTCCGCAACCAGATCGAAATCTTGACTCATCTGAGTTCTCCGATAACTGATTGATTGTAAAGCCGTTTTTGGCTTCCATAACAAATCCCGATCGCGACCAATCGGGCATGGGGCGCGAATAGTAGCCCAAAGCCTGCAAACCCGCAATGCGCCTTGCGGGATTAGGGGTCAGGGTATGATTCCGGCGTCCGTCCGGCAGGTAAGTCGAATACGATCGCCAGATCCTGATCTACTTCAGAGAGTCAGGATTCTGGATCTTCATTCTCGGATCCGACTTCCCCGGGTTCCGGCATCGGGAGAGGAGCAGCAGGGATTTTTGGCTGTCGTTTGCTCGCATCTCTCATCGCATCGGCCTGCTCTTTGGAAATTCTGTGATGTATGCCGAGCCAGCACTTCGGAATCGGGGGAACGTCCTCCCAGGCGCCTGCAAGGCCAGCGATACCATCTCCCTGGCACAACTGGCCGTCTCTGGAACTGTAAGAAAATGTTCCGATGCGTTTGAGGCCGCCGCACGTATTTTTCAGCACGTTGTGATAAATCTTGCGGGCGCTCATATAAATGAGAACATTTCTGTCATCGATTACGCGAATGCGGCGAATGCTGCGCGTCGGAATGCAGGTGCGGGTTTCAATTTCCGGTTCCGCCTCAATTTCAATTTCCTGGGCCTGAGACGGTGTAACACAGACAAGAGTCGCGAATAACAAAGAAACTATTGTCACTTCTCGATTTACGATCATCTCAGCTCCAAATAGTTTATGAATCGCGACCTAACCTGTCGGTGTTGGACCTAAACTGAACAAGCATTGTTCCACTAATTGATCGACGCCAGCCGGTCTATTTGAATTTGTTGTTGAAGAGTGGCCCCGAAGTAGTGGCATCGTTGGCCAGTGAGTAATCTATCGGCAAACATATATTAGATATTACTAATTTAGTTATGATGCATGTGGTTTGGCTTACGAAGTATTTGCTGCGAGTAGTGTATCAACCGCAATATCTTTCGCAGGCGGATTGCGACGCGATAATCAACAGTCCAACCGAGACCGGACCGAACTAATCCGTTTGTCTTTAAGTAATCTGAATTGCCGTTCCAGGTCCGCGCCAGAATTCGTTGACCCATTGGCGGAACGGCTGGCCGATGGCCGTGCGACAACTCCCTGGGTCAATCGACCGACAGGGAGTAAGCGTAAAAGTCTTCGAGCACCTTTTTATAGCCCAGTTTTTCGTACAGACGCTGACCAATTACGTTGTCATGAGCAGTTAGCAGGTCAAGACGAGCTGCTCCGTTCGACTTCGCCCACTCACGAGCCTTGTTCATGAGCCCCTCGCCCAGTCCGGCCCCGCGACTATCCGCGTCTACATAAAGATCATAAAGAATATAAATTTTGACGGCGTCGACAGAACAGAAGGACGGGTACAGCTGCACGAACCCACTGGCGCGATGACCTGCAATCGCTAGAAAAATGTCTGACTCTTCGCGATCAATTCTCTCAGTGATGAAATGTGTTGCCAATGCCGGGTCTGCTTCGCATTCATAAAACTGCCGGTACAGATCAAAGAGCCGGGAGACCTCGGCAATGTGATCTCGGTTTGCTTTGACGATTTCCACTTGTGCTCCTTATTTCAACAAAGCAGTGGCCCACGTCCGGCCACAAGCTGACAATCGACCGTATCAAGATTTGGACAATGATTGCGATTCTTAAGCGTGCATATTTTGAAGGGTTGCTATGACAAGCAGCCTCAAGACACCTGATGTAGTATGGCCAGATGGCAAACGAGACGCTCGCGGACGCTCTGAACAGAAGCTGCCACTGTATCAACGTAGATCCGGAGGTCCTGCGGCAGTCACTGGAAGAGCGATTCGGGGAGCCTGGCGCTTATGGCCGGCTGCGCGAATCACATCCCAATCTACTCGCTGACTCTCCGGTATTTGTCGCGCGCGAGCACATCGATAAAATGCAGGGCGTCGTTGACGCAATGGAGCAGCTGGTCACTCTCGAGCAATACCAACGCCAAGTTCTCGCGTGGGCTCCAGAGATTGCCGCTGCCGCCGGCGGCCCACACGGCGTGTTTTTCGGTTACGACTTTCACCTGACCAATGCAGGTCCGCGGCTGATTGAGATCAATACCAACGCCGGAGGCGCGCTGTTGTTGCAGCATGTTGCGGCTGCTCAACAGGCTTGCTGTCGCGAAGTCGGGCACTTTTTAGCCGGACCAAAGGATCTCGAGCACGTCGAACGTGCATTCGTCGACATGTTCCGCGCAGAGCTGCGTGCACAGAAACCTGAAGAAGAACTTGGTTGTATCGCGATTGTGGATGAAGATCCGCAAGAGCAGTACTTGAGTCCTGAGTTCGAATTATTCCAACAGATGTTTGCTGGTCACGGCATCAAGGCAATTATCGCGGACCCCGGTGAATTTGAATTATCTGACAAGCAACTTCTTGCGCAAGGCAGGACCGTCGATCTCGTATACAACCGGCTGACCGATTTCTACCTGCAGTCGGAAGCATTTGCGACACTCCGACAGGCGTTTGAAAGTGGTGCTGCCGTATTTACACCAGGTCCGCGCACTCATGCGCTCTATGCCAACAAGAAGATTCTGACGCTACTCAGCGACCGGGACATGTTAAGAGAAATGGGCGCCGCGAATGAAGCCGTCGAGATCTTGTCAACGGCGACACCGCGGACCGTGCTCGTGAACGGCGACAATGCGGATGAACTCTGGGCCGCCAGGCGACAGCTATTTTTCAAGCCGGTGTGGGGCTTTGGTAGCCGCGGTACTTATAAGGGTGCCAAGCTAACGAAAAAGACGTGGTCGTCAATCCTGCAGTCGGAATACGTCGCTCAGGAATTGATCGACCCAAGCGAACGTCTCCTGATCACGGATGGCGCTTCTCGCTCGATGAAAGTCGACATTCGGTGTTACGTATATCGGGGCGAGATCCAGCTGTTGGGTGCGCGCATGTATCGGGGCCAGACGACAAATTTTCGCACCGACGGCGGTGGCCTGGCGGCAGTGTTTACGACGCCCTAGGTTATGCGAGACGCCGTAGTCAGAATCCTTGGATTTCCATGACTCTCAAGTACTCCGAGGTCAAAAAACTCTGATCAAACCAGGAAGTATCCAGACCGAGTATTTGTCGCCGTTGGCGTTAGTGATTTCAATAACGCCAAGCTGACACACGTTACTAATGGCAATAAAACGATATTAAGAAATTCCTTAATCGGTGAACGGTATAAACTCCCGATATCACGACTAATGATGTCCAATTTCTGCCAGAAGCAGACGTTCATTCTGGCTCTGCGTACTTTTCAAGTACGTCTTCAAGCGGCTCACCCCTTTCAATGGCATCAGCAGCTTCGTTGCCTGATTTTTGGCGGACTTGTTCTGTGACGCTGTAGTAAGTGCCATCTTTCTTGAAGCCTGACATGGCGGCCTTCGGCTTTCCGTTTCGCGCGGGAAATGCGCGAACCACAAGTTTATCGCCCGGCTCGATTAAATCTGGCGCAAGACCAGCCCGTTCCCAGCGCCGTATCGGCACTTCAATTTCCCAGCTTACGCCCTCTTCATCTTGCAAAGTGAGCTTGGGGTGGGGTCGTCTGTAGTTAAAATCTTCAGCAACACCTGCTATTTCGACGGCATTGCGAATATCGTAGGGCGCAAATGAATGATGCGCATTGCTTGTGGCTACAGGCATCAATATGACCAGGACAAGTGAGATAAAACTGCCGAAGAGGGAGCTTGTATATTTACGCATAAAAAATTGGTCGGGTAAGAAAAAACCAATACTGCCTGAGTCTAAGCGACAGAGTGCGTCCATATTCGCGAACTTCGCAATTCTTGACAGTAATTCAGAACTTGCGTTGGGTTGCTGGCGAATCTATTCAGGCATTCCGGCACTGTGCCAGTATTTGGATTTGGAACGAACATTCGAACTATCTACAGTTTCGACGCAAGGGGGTTCAGTCCTCTAAATCCCATTCGTAGAGAAGAAATGGCTGCGGATCTTCGACTTCCGGAATCGAGCCGAAACAGGCTTGAGCGGCGCGATTATCGCTATCCGTGCCCAGCCACGCGAATACGCAACCGCGATCCTCGGCCGCTTGCAGTAATGCCTCCACCAGGTGTCGCCCAATCCCGTGGTTCCTGTATTGCGTTGCCACACCGACCTCATTGATCCACAACTGAGGCTGCTTGTCCGGATGAAAATACTCGACTGCGGACGCCATGCCAATCACTGAATCCTGAACCACCGCAACAAACATGATATGCCGCTTGTCTTCAAGAAAGGCACGCAGCTGTGTGGCATCAATTGGATTGTCAAAGACCTCCGGCTCGATTTGCTCCAGAAGATGAGTGTTTCCTGTGGTAAGAAGGTGAATGTCGTATTTCACAAAAGAGCGTCTTAATTGCAGTTCCAGGACAAAGATCGAGCGGCCATTTACGGCCGAAGGCTATTCTTGGCGCGGTGATCTACGTATTTCTCGCGGTATGCTTCGAGTTCAATGGTTTCGACAACGAACGTCAACTCCTGGCCCTTGTATTCAGCAATAACTCGCCAGCATCCAGCATCCGGGAAATCGATACCAGTCAACATTGTCGGCGCCCCGAGAGCCGACCCGTAGGCATTCGTCGGTCTGTCGACCCTTGCACTCGATGGGGCTCCATCCAGGGATTCGACCGTGACCGTGAGATCAGTCTCCTGACCAGCTTCGAAACCAACGCTATACCAAAATACCTTTACAGAAATTCGGTGCCCGGGCTTGGTCGTGGTCCAGACACCATCGTCAGAAAGAATCGTTGCCAATGATTCACTACCGTACCAGGTCCTCGCTTGCGGCCATGGCGCCGCAAATACTCTGTCCGAACCCAGTGTAACGGGACAGGTAGAACCAGGTTCTGAATTGGCGGCTTGCGATGAGACTATAAGACTTACTGCGATAGACGCTACGAAAACTCTGCGGTTCATGGGAACACCTGTGAATTAAGGCACGCCAGAATCATCACTATGATACGCGAAAAGTGCGGTGTTCTTCGCTTTACGATTTCATTTCAAGAAGACTGGTTTTCCGCCAACAGTTGTCAGCAGCGATGCATATGCGTTTCACAAATTTGGATCGGGGTTGAGCGTATTGTCATTCCCGTCAATGACGAAAATCCGGGCTTCAGAAGACGCATGCCGAAAAGTCCTGGCTTCCTCGTACTCGGGGTCCGCGTACCAGTCCAGGATGGCTTGCCGTGTCGGAAACTCAAGAATAACCATGCGGTCTTTGTACTCTTCGCCCTCGACAGTCAGTATGTCGCCACCACGGGCGAGAAACTTGCCGCCGTATTTTTTCACGATTGGCGGCGTTCTATCAGTATATTTTCGATAGGTCTCTGGGTCTGATATTGACATCATGGAAACGACGTAGGCAGGCATCGGAGTTACTCACAAGGTGCATTAAAAACGAAAGATAACTAACGGCAGTTGCAATTCGCTCGTTAGTGACTGGTCAAACTCATTCTAACTCATTGATTGGATTTGAGCGTAAAACGCAGATAAGGATGCATGCTGCCTCGGCTATTTTGCAAAATACGGGGAGTCATGTAGCTTCATGAGTTACCGATACAAAGACCTCAACAGGGAGTTTTTGAAAATGTTGAAACGTGAAATCGGTCGTCGACACGTCATCGACCTGCTCGTGATTCTCTTGGTATCGCTGGTCATACCATTGACTGCTCTGGCGGACGGCATATTGATATTCGGCGGCACCGGCCAGCTCGGCGCGCCGCATGTGCGAATGCTCGTCGACCAGGGTGAGCGCGTCACCGTTTTTCACCGGGCAACGTCATCGTTTGAGCGTCTGGAGGGCGTCGATTTCCAAAGAGTTGAGGGCGACCTGATGGACGCGTCGTCTGTTTTGGCCGCGATGGAGAAAATTCAACCGGAAGTCGTCATCGATGCATCGGCACGACGCGGCAATCGGATGCGCGAACAGCAGGCATTCTATGCCATTGCCATGCAGAATATTGTAGCCGCTGCCCAAGTGACTGGCGTCGAACAGATTATCCTGCATGGATCAATCGGCGTTCGCGGCAGTGCCGACTACCTTGAAAAAACCTATGGCTACAATACCGATAGTCCCAACATGCTGGACAAAGCGGAGGCAGAACGAGTTCTCGAAAACAGCGGCGTAAACTACACCATCGTGCGGAATGGACTGCTCGAATTCGAACCGGTGGAGCCAACGGGCGGCGGCGAACTGCTACAGGATGAAAATACGTTTGGGCGAATAACAAGAACCGACCTCGCCAGGCTTACCGTTGGTTGTGTAAACAACGACGACTGTTACGGCACGATCTTTCATGCAATCGATGCAGGCCTGGTCGGTCCTAGACCCGCGAGAGAAGCTGCGAGGCCAAACCAGTGACGTGAGTCAATGCCGGAGGGTTGCTCCTCCGGCACCAACGATCGATGTCGCGAAACTCCGCTATTTACCGCAATTCAATTTCGCGATCTGCTCTCAGTTTTCGCCAAAGTTGTAGCGGAACTGCGCGCCCCACATTCTTGGTGCGCCCACGTGAACAATCGTAATGCCTGGCGCTGCATTTCTGAGCGGGTTGAGCGTGTTTGCTGTAAATGCGGGCACGTTGTCTTCCTTGTATGGGAAGGGTGTATTGGCCGTGCCACCTGCCCAGCCATTGCCGGACCGTACGTATTCCTCGTCGAAGCAATTACTGCAGAACAGGGAGACTTCGTAATCGCCATCCCGCGACACCCACTTGATTCGGGCGTTGGCCAGGCCGTAGTCGGGAATATACAAAGTCGTGCTGTCCTGTGGTGATGATGCGTGATCATCGGTAAAGGCGTAGTCGATACTGGTAACAATGCTTGCGCCACCGGACAGCTCAGACGTTAGGCGCAGACCGGTATTCCAACTCAGATCCGGTGCTGCACTGAACGGCGAAGCAGTCGTGACGCCCGCGGATGGGTTTGTTATATCGTCCCATTTAGCATCCAGTATGCCGACACCGATATTCCAGATCAGGTTGTCGGTAATCGCCGCCATGCCGTCGAACTCCCAGCCCGTTATTTCACCGTCTCCAACATTGGTCGTACAACGGTTGTTACAGATCGGCGATGTCGTCACCGTGATCTGCTTATCCTGGTAATCCATGCTGAACGCAGTAAGGTTCGCCCTGACGCGGCCATCGAACAGCGTCGTGCGAACCCCGATTTCGCTGCTATCGAGCTGCTCTTCCTGGAACGGCGTATTGATATCACCAACGGTATCGTTCGTTCCCCCAGCCTTGTACCCGCCGGAGAACGAGCCGTAAAACATCACGTCATCATTTGCACGATACTCGAGGGCGATGCGCGGTGTAACTGCGTCAAATGTATCACCACCGGAAACGCCGGCATTCGACACGCAGGAAGCCTGCACTGACGGATCGCAAGTACCACCTTCGTATGTCGGCGGAACCAGGTCGGCCAGGCCAAGGTCGTCGGCCAGCTGGTCGAAACGTTCGTCCCACATCGCCACCTGGCTAACCGTGTAGTTCTTGTCGTCTTCTGTATAGCGGACGCCAAGTGTCAGTGAAAACGCATCTGTAAACGCATAGGTTCCTTGCGCGAACACGCCGAGGCTATCTGTTTCCTGAAGTGACGTGTCGTTCAACATCAACGCACCATAACGGGACGTGGACCTACCGTCGCGATCTGCGAACTCGTTGACGCCGTTCTCCTCGCTGGAGAAATAGACTCCCGCAACCCAGTTGAGGCGATCGTCCATGTGTAAGCCGTTGAACTGAAACTCCTGCGACCAGAAATCAACCGTAGTTTCGGCATAGTCATCGAAAAACGTTGTCGCGTGAGCGACGTCGTCCGGATCACGAAAAGCCGTCGAATCCATCGTCCTGTAACCGGTGATCGATCGCAGCGAAGTTTGATCGCTGATCTCGTAACTTAAATCCAGCGACAATCCTGTGCTTTCGTTGTCGGTGAAAGGGATGAGACCGGTACCCGCAACCTCGTACAGGCTGTTTGGAATCTCTGCTGCATATTCCATTGCGGTGCCGCCCCACTGGTTGTTCCATGCAGCGATAGCGCTGGAACTGGGGCTTGCCGGATTGGGTGGCCCGCCCGGGTTCGGCAAGTCGGTAGTGGTATTAAAATTGTAGTAGTCAATCAGCTTGACAGCGCCGTTGTTATCGGATGAAACGGAAAAGTCAGCGCGCACGTCGACAGTTAGTCTGTCCGAAGGTTGGTAGCGGAGTTGAGCCTGGAATGCACGCGCGTCCTGATTTCCCAGGTCGACGTTGTCCGCCAGTCGTTTGACGTAGCCGTCTCGCTCCAGGCTTGCCGCTGATACGCGAACGGCAGTCGTATCAGATAGCACCGCATTGAACGCACCCTTGACATTGACGCGGTCATAATCACCCACCGTCACGTCTACGTAGCCGTGATTGCCATCCAGGTCCGGTTTCTTCGTGATGTAGCGAACCGCGCCGCCAGTGCTGTTCTTACCAAACAGTGTGCCCTGTGGTCCGCGGAGCACTTCCACGCGCTCTGTGTCTACGAATTGCAGAAATCCAACCTGCGGTCGACCGTAGTAGACGTCGTCGATATAGATAGCGACTCCGGGATCAAGCACCGGGCTAATGCGGGCTTCATTAACACCACGAATAGAAAACTGTGCCACTTCCGAGCCACGACCGGTGCCGGAACTGACCATTGCATTCGGCACGAAATCCATCATGTTGACTGGGTCGTTGATACCAAGTTCGTCGAGGCGCTCTGGCGAGAAAGCAGTAATCGAAACCGGCGTATCCTGAATACTCTGCTCGCGGCGCTGGGCCGTCACGAGTATTTCCGCCAGCGCGTCGTCGCCGTCTTCCTGCGCGCCTGCAGGAATAACGTAGAGTGTCGATGTGCCGAGTGTCCATGCCAGCAAGGTTTTTATTAGTCTTGAATTCATAGCATCCCCCAAATGAATTTCTTCCGGATTTTCATCTCGATGAGGCGTTGAACAATGCTTCTCTGCACTGGCATCACTCCTCACAAGGAGCCTACATCTCGCGGGTTTGAGGTAAGCCGGGTTGTTACGCCATACGCAAGGGAGCTGGTGATACAAAAAGCATCAATAAAACAGATGCTTACACGATTTAGGTTTCACATCGTTGCATTATGTGTAACAGCGCCTGACATTGAAAATAGAGATTGCAGTATTTTCGTTGCTCTGCCGGCGAACTAGCGAGATACATTCCGAATTTATGGCACTCTTCAGGTACATAGAAAGATTGTCGGGCATTCTCGATAGCAGCCTTCGTTCAGCCAATCTCGTCATGCTGAACGATGCCATAATGATCAGGTGAGTCTCTGATCGTTGTCGGCACCGATCTAACAGGGGAACTCGAATTATGCAGACATCCCGTCAATGGATAAGCTTCCTTAATCCAGCCGTTCGTTCGGTTGCGAGCAAGCTGACACGGTGTGTGATTGTGGTGATAGGCGCCGTTGTCACGAGTGCACACCATTCTCATTCCAGTCTTGACAGAAACAACATTCAGACGCATAGAGGCACGGTTACCAAATACGACTGGCGCATGCCGCATGTATTCATCAAAGTCATGGCACCCAATGCCGCTGGCAAAGTCGTCGAGTACAGTATTGAGGTGTTGCACCCGCCAGCGATGATTGAGCGTGGCTGGAGCAAAACGTCGCTGAAACCCGGCGACCAGATAACCTGGCAGGGTGCCGCCGATAAGGACCCCAACAGGGCCTATTCCGGTTTAAAGTGGCTGGAAAAGTCGGATGGCACACGACTTGAGATGGAAAAGAGAGTTGTCCAGATAGCGCCGTCAACAGACTTTACCGGGCTGTGGGTAAGAGACCTTCGCGGAAAACGTCCGCACTACAACCCACCAGCCGACTGGCCCTATACGAAACTTGCGCAGGAGCTGGTCGACAACTTCGATGAGAGTCAGAATCCGCAGGTTTCCTGTAAAAACCCCGGCCCGCCGAAATCGACATTGTTACCTTATCCCATGAAGATTGTGCGGCCAGACGACCAGACTGTCATTTTCGACTATGAGCTGCGTGAGAAGCAGCGGACGATTTATCTTGATCGCGACCACCCTGCCGGAGAGCCCTCGGCGATGGGGCACTCTGTCGGTTGGCTTGAAGATGACGTTCTGGTCATTGAAACCACGAATTTCATTGCCGATCGATGGGGATCGCATACTGGCGTTGATTCAAGTGACCAGAAACAACTTGTAGAGCGCATCGCTATTTCGGATGACGGATTGGCATTGGAATTTCAGATGACGCTGACCGACCCGGTATACCTGGCAGAACCGGTTACTATCGATTACTTCATGGCCAAGATCGCCGATCGTGAATTAATCAACGTCGGCTGTACGCTCGAAAATGCCAGGCTCTATTTGGAGGCTGGTATCAGCGGCAACGAATGACGCAAGCTATCCATATCGTCAAATTGTTTTTCGAGGCATGCACCTCGGGCGACTGCAGAATTCAGGAGAAGAAAGAAATGCATTCTCGTAGATACTTATTACTACCGCTGTTGGCATCTGGGTTGTTCGCGAATATCGTAACGGCCCATCATTCTGCTGTTGTTTTCGACGAAGCGGCTTCCGTGCAGAAAACTGGCGAGGTAACCCAATTCATCTATCGTAACCCTCACATGATAATCACGATGGATGTGAAAAACGAAGCGGGCGAATCCGAAGAATGGAAAATCGAGGGTCAGAGCATTGCGGCCATGCGCCAGCATGGATTCGACCGTGGCTCTCTCAAAGTCGGAGATGATGTCACTGTCAAGATGCACCCCCTGAAGAATGGGCAACCGGGCGGGCTGATCCAGGGACTGATCGGGGCAGATGGCAGATCCTATTCAATGGACGATTCGGGTGCTCCGGAACGCCAACGCCAGGTGTATCCGGCACTAATGCCCTGGGAGCCGCCACCTGCCGGTGAAACGTGGCAAATTCGGGAGAAGAAAACGCGACCACCAGCATTGCCGATCGTATCCGACGGCACCGCCGCCGGTGATGCGTCGGCGACCGGCACTACGGCCGGTGCGCTCGATCCGGACAATCTCTCCAGGGAGCGGCCCCCTGCACCTTTTGATGTGACGGGTGTGTGGCAATACCGCGGTGAAGATGAATGGCGTGCCAACTATGGCTCATTCGAATTCAAACCAGGCCCCGAATTCACGGCAAAAGGCAAAGCATTTCACGACGCTTACATGGAAGCATCAAAAAAGGGCGAACGTTATGGCGACCCGACCGC
>JBPCYD010000301.1:0-3314 GCA_051007895.1 Woeseiaceae bacterium
AGGGTCGACGGTCGTGGCATGACAGTAACGCCAGGATTCATTGACTCACACAGTCACCCGCTTTTCGCCGAAGAGGCGGTCGGGGTCAACGTCAACCTTCGCCGTATCGATGATGTCAAAGAGGCACTCGCCGGCAAAGCAGCCAACACGCCGCCCGGTCACTGGGTGCGCGGCGTCATGTATGACGACACCAAGTTCGAAGACGAGCGGCCGCTTAATCGACAGGACATAGACGACGTTGTGCGTGATCACCCTGTATATGTTGGTCATCGTGGTGGCCATACCGGCGTGGTCAATTCCAAGGCGTTTGAAATTGCGGGCGTCACCAACGATACACCCGACCCGGTCGGCGGCCGGTATTTCCGTGAGGACGGGGAGCTGACGGGAAAAGTGGCAGAACATGCGCGGGAAGTTTTCTTTGCGGCAGGAACCTGGCCGGTCATGGATCGTGCCGTCAGGCAAAAAGCGGCCACGATTGCGTCTAAGAATATGACTGCCGCAGGACTGACCTCCACGACGGATGCCTATGGCGGTCTGGATGACATGATCGCCTACCAGGATGCCCGCGATGCAGGCGAATTGTATTTCCGCGTCTCTTTCATGCCAGGTGGCAATAGTGACGTTTATGCGGGATTGAAGACTGCCGGCATGCGTACGGGTTTCGGGGACGATATGTTGCGCATTGGCGCCGTGAAATTCGCGGCGGACGGTTCGGCTTCGGAGCGCACCATGTATATGAGTACGCCCTACGAAGGGACCGATGATCATGGCATCCTGACGATGACTCAGGAACAGATCGATGCCGCCGTCGATGACGCTGTTGCACATGGTTTTCGAGTTGGCATTCATGCGAATGGTGACTGGACCATCGACATGGTGCTGAAGGCCTACGAACGTGTGCTCAAAAATCGCACCGGTCCCAATCCACGTCACAGGATCGAACACTGCTCGTTGATTAACGATGATCTATTGGCGCGCATCAAAGCGGCTGGCGTTGTGCCAGCGCCGTTCTATACTTATGCGCACTATCACGGCAACAAGTGGGTCGATTACGGCGAAGAAAAGATGGAGAGTATGTTCGCGCACAAGAGCTTTCTTGATGCCGGTATTCCGGTCGCACCGGCATCCGACTACACACCCGGTCCGTATGAACCGATGATGGCCATACAGAGCATGGTAACCAGGAAGGATGTTCGCGGACGGGTCTGGGGAGCGAGCCAACGGATTTCGGTTACCGATGCCATGCGAATCTGCACAGTGCACGGCGCTTACGCTTCCTTCGAAGAGCATATCAAAGGCACGCTGGCGCCTGGCAAGCTTGCGGACCTGGTGATTCTCGAGAATGATCCGCACGACGTCGATGTAGAGGCGATCAAGGACATCCGTATCGTGCGCACCGTCATGGGTGGCCAGACTGTCTATGAAGCGTAATTGCAACTTGTCAGTATTCGCGGCTAGAGCCGCTCCCACATTAACTCGATTGCGCGGCCATGATCCTGTAGGAGCGGCTTTAGCCGCGATTCGAATCCTGCCGTTATTGTTACTGGCGGCCTGCAGTTCGGATCAGGAACCCGATTTTGGTGTCGATCGTGTATTTACTGGCGGCGCGATTTATACGCTGAATGACGCGCAACCCTGGGTCGAGGCAGTCGCCGTGGATGGCGACACAATCGTGTACGTCGGTGACCTGGATGGCGCGATGGGGCTGGTTGGCGAGAATACGATCCAGCATCGCCTGGACGATGAAATGTTGTTGCCGGGTTTCATCGATACACACATGCACCCCGTTAGTGGAGGTGCATATGCCAAAGCGCTCAGCCTGGAAACGGGTGGCACGGTGGATGATTGGATCGCTGCAATCGGTGCTTATGCGGCGGCAAACAGCGAGTCGCCGCTGATTTTCGGTTACGGCTGGTTGTCGACGACCTTTGGCCCGGAAGGGCCGCGCCGCGAAATGATTGACGCCGTGGTTGCGGACAAGCCGGTGTTAATTATGGACGAGGGTTTTCACGGGGCCTGGGCGAATTCGGCGGCGTTGGCCGAGCTGAATATTACCCAGGATACAGCCGATCCGGTTCCCGGGTTCAGTTACTACAAACGTGACGATAACGGCGACGCGACCGGTTACCTCCTGGAGGGAACCGCGGGTATGGCGATGACTGCGCTCAATGTCATAACCGAAGACGTCATCGTCGCGGGAACTGCTCACGTTATTGACGTGCTGAATTCCTACGGCGTCACCGCGGCCTACGACGCGGGCGCCGGGTCGGATGCGGACAATCTCCGCAATATTTTGACGCGTCTCGAGTCTGGCGGCGATCTCACGATCAGGCTTAAGGGGTCCTACCGGCCGGCGGGTCCTGACGACGTAGCGCAAGCGGTCGAGCGAGCGAGCAATTGGCGCGAAACGATCAAGGGCGAAAACTACCACTTTAGTTTTCTCAAGATTATGCAGGACGGCACGGTCGAAGGCAGGACCGCCGCTATGTTCGAGGACTATCAGGGTGAGCCTGGTAACAGCGGTGAATCGGTATTTTCCGACGAAGAGCTGGCCGAAATGCTGACTGGGGCGGCCGCCAATAACATCGACGTGCATGTTCATGCCCTCGGCGAACGGGCTATTCACGAAGCGCTCAATGGAATTGAAAAGGCGCGAAACGCGCATCCGGACAGTCTGTCGCGCTACGCGATTTGCCACATCCAGGTGATTACGGATCAGGACCTGCCGCGCTTTGCCGAGCTGGACGTCATTGCACAGAGCACGCCGTTATGGGCTTCCTATGACACCTACGGTGAGCAGTTCGTCAGCGAGGATCAGTTCAATCGCTACTGGCGTTTCAATAGTCTGAAAAAACTCGGCGTGCGGCTGACCTGGGGCAGCGACTTTCCAGCCAGTGGTGCTGGAATGCTGGGCATGTCCCCGGTTGTGCAAATGGAAATCGGCCACACGCGCCAGAATCCGGGTGAGCCCGATGCGCCGATTCAGCCCAGGGAAGAGGAGCGACTCGATCTTGAATCATTGATTCGCGGCTATACCATCGATGCGGCCTATCAACTGCGGATGGAAGACGAAATTGGCTCACTGGAGGTTGGCAAGAAAGCCGATCTCGTCGTGCTTGACCGAAATCTTTTCGAAACCGATGCCTACGATATTCATGAGACGAATGTTCTGCTGACGCTGATGGACGGAAACGTCGTTCATGCGGCAGGCGAATAACAGAGTCTTTGGGGAATCGGGGGGGGGGGGAGGAGGGCCCCCACCCCCCCTTCCTCTTCTCGCGGGTCTGTCCCCGCCCACCCCCCCCCCCCCCCCC
>JBPCYD010000302.1:0-67979 GCA_051007895.1 Woeseiaceae bacterium
GCTTTGAACATGGCGTCGCGGTGACGCTAAACGGCCGCAAGATGACGGGCCCGGAAATACTGGCTGAATTAAATGCATCATGCGGCGCTTACGGCGTCGGACGGCATGTTTACACGGGCGACGTCACCATAGGACTCAAGGGAAGAATTGTATTCGAGTGTCCCGGAATCGATGCACTGCTGGTTGCGCACCAGGCATTGGAAGATGCAGTAAATACGCGTTGGCAGAATCAGTTTCGACACATCGTCGCCAAACGGTGGACCGAACTGGTTTACACCGGCTTCTTCTACGAGCCGCACAAATTCGATCTGGAGGCCTATCTGCGCTCATCGCAGCAGCAGGTCACCGGCACCGTTACGTTGCGGACAGACGGCGCTGTCATCTTGCCAGTAGCTATTGAGTCTGCACACGTACTACAGGATCCCGACTCCGTCTACGCCCAATCCGCCGCCTGGACACCTGAGGAGGCAAACGGCTTTATCAAACTGATCGGTCAGAGCTCGACGCTGTCAGCAAGAATTAACGGCGCGCACCAACGTGAGAGGAGATGACAAACGACCGGATACTAGAACACCTGGAGAATCTGGTTTGTTGCGATACGCAGAATCCGCCGCGCGACATTGGCGCAACCCATGACATATTCAGGTACATCGACTCTGTTCTGAAGCCTGGCAACGGCTTTTCTGTATCAGTGGAGGATCACGGGCGGGGACGCGTCAGCTATCTTGCGAAAAGAGGGGATCCGAAAATTCTATTCAATGTCCACCTGGATACTGTGCCGATCGGTGAAGGTTGGACGCGACCGCCGCTGAAACTAACCTTCGAGGAAGAGCGGGCTTTTGGCCGGGGTTGCTGCGACATCAAGGGCGCGGCAGCGGTGCTACTGGCGATTGCCCAAGCTTCCGACTACCCGATTGCGATCCTGTTTTCGACTGACGAGGAAGGAGCGGAGGGCTGCTGTGTCGAGGCGTTTTCGCAGTCACTGCCCGAAGGCAGCTACCAGGTTGTCGTGGTGGCCGAGCCAACCGAGTGCAAAGCAGTAGTTGCGCACCGTGGCTATCTCTCGGTGTTGGGCGAATTTCACGGCGAGGCCGGGCATAGTTCCGCCCCGCGCGCATTGATCGACAATGCCAATCACCAGGCTGCGGTGTGGGCCAGTACCGCGATTGAATACGCGGCGAGCGAAGCGGCACTCGGACGCGGCCTTTGTTTCAACCTTGGTTCGATGTCGGGAGGGACGGGGAGCAACGTCATTGCCGCAAAGTCGAACGTCCATTGGAGCGCGCGGTTGCCACCGGGTGGTGATACGGACTCCGCATTGTCGGCGATCTGCAATGCCACTGACGCGTCGAGAACGGCCGACTGGAATGCTCGCTTCACTGGTCCGCCGTTGCCTGCGCATGCAGGTGCCGTCATAGCTACCCGGGATTTCTGTGCCCGGCACAACCTGGAGGTCGGAGCACCCGTCGACTACTGGACCGAGGCGTCGTTGTTTTCCGCGGCAGGACACCCGGCAATGGTTCTTGGTCCCGGCAATATTAAACAGGCGCACTCCGCCGATGAATGGGTGAGCGTCGATCAGCTGATTCGCGCCGCAAAGATATATGACCGGTTGCTGCAGGAGGCTCATCAATGAGTGAAATCCGAAACGTTATTGTCGAACTTCTTGGCCAGTTCAGCGCAAATCGCGAGGCTCGGGATTACCTGCTCCGCTTCTCCAGCGTCGCAAACAAGCAATTCGCTGTGATCAAGGTGGGTGGTGGCGTCATGGCAAATGAGATGGAAGAACTTGCTTCCGCGCTCGCATTCCTGCGGCACGTTGGCCTGTTCCCCATTGTATTGCATGGTGCTGGCCCGCAGTTGAATTCAGCATTGGAGGCTGCGGGCATTGAACCAAGATTTGTTGACAATCTCCGCTTTACGGACAGCGAAATACTGGGTATTGCCAGACCGATTGTTTACGAACAGAGCCAATTCCTGGTTGAGGCGCTGGAGCGACACAACGTCCGCTCGCGAATGATTCAGCACGGCGTATTCGAATGTGACTACCTGGATCAATCCCGGTACGGACTGGTCGGCGACATCAAGAAAGTCAACTTGCAGAGCATCGATGCTGCGATTCAGGCCGGTGCGTTGCCAATCGTTAATTGCTTTGGCGAATCCACAGGCGGCCAGGTACTCAATATTAATGCCGATCGAGCTGCGACGGCTTTGGTGACGGCTATCAAGCCCCACAAGATTGTCTTTCTGACACCCACCGGAGGACTTTTGAATGATTCCGGTCAAGTTATTTCGGCGATCAATTTGCGGTCCGACTATGATCATCTGACCAACGCCGACTGGCTCCATTCCGGGATGAGTCTCAAGCTGGAGCAGATCAAATCATTGCTTGACCAATTGCCCCCAACCGCATCCGTGTCGATTACCTCGGCCCGACAGCTGACCAAGGAACTATTCACTCACAAGGGTGCGGGCACTCTTATCCGCTCTGGAGAAACCTTTGAGGTTCATTCGGCACTGTCCGATGAGCAAGAGTCCAAGCTGCGTCAGTTACTGGAACGCTGCTTCGGTCGACCCTTGCAATCGGACTACTTTGATTGTTGTGATATCGATCGTGTGCTGTGCTCATCTTCGTTTCGTGCAGCGGCCATTGTCACTCGCGATGCCGACAATATTCCCTATCTTGACAAATTTGCCGTCACGCCGAATGCCCAGGGCGAGGGGCTCGGAACAACACTGTGGAACCAGGTAACGAGGCATTATCCGCAAATATATTGGCGGGCCCGGCCGGACAAGCAGATTACACCGTGGTACCTGAAACAGGCGGATGCCGTTCTGCGCCGCGGCGATTGGCTGGTGTTTGCATGCGGATTCGAAGATATGTCCGAATTGGATAATGCCGTAAATCGAGCAGCGGCTCTTCCGGAGAGCTGGCAGGCGTCCAACATCGAGCGCTTTCTCCGGGCTTAGGCAGCCGTTTTTGTTCACGACGAAAAGATTGAGAGGGACGATAGAGACTATGAATGCGAGCATTGCGTTGATAGGTGGTCGCGGCTACGTAGGCGAAGCGCTGCTTCAGTTGATACTCAGGCACCCAAGGATGGAACTGGCCTGGGTGTCATCGCGCAGTCTTGCCGATCGCAGAATTTGTTCGGTGTACCCGGAGTTGCCGTCAGACATGGCGTTTGAGTTAGTGACACCTGAGATGCTCTCTGAGAGGGCGGCGGACGTGGTCGTGCTGGCAATGCCGAACCAAATGGCCAGTGACTATGTTCGGCAGTTGGATCCGACCCAAAAAGTTATTGATCTGAGCGCGGACTATCGGTTTGATGATACCTGGGTCTATGGCCTGCCGGAGCGAAACCGGGAGCAGCTTCGTGGCGCCATGCGCGTGAGCAATCCAGGTTGCTATGCCACCGCAATACAACTGGCAGTGGCACCGCTGTTGCGTGACATCTGTGGACCACCGGTGGCTTTTGGAGTGTCAGGCTATAGTGGCGCCGGGCGGACGCCATCCGCACGCAATGATCCAGACAGGATCAGAAACAATTTCCTGCCGTATTCGCTGACCGGCCATGTGCACGAGTCTGAAGTCAGTCACCATCTGCAACAGCAAACTTATTTTCTGCCACATGTAGCTGAATTTTTTCGTGGAATATCAGTTACGCTGTCTGTGACCCTGGCGCGAGAAACTAGCACAGAAGAGTTGCTGCAGATTTACGAAAGGCATTACTCGGACGATCGGTTGATTGAGATCGCCAAAGAAATACCGGAAATCAGTAATGTTGCCCAACAACCGACCGCCCTGATTGGCGGTTTCGGTGTCGATGCAAGAGATGGCCGACACGTCTGCCTGGTTGCATGCATTGACAACCTATTGAAGGGTGCCGCAAGCCAAGCAATGCAGAATATGAATCTTATGCTCGACTTCGATGAATTTGCGGGCGTGATGAGTGCGACTGAATAGTGACAACTGGTACGTCAGCGTGGGGGGCAGCTTCGCTTGGAAGCTAGCAACGTTTGGCGGCAGGGGTGTGCGACGCGAAGAGCCATTGATCGGATAGTACAATGCATTCCTCAATCGGCCAGTGCAAAGTTCGAGTTCGCGTTGCCACTTATCTCGATCTAATAATAGAAAACCATTCTAAATTTATGAAAAATATAGTAAATATTGCACCAATGATGGACTGGACAGACCGTCATTGCCGCTATTTCTTGCGCACCTTGAGTCCCTCCGCAGGCCTGTACACGGAGATGGTTACAGCGGCGGCGCTCAAACATGGGGATGCTCGGAAACTGCTGCAATTTGACGACAGCGAACATCCGGTCGCGCTGCAAATCGGTGGTAGCAACCCTGAATTAATGGCCAATGCGGGGCGCATGGGTGCGGCCGCGGGTTATGACGAAATCAATATCAATGTCGGTTGCCCCAGCGACAGGGTCCAGAGCGGGCAGTTTGGCGCCTGCCTGATGTCGAATCCGGCCCTGGTCGCTGATTGCGTTCGCGCAATACGCGCCGTTTGCGAGCTGCCGGTTACCATTAAGACGCGTATCGGTATCGACGATTCGGACAGCGATGCTTTTCTGCGTAATTTCGTTGCTACAACAGCAGCAGCCGGTTGCGGGACTTTTGTTGTACATGCACGGATAGCAATTCTCGAAGGCCTGAGTCCAAAGGAAAATCGCAGTATTCCCCCACTCAATTATGAACGCGTCTATCGCCTGAAACAGGACATGCCAGCTCTTAGAGTTGTTTTAAACGGCGGTATCAATTCTGTGGCGGAATGCTATGAGCACCTGGCTCACGTCGACGGTGTGATGATCGGTCGTCAGGCTTATCACCAGCCGTGGTTGCTGACGGCGCTTGAACGTGAATTTGGTACCGGTCCCGTGCCGCGCGATCGCCACCACCTGGTGCTTCAGCTATTGCCCTACATCAAAAAGGAGCTGGCGGAGGGCTCCCAGCTGAAACACATGACTCGTCATCTGTTGGGCCTGTATGCCGGTCAAATCGGTGCGCGAGCATGGCGCCGGCATCTCAGTGAGAACGCCCATATCCCCGGCGCCGGCGTTGAAGTCCTGGAAGAGGCACTGAGCAAGTTACCTGCGGCAGCGTAGGTTGTCGCGGTTGCAGCCGCTCCCACCGTTCTATGCAGCATCGTGGGAGCGGCTTCAGCCGCGATTCCCTATCCACCAACGGTGATTGTTGTTCGCTATACGGCTACAATGCGCGCTGCCCACAAACCAGATGAGACTCTCGAGCAATGAGCGCCAAACCCGCAACCAGTCATAAAACGATGGCCGAGCAGGCTGATATCCATGATTTGTACGAAAAATCCGTGCAAAACGTCGAACATGAAGTGGAGTTCCTGCAAAAGACCTTCACGGAAATAAGCGGGCGTACCGCGCATCTCTTTCGCGAAGATTTCTGTGGAACCGCCAGCGCTTCGTGCGAGTGGGTAAAACAGGGAGAAGCATTTCAGGCGATGGGCGTTGATATTGAGCCATCGGTTCTTGAGTGGGGCCGATTGAATCGCCTCAGCCGGCTGTCGTCTGCGGACCAGGCGCGAGTTCGCCTGATTGAATCTGATGTAATGACAGTCGACGCCCCGCTAGTGGATATTCTCGCAGCGTTCAACTTCAGTTATTTCATCTTTAACACGCGCGATCAGCTGCGCGCCTATTTTGAAAAAGCGTATGCAGACCTGAAAGATGATGGCGTTTTCTTCGTCGACATGTTTGGTGGCCCGGAGGCCCAGGAAGAGACCAAAGAGAAGACGAAGCACAAAGGATTTACCTACGTTTGGCACCAGGCCGAATTTCATCCTGTGACCCACTATATTCGCTGTCATATCCATTTTCGTTTTCCAGATGGATCGAAAATTAAGAAAGCGTTCTCCTACAATTGGCGACTCTGGTCCGCGCCGGAAATCCGGGAAATCCTCGCCGAGGCCGGTTTCAGGAAGTCAACGCTTTACTGGGAAGGCGAGGATGAGGACGGTGACGGCAACGGAGAATTCACACCTGACGAAAAGGGAGAGGCAGATCTGGCGTGGATAGCGTATATTGTCGCTGAAAAGTAGAGAAGAAAAACGCCATAATTTAGTGGCTTGCCTGATAAATGCATAATGTACGTTAGCAGAAGTAATTAGACATAATGTACTGATAATCAGGGTGTTAGCGCTTATAATCGCCGGTCCAGCCGGCGATTCGGCTGGGAATTCACAGGGTACATACGGGATGGCCAAAGACCTGGAAGTCGCGATTCTGTTCGCCGATGTTGTCGGCAGCACCCAGCTGTACGACAAATTCGGCGACACGAAGGCCAGCGAGACCGTCGCGCGCTGCCTCGACATCATGAAGGATTCCACGCACCAGTTTAATGGCACCGTCATCAAAACCATTGGTGATGAGGTCATGTCGACATTCCCTACTGTCGACGAGGCGATGGGTGCCGCCAGCCAGATGCAAAAACGTATCAGCTTGGGGGACGATGATATAAGGGTTTCCATTCGGATCGGCTGCCACTTTGGGCCCGTCGTACAGGAACAGAACGATATTTTCGGCGCCGCCGTGCATACAGCAAACAGGATGACCTCGCAGGCCAAATCCAAGCAGGTGATTATTTCCGGAACGACGGTTGATCAAATGAGCGACGAATGGCGATCGCAGACTCGTCAAATCGATGTTGCGACCGTGCGTGGCAGAATCGACGAGGTCGCACTCTTCGAATTGCTGTGGCAGCCGGAAGAGGCGACCAGCATGTTGCCGACAATTGATTGGGAATCAAAATCCAAGGGGCCGACAAAACTGGTGCTGAATTTTCGCAATAAGTCCGTGATCGTCGACGAAACGCGCAAGAACATCAATATGGGACGAGCCGACGAGAATGACCTCGTCGTCAAGGGCAACCTGATATCCCGCATTCATGCACGCGTCGAAATGCGTCGCGGCAAGTTTATCCTGATCGACCAGAGTACCAACGGTACATTTCTCGAGTCAGCGCAAGGCGACGAGATATTTGTACGCCGCGATAGTTCGGAATTGTCGGGGGAAGGCATAATCGGACTGGGACGAGCGGCGAAACCGGGCACCTCGCTCGCGATTCATTTTTCTTGCGAAGAGTAGGGAATCGCGGCTAAAGCGGCTCCCACGATTCTATTGAGCATTGTAGGAGCGGCTTTAGCCGCGATTCATGAAATCATTCAGCCGGCCTTTTGCAGCTCGGCAAGCACTTCTTCCTGCTCTTTCTTGAGAGCCGCAGGCAGGCGCTCGCCGTAGCTATCTAGATACGCACCTACCGAATCCATCTCATCACGCCATGCGTCCAGATTCACCGATAACAGCGCATCCATGGTCTCGGTACTGACGTCCAGGCCATTCGTGTCGATATCGGATCGGCTGGGCAAAAATCCGATCGGCGTCGTTCGCGCGTCCACCCGATTCTCGCATCGATCAATGATCCAGCGAATGACCCGCAGGTTTTCGCCAAAACCGGGCCACAGGAAGGTGCCGTCGTCGTCCTGGCGGAACCAGTTGACGTGAAAAATCCGCGGCAACTTGTCGGAGCGCTCGCTGAATGACAGCCAGTGGTTCCAGTAGTCGGCAAAGTTGTAACCACAGAATGGCTTCATCGCCATGGGATCCCGACGGACGACGCCAACCTCGCCAATATTCGCTGCCGTCGTTTCAGAGGCAACGCCGGCGCCGACGAGAACACCATGGTTCCAGTCTTTCGCCTCATACACCAAGGGTGCAAGCTCTCTGCGACGACCGCCGAAAACCAGCGCCGAAATGGGTACACCTTCGGGTGCTTCGGCGAGACTGGAATAAGACGCGTTATTGGTCGCCGCAACTGTAAATCGGGAGTTCGGATGGGCCGCCGGGCCATTTTCCGTCACATAGCTTTGTCCGCGCCAGTCAGTTGCCGGAGATCCGCTCTTCTTCTCTTCCCACCAGGGCTCGTTATCTGCGGTCGTGGCGACATTCGTATAAATAGTGTCGCGATGGATCATGTCGAACGCATTTTTGTTGGTTTTTTCATTTGTACCTGGAACGACACCAAAATAACCGGCCTCTGGATTGATTGCGCGCAGCCTACCGTCATCATCCAGGTGCAACCAGGCAATATCGTCGCCCAGGGTCCACACTTTCCAGCCGGCGTGTGAATCTGGCGGAATCAGCATGGCAAGATTGGTCTTGCCACAGGCGGACGGAAAGGCGCAGGCAACATAGTGCGTTTCACCTTGCGGATTCTCGATTCCGACAATCAACATGTGTTCGGCAAGCCAACCCTCGGTGCGGGCCTGGTAGCTCGCAATTCGCAACGCGTGGCATTTCTTGCCGAGCAGTGCGTTGCCGCCGTAACCGGAGCCGATACTTTTAATCGACAATTCTTCCGGGAAATGCATGATGAAGCGGCGCTCGGGATCCAGGTCGCCTGTCGAATGAAGCCCCTTGACGAATGAGCCTTCCTTTTCGATTCGTGCCAATGCAGGTTTACCCATGCGCGTCATCAGGCGCATATTGACGACCACGTACGGGCTGTCAGTAATCTCAACGCCAAGTCTTGCATAAGGCGAGTCAATCGGGCCCATGCAGTACGGCACAACGTACATCGTACGGCCCTGCATAGTACCCGCGAACAGTGCGTCAATTTTTTCGTGGGCATCACCTGGCGCCATCCAGTTATTGTTCGGTCCGGCGTCTTCTTTTGAGGACGTACAAACAAAAGTGAGGTGTTCGACGCGCGCGACATCCGACGGGTCAGACAGGTGCAGGTAGCAGTCGGGATAAGCCTCGTCATTCAACCGAGACAGCGTGCCGCTGGCACACATTTCCGATATCAACCGCTTGTTTTCGGCTTCGCTTCCATCGCACCAGTGGATGTTGTCAGGCTGAGTAAGGTCTGCAACGGAATCAACCCATTCCTGCAGCGATTTGAGCGTGGTGGTCATAGTGGATCTCTTTATAGGGTACGTATTTGGCTGTCGGTGGCTCATTGCACCGATTTCGGCGTGTGCAGGCTCGTGGATTATACATAGCCGGCGGCAATGTGCACCCCGCTTGCGCCGCCTGGATTGGCGCTCACACTGCAGTGTGTGGCACCGCGTTAGAATCCAAGTGTCCCACGCGTCAGTGGTCGATTGCAGCGCCAGCATATTGTGGGATCGTGCGGAACCTGGCGGCGGGAAATATTCAGGTCTGGAGAATCAACATTGCTCCGGTATGCCTTCTCGCAGCTGTGCTTCCAGGGAGAATAGGAAGCGAAAATCGCGACTGACTGTGCCTGTCAATTTGTCAGCGCTGAAGGTCCAGTCGACGACTTCGATACGGTCGCACTGGCCGAATCCCTGGTTGATTACAAAGCCCAGCAGCAATGTATGATCATAGGAGTTCACGTTATCGGTAGAGTATGAGTCCAGTACTTTTCTGTTTGATGTTTCAAAGAATGTGAATTGCCACAAGTACTCTGCGAAGTCACGGACAACGTCGGAAGTTAGCGGGCGAGTATTTAATGTGCCGCCATAGCCACTGCGCAAGTTTCTGTCTACACCACTGCGATCAATACTGCTGCATTTGAAAACTCTGGCGAATCCTGGCGATGTGTCGTTGCCGGTGTTGCCGACGTCATCCGGGAAAGAGAGTTCGCGAATAAATTCGAAATATTTGTCGTTTTCGTAAGAGCTGACCAAATAACCACTCACCGGGCGGCTGATATTGTCGGCTTCCTCCCACGCGAACGCTTCAGAATAATCATTGCTACACAATTCGTAGGAAACCGACGTGTCTTTGACATGATAAAGCGAATAACTCCGCAGTGTGTTGGCGCGTTCATCGACGAAAAAACCGTCGGGAACGGAGTAGGCGCTGTCATAGACCGTCGCGATAATGGCTTCGTTAGAGGGAATGATATTGAGCGGTTGCGTGCTGCTCGGCACGGGTGTGTCGCTCGTGCTAGCACCGCCGTTGCATGCAGTCAGGATTAGTGAAAACGTCAGTAACTGGAATCTTTGCAGATTCATCTTGCTCATCCCTGTCAGCCTGGGCCGGATATATCAGCGGTGTCACAGTCGGAGAATCCGGCTGCACTTTTGCTAGTTATCGGCAGGGAGAGCTTATTCTGTACCCTGAAAACGGCGCTTTCGGCACCGCGTTTTGTTGAGAAATACGATGCTAGGCAGCTGCGCTTTTGCGCCAAATCGATAGTTGCTCGGGCGCCTGCACGCCCATTTTGACGCGATTGCTGCCGGACGAAAATATCGTGATCTCTATGGGACCGTCGCGAAACAGGTCGGCAAGGGTCATTTTAGGATCGATGTCTTCAACAGGACGGATCAGGATCGATTCTGCATCTTTGCGACTCACTATTAACATCTTTTACTACCTCTTCTGACTTGACGGGCTCACGCTTCTGCAAGCGATCGGGTTTTGAGTTCTCCGCCGTTTCGGCCTGTAGGGCCATATGTATTAACGTCTGCCGTACCATCTCTGAGTATCAGGAGCGCATTATTGACTTGCCCCTGACGGACTCGAATAATCGCGCCGTTGGCAGCGTTTACATTGCTGCATGACTCAGCGATGCCGAGAAACTTTGACCACAATGTCGCGATTTCATCGTGCTGGTCGCACCAGCTAATCAACTTGGCTGGACCCTCGTCATCTTCAGAGAACCCGCATTCTTTACCAATTTTTCGACGAATCTTGTCAAGTTCTTCCAGTTTGGTGACGCATAGTTTCTTGCTGACTGCGACGTCATTGAGTGCCGTGGTGTTTTTTTGCTCCAAAGCCATCCGTTCGTTATCAAGTACGGAATTTAGATCGAGTGCATGGTGAATGCTCTCGGTCAGGTTTTGTTCAAAAGCGATTTTGCACTGTGTGGGCGTCATATCGCTGGCTACCGGCCGTCAATTTCCTGGTCGAGCCTGAGCATAGCCTCGGAAATCTTGTCGGCGTCGATTTGATATTCACCGTTCTCTATTTGGGCTTTAACCGCATCGACACGGGCCCGATCAACATCAGGAATGTCCGCAAGCGACTTTTCCAGGCGCTCGAGCAACTTGCCGCCAGACGTGAGCTCAACGGTTTCGCTCCCGGCTGACGGGTCCGAAGCCTCTTTGCCGGTTGCCGACTTGCCCGCATCGACGGATTTCGAAGTGCTGGTTTCGCCGATTTTGTTGCCAATTTTTCCTAGCAAACCCTGATCCATCGGATTGATCCTGTTAGACATAATTCCCTACCTCAACAATCATTGTTGCTTCCTCCCGTTATCGACCTGCTGCGCCGTAACTTTAGGATTCGCATTAAAAAAAACGCACTATTTGTGCACCAGTATTTCAACATATTCCGGCGAACGGACAAGGCCTTCAACCACACGCTGAGAATTGACATTCTCGACACGGATGCGCTGGTTCAGGGCGCCGTCGGTCAAGGCTTTGCCGGTCATGGAAATATTCATTTGGTCGTTGTGAACGACCAGCGTGACGGTTTGCCCACGTCGGACGATAACATCCGCCTTCAGCATGGCAGGCGTCATGATTCGACCGCCAATCACCTGATGTTTAAGCCGCTGCCCAGTAAGCTCCTTGATACTCGACAGGTAGCCGCCGTTCAGGCGAGACACGTCGTGCGACTCCAGCGTCACATCATCAGCGGTCAATGCGTGGCCACTGGGCAGCGTCCGCCTGGCGACCAGGACGGGTTGTGTTACCACCACATTTACCGGAACGTAGACCTTCCACGGACGAGATCCCGAGCAGCGCACTCCGATGACGGTTCGGCTGGATACCTGCGTGCCGGGCCGCACGAATGGCTCCAGCGGCTGGCTGCAGCGCGGTAAACGCAGTCGTGGATCCAAATGGCCGGCGACCGGAGTCACTCTTGCGTCACCCTTGCCGAATCGGACCTTGGCGTATTTCTCGGCCACTTTGGCAATCTCCTGGTTGGTTTGCCATTCAGAAGCCTCCACGGACAGCGCCAGGCACGCCACTAACCCGGCGGTCAGGAACGGTCGCCCAAGTCGGGTCTTGCTGAAAACCGCTGCAACAAGCCGCCCGGCGTCAGAATTGCGGCGTCCGGGGTGGCGATGCGTCAATATGCTGACGCCGTCGCCTGGTTTATTTGCTGTCGATTCTGTCATTGCTCGCCAGACTCCTTGCTATGGCTTGGTTTCAGCCCGGATATCAAGAATTCAATGAACTCCGTAGCGGGCATTTGTCCTCTGTCTGATGTCTGTGCTGCAAGACCCGTGCCAGTACGCGGCAGAAATCCCCGATTTAGTCCCGAGAAGCGGTAACGACTCGCCGCTGCGGCAAGGCCTTGCCGCTTTATCTGTCTTAGTAATTGCCTCGATTCACAGTTTGCGTTCGCAAGGAAGCGACTTCCAGGAGTTGGCATGGCAGTTGCATAGGTACTTGCAGGACATGAACGAAACGTTGACTGATATGAAATTACAACCATTCGCACATCACGAACAGGCGCTCAAAATTCGCGAGCTGCGTAACCAGGTGCTGTCGTCGAATATAGCGAACGCGGATACGCCCAACTACAAGGCCCGTGACATCGATTTCGGCACGGCACTGAAAGCTGCGCAGGGCGGTCAACTATCAATGACCAGAACCAGCGACCTGCATAAGACTTCCTGGAACACGAACAGGTTGGGGCTGGACGTTCAGTATCGTAATCCTACGCAACCTACGCTCGATGGCAACACTGTTGAAACAGACGTTGAACAGGCAGCTTTCGCGGAAAACGCTGTGCAATACAGAGCCACGCTCAGGTTTCTCGATGGACAGATTCGGTCGCTGCGATATGCATTGAAAGGAGGTGACTGATGTCACTGTTTAAAGTTTTTGATGTTGCTGGCAGCGCTATGAATGCGCAGTCGGTACGCATGAACGTTACGGCCAGTAATCTGGCCAACGCCGGCAGCGTCAGCGGCGATCCCGAGCAGGTTTATCGTGCTCGCCAGCCCGTCTTCAGCACGTTTGGTGATGCGCTGGCCAGCCAGTCGGGCGTAACCGGCGTCAAGCTGGAGCGCGTTGTCGAAAGCCAGGCGCCACTGGAAATTCAACATCGACCGGATCACCCCGACGCTGATGCGGATGGCAACGTATTTGTGAGCAATGTCAACAACATCGAGGAGATGGTCAACATGATGTCGGCGTCTCGCTCCTATCAAAACAATATTGAAATGATGAATACGACCAAAGACCTGTTGTTACAGACGCTGTCGATAGGCCGCTGAGCAAACAGGTCGGAAACAGGAATATCAAATGGATGAAATAAACAATTTGGGCGAGCTGGCGAATCTGGCACCGCCGCCAACTTCACAGGATGCTCGTGATGAATTGGGCCAGGACGATTTCCTGACCTTGATGATCACGCAGTTTCAAAACCAGGACCCTTTCGAGCCCATGGACAACGGCGAATTTCTTGGCCAACTGGCCCAGTTCGGAACCGTTAATGGCATTGAGCAGCTCAATAGCTCCTTCTCCGGATTACAGAACTCAATTCAGAGTGAGCAGGCACTGCAGGCTGCAAATCTTGTGGGCCACTCTGTTCTTGCCAGGACCGATATCGGGTTTCTTCCAGAGAATGGTCGCATAGCAGGTGCGGTTGAGCTTAACGCCAGTGTGAGCAACATCGAAGTCGACATCACCGATGTCAACGGCCAGGTAGTGCGCCGTCTGAACCTGGGTGAGCAGCCGCCAGGCCTTGCTCGATTCGAGTGGGACGGTAGCGACGCAGAAGGCCGGCAGGTGGAACCCGGCCACTATCGGGTCAGCACACGAGTGATTCAGGGTGGCTACGTTGAAAGCGCCCAGACATTGCTGGAGGCCAGTATCGACAGTGTCAGTCTAGGTGGTCCTGGCCAGGGGCTTACACTAAATCTCCAGGGCGGCGACACGCTGGCGCTCAGTGAGATTCGCAGAATTTTGTAATTAATCAGAAATAACGCAGGAGAAGTAACATGCCATTTGCCATCGCACTTAGCGGATTGAACGCAGCATCTTCCGACCTGGAAGTCACTGCCAATAACGTTGCGAACGTCAATACCCACGGGTTCAAGAAGTCCCGCGCCCAGTTTTCGGAAGTCTTCGCCATCGGAACGCAAAGCGTTGGTTCGAGTGCATCCGGTAGCGGCGTACGTCTCTCCGCCGTTGCGCAGCAGTTCACGCAGGGCAACATTGACTTCACTGATAACGCGCTGGATCTGGCCATTGGTGGCGAAGGTTTCTTCGTGCTAAGCGAAAATGGTGCCCGCAGCTATTCGCGTGCCGGTGCTTTCGGCGTCGACAACCAGGGCTTTGTCGTTAATGCGGAAGGCGCTAGGCTGCAGGCATACCCTTTTGCCGGTAACGGATTATTCAATACCGGCACGCCTCAGGACCTGCAGCTGGTGACCGGTGCGAGTCCGCCAGAGGCAACGACCAGTGCGGCGTTCGGCATCAACCTGCCTGCGAATGCAGTACCGCCATCTAACCCGGTGTTTGATCCGACAGACCCATCGAGCTTCAACCATACGACGTCTGTGACGGTCTACGATTCCCTTGGCGCAGCGCACACCGCGACAGTCTATTTCGTCAAGGATGCGGCGGTGAATACCTGGAATACCCAGGTTGAGATTGAGGGCAATCCCGTCGCGGGGGCCACGCCAATCGTGTTCGCCGCGGACGGAACGCTGCAGTCACCGGCAGGTGGCCTGATGCCGTTGGCGTCTTACAACCCGGGTACTGGCGCCGCAAACATCGATATGTCACTAAACTTTAATACGGCAACGCAGTTTGGCAGTAATTTTGGTGTCAATTCCCTGTCGCAGGACGGGTTTACGACCGGTCGACTGACTGGCGTTAGCGTTGACCCGGAGGGGATCGTGTTCGCCAGGTTTACGAACGGGCAGTCGACATCGCTCGGCAAACTCGCGTTAGCGAACTTCGTCAATCCACAAGGCCTGCAACAGCTGGGCGACACGTCCTGGGGCGAATCGTTTCAGTCGGGAGATGCATTACTGGGCGAGGCTGGAACAGCATCCTTCGGCAACCTGCAGTCAGGCGCGCTCGAGGCTTCCAACGTGGATCTCACGGCACAGCTTGTGCAGATGATTACAGCGCAGCGAAATTTCCAGGCAAATGCGCAGATGATTTCAACCGCGGATACGGTAACGCAAACCGTTATCAATATTCGCTAGTACCGATGACGCAACGATAGGACACCAAAATGGATGAGATGGTCTACCTGGCGATGTCCGGCGCGAAACAGACTGAATTCGCGCAGGCTATCAACAGCAACAATATCGCCAATGTGTCGACGACCGGATTTCGGGCTGACCTGCATTCATTCAGCTCGGCACCGATTGAAGGTCCTGGCATTGACTCGCGTGTCAACGCAATCGTTGAGTCCTACGGTACTGATTATTCACAAGGGGCAATTGCAAATACGGGGCGTGACCTCGACATTGCTGTCCAGGGTGATGGCTTCATCGCGGTTCAAGGGCCGGATGGCGAGGAGGCATACACGAGGGCTGGAGACTTGCGTGTTAACAGTGGCGGGCTCTTATCGACGGGCGCCGGGCACCTGGTTATGGGTGACGGCGGCCCGGTCGCCATACCGCTGAATACCAGCTTGTTGATCGGTTCCGATGGCACGATTTCCCTTCAACCGCTTGGGCAAGGTCCGGAAACACTGGCAATCGTAGATCGGATCAAACTGGTTAAACCGGACATCACACAGCTGCAGAAAGGAAGCGATGGTCTGATGCACATGGTCGACGGGGATGTCGCCGGCGCGGATGCAAGCGTAAGAATTGTTTCCGGTGCGCTCGAGCGGAGCAACGTCAACATCGCAAAGACCCTGGTCAACATGATCGAACTGTCGCGGCAGTACGAGATGCAGGTCAAGGTTATCAAGACTGCGGAAGAAGACGCCGATGCCGCTGCCCGATTGATGAATATCGGCTAGGAAAGGATATGACTAGGAGAATGAAATGACACAGGCATTGTGGGTTGCAAAGACCGGACTTGACGCGCAACAGACGCGCATGGCGGTCGTATCCAACAATCTCGCGAACGTCAACACAACCGGGTTCAAGCAGAGCCGGGTCGTGTTTGAAGATCTGCTGTATCAGACCGTGCGTCAGTCGGGCGGACAGTCATCGCAAGATACGGAACTACCGTCGGGTATGAATCTTGGCACTGGCGTCCGTGTTGTGGCGACAGAAAAATTGTTCTCGCAAGGCAGCATTTTGCAGACCGATAACGCGCTGGATGTGGCCATCAAGGGCCGCGGCTTCTTCCAGGTACTTATGCCTGATGGAAACCTGGCCTATTCGCGCGACGGATCATTTCAGCGTAGTGCGCAGGGCGAGCTGGTGACGGCAAATGGCTATGTTGTGCAACCCGCGATCAATATTCCCGACGGCGCTCAGACAATCACCATTGGTGGTGATGGCGTCGTCTCCGTAAAACTGGCTGGAATTCCCTCTCCGACCCAGGTCGGCACGCTGGAAACAGTCGATTTCATCAATCCGGTTGGCCTGCAGCCAATAGGTGAGAATCTTTTCATCGAGACCTCATCGAGTGGCAGCGCTCAGGCAGGCACGCCCGGACTCAACGGTCTCGGTTCATTGGCACAGGGTGCGCTTGAGGGCTCGAATGTAAATGTCGTTTCCGAACTCGTCAATATGATCGAAACGCAGCGAGCGTATGAGATGAACTCCAAAGCGATTTCGACCAATGACCAGATGATGCAATTCCTGAACCAAAACCTTTGATGGATGATCTGATGAACTTAAAGAAAATAAACGCCTGCTTCGTGTTATCACCAATCGTGCTTGTGTTTGGTGGTGGCTGCAGCATGTTGCCGGAAAAGGAAGAGTCGTATGCGCCGCCAATACCGGAAATGGTTGCGCCGTCGGCCAAGTCGAGCGGCGCCATCTATCAGGCTGGAACAGAGGTGCGGCTCTTTGAAGATCTGAAAGCGGGAAGGGTTGGAGACATTCTGACGGTTCGACTGGTTGAACAAACCACGGCATCGAAGAACTCCGCGACAGCAGTGGCGAAAGCGACCGAAGTCAACCTGGCAAACCCGACCGTTTTCGGGCGACCCCTGACGAAAGATGGGACACCGCTGTTTGATGCGACGTTGAACGGCGATTCCGAGTTCGAAGGCACCGGCCAAAGCAGCCAGAGCAACAGTCTTGTTGGTGATATCACGGTCACGGTGGTTGAGCGATTTCCCAATGGCAATCTGAGAGTTCGCGGCGAGAAGTGGGTGACGCTCAATCAAGGGAAAGAATTTATTCGCCTGTCCGGAATCATTCGGCCCTTCGACATAGAAACAGACAACTCAATCCCTTCCAACAAGATTGCCGACGCGCAGATCGCCTACAGCAGTAAGGGTGTGATGGCCGCCGCCAACCGGATGGGTCTGATTACCCGATTCTTCAATTCAATTTTTCACCCCTACTAGGACAGAACGATGCGACTCAGGGATAAGGATTTTATGTGGCTGCGACGCCTCTGTTGGTTCGCGGTATTTTTCATTGCTTTCGCAGAGTTTGCCTTCGCAGAGCGCATCAAGGACCTCTCGAGCGTCGCAGGGGTCCGCAACAACCAGATTGTGGGTTATGGCCTTGTTGTCGGTCTTGACGGGACCGGTGACCAGACGAGCCAAACGCCCTTCACAATACAAAGTATCAAGAACATGTTGCAGCAGTTCGGGGTGACTATCCCGCCGGGCATCAACATGCAGCTGAAAAATGTTGCGGCGGTTTCTGTGCATGCTGATCTGCCCCCATTTGCCAAGCCGGGTCAGACCATCGACGTGACGGTCGCATCACTTGGAAACTCCAAGAGCCTGCGCGGTGGCAGTCTGCTGCTCGCTCCCATGAAAGGTGCCGATGGTAACGTTTACGCCATTGCGCAGGGCAACCTGGTGGTTGGCGGATTTGGCGGGTCAGGCGCGGATGGTTCGAGCGTTACGGTCAATATTCCGAGCGCCGGACGCATACCGAATGGCGCGACCGTTGAGCGTGCGGTACCAACCGACTTTCATAACTTCGATTCCATTATGCTGAACCTGCATTCGGCGGACTTTACGACGTCGAATCGACTGGCAAACCTGATCAACGACACCATGGGCGCTGGTACGGCACAGTCGCTGGATTCAGTGTCTATACGAATTCGTGCGCCTCAGGACCCTATGCAGCGTACGTCATTTCTTGCACATCTTGAAAACCTGGAAATTGAACCTGGCGATGCTGCGGCCAAAGTCATTATTAACTCACGAACGGGCACGGTGGTCATTGGCAGTCACGTGCGGGTTACGCCAGCTGCCGTATCACACGGTTCACTTGTTGTAACAATAAGTGAACAACCGTTTGCGAGCCAGCCGATTGCGCCATTCAGCGACTCGGGCCAAACAGTCGTGCTGCCGGACTCGGAAGTTTCCATAGAGCAGGACGACTCGAAGATGTTCCTGTTCCAGCCGGGTACCAGCCTCGATGAGATTGTGCAGGCAGTCAATCGAGTCGGCGCGGCCCCCGGTGACCTGGTCGCCATACTGGAGGCACTAAAACAAGCCGGTGCATTGAGGGCCGAATTGCTGGTGATTTGATCGGAGCAGTTAATGACTTCAGCGATTACAGATTTCGGTCAATACTCGGACTTGCGCCGCGGGGCGGACAACAACGACCCCGCTGTGTTGCGTGAAGTCGCCGGCCAGTTTGAGGCGCTGTTTGTGCAGACGATGTTGAAGAACATGCGCGATACGAGCCTGGCCGAGCCAATATTTGGACAAAGCGACCAGCACGAGATGTATCAGGACATGCTGGATAAACAATATGCGCTGGAGATGTCAGGCGGCCGCGGCATTGGCCTGGCGGACATGCTGGTGCGACAGCTCGGCGGAGATAGCCTGGTTGAAATGAACAAGGAGACAAGCAAAATGTCAACGCCAGTATGGCCCGAGAATAAACCAGCCTGGTCCGAACCGGATCAATTCGTTCGTGACATCTGGCCGCATGCCAAAGCGGCTGCAGAACGGCTAAAGGTTGCACCGGAAGGATTGCTTGCCCAGGCGGCCCTGGAAACAGGGTGGGGTAAGCACGTTATGCGCAAGAATAATGGTGAGCTGAGCTTCAACCTGTTCGGTATCAAGGCCAGCGCCAGTTGGGACGGGGCGACAACGTCGAAGCCCACGATCGAATTTCGCGATGGAATCAGTGAACGTCAGACAGCACGATTTCGTGCTTACCCGGATTTAAAGTCCACTTTCGACGATTACGTTCGTGTGGTCGGTACGCAGCCACGTTTCGATAGCGTTCGCAACCACGGCGACGATACTGAGGCGTTTGCCGAGGCCTTGCAGGAATCCGGGTATGCGACCGATCCCGCTTACGCAAAGAAGATAACGGCAATCATCAACGGCAATACGATGCAAACCGCGCTATCCAGCCTAAAGTCGGCGGAGGCTCGGCCGATAAACGGGGAACGCATCCAGGGCGAGGCTATCTAGCGCCATGCAAGTGATACATACGATTTCAATTTCGGTGCCGCCATTCGGTGCTGCGTCGAATACGTGGGGACATTCTCGTGCCTAGCCTGTTATCGACCAGTTTGACCGGAATGCTTGCGTTTCAGCGGGCATTGGAAACGACGGGTCACAATATTGCCAATGCCAATACGCCCGGTTACAACCGCCAGGTCTCGGAATTCAGTACGCGTATCGGGAGTGGCTCCGGTTCTGGTTACATCGGCGGCGGCACACAGATAAAAACCGTCAAGCGTATCTACGATCAGTTGCTTGGCGAGCAGCTGCAATCGTCAACGACAAACCACGCTCGCTTCGACATGCTGAACACGCTGGCAACGAGGATTGATGGTTTGCTGTCTGACCCGCAAACCGGATTGAGCTCTGGCATGCAGTCGTTTTTCAATTCGGTACAGGACCTGGCCAATGACCCTTCGTCCGTACCGATTCGGCAGGCCGTGCTGGGAGAAGCCGACGGCATCGTGCAACGCTTCGACGCGCTTAACACGCGGCTGCAGGAAATCGACGGTGAGGTAAATCAACGCATACGGGTCTCAGTCGACGACATCAATCGTCTCGCAACCGAAATAGCCGATATCAACGGTGAAATCGCGCTGGCGCAGGGCAGAGTGGGTCAACCACCGAATGACCTGCTGGACCAGCGTGATCGTTTGGTCATGCAAATGTCCGAACAAATATCAGTCGCTACCGTCCTGCAAGACGATGGCACGATGAATGTGTTCATGGGTTCGGGCCAGCCGCTGGTGACCGGAGAAAGCGTGAGTCTACTCGCGGTTCAGGGCAGTGAATTTGACCCGTCCCGACTGCAAATCACCTACGAAGGCAGTGGCGGGAGTACACCACTGGATTCAAGCCTGACGGGCGGTGTCATCGGCGGTTTGATCGATTTTCGCGCTGAAATGCTGGATCCGGCACGCCAGGCGCTCGGCGAAACGGCACTGGCACTTGCCCTGCAGTTCAACGAACAGCACCGGTCCGGAATGGACCTGCGCGGGTCGATGGGTGCAGATTTTTTTGGCATTGATCCGCCGACGATATTGGCGTCTGGCAACAATTTGGGCACCGGCACCGCCGCAGCGTCGGTATCCGATCTTGGTGCGATAACCGGCGCTGACTACGTACTTAATTTTGATGGCGCGGCTTATTCGCTGAGCCGGGCCGACACCGGGCAGCCTGTTGCGATGACAGGTACCGGTACACCGGCGGATCCGTTCGTGGCAGATGGCTTGAGTATCAGCGTCGCCGGGGCCCCTGCGGCTGGCGATCAGCTGCTTATCCGCCCGGCGCGTGATGCGGCAGGATCACTAAGTCGCATTCTGAGTGACCCTCAGGCGGTCGCAATGGCGTTGCCGGTACGTGTATCCAGCGCTGCCACCAATACCGGTGATGGCAATATCGGCAATGCAACGGTCGTGGATCGCAACGATCCTGATCTTCTGACACCTGCCTTGATAACGTTCACGAATCCAACGACCTACTCGATCAATGGTGCCGGCGCGTTCGCCTACACCAGCGGCGATCCAATCCTGGTCAACGGATCAAGTTTTGAAATTACGGGCGCCCCGGGCACCGGCGACTCCTTTAGTCTTGAACCGAATTTCGGCGCGATCGGGGACAATGGCAACGGACTGTCGCTTGCTGGAGTGCAGGCTGACCAGGTCTTGGCCAATGGCAGCGTCAGCATCAATGAAAACTATAGCCAGTTGATCGCGAGCGTCGGCAGCACCACCCGCCAGGTGCAAGCCGGACTTGATGCGCAGTCAGTGATTCTCGCCAACACACAGGAAGCATTCGATTCGAAATCGGGCGTCAATCTTGATGAAGAGGCCGCCAACCTGGTTCGATATCAACAGGCCTACCAGGCCGTTGCCCAGGTCGTGGCCGTCACGAGTACGTTGTTCGATACGCTGCTTTCCGCGACAAGGAGATAGTGATGCGGGTTTCAACGAATGGCGCCTATCAACGCAGTTTGTCGATGATGCAGCAGCTGCAGTCTGCGATAAATCACACCCAGCTACAGATTGCTTCGGGTCGACGGATACTGACGCCGTCCGACGATCCTATCGCCTCTGCCCGTACGCTGGATATGCGGGAATCGATTGCCCGGCTTGATCAGTTTGAACGCAATAGCGACATCCTAGGTAATCGCCTCGGTTACGAGGAATCCGCTTTGGGAAATGTCAACAACGCACTACAGCGAGTCCGCGAATTGGCAATCCAGGCGAACAATGCGACCCAGTCAAACGAGACGAGAAGCCAGATTGCAATTGAAATGCGTGAACAACTTGATTCGCTAATGCAGCTTGCGAATCAACAGGATGGCAGCGGCCGTTACCTGTTTTCAGGCAACATGGACGATACCGAACCGGTAAGTCGTAACGGCAATGTTTTTAACTATAACGGTGATCAGGGTCAGCGTATGATCCAGATTGGCGACGCCCGCCAAATCGCCGATGGTGATCCCGGTTCTGAGGTTTTTTTCAGAGTGAGGAGCGGCAACGGTACGTTTGCAGCAACGGCTGCGGCGGCCAATGTCGGTACTGGTGTGCTTGATGGCGGTAGCGTCACTGACCCTACACTTTACAATCCGGAGCAATTCACGATCCGGTTTATCGATCCTGACAACTATGAGGTGGTCGATTCCGGCGCGGCCGTCATCGCCACAGGAACTTTCGATAGCGGTGGAACAATCGCTTTTAACGGTATTCAGCTGAGCATTCAGGGTGATCCCGCGACCGGCGACGAGTTCGATGTGTCACCCAGCGTAAACGACAATATATTCGCGATGATCGATGATCTCGCGACTTCCGTAGAATCCATTGTGTTGGATGAGACTTCGCGAGCGGCAATGCACAATGGAATCAACAACGGCATACTCGCAATTGACCAGGGAATCGGGAACGTAATTGATACACGTACAAGTGTTGGGTCTCGGCTTGCCGCTATCGATGGTCAAAATAATGCGAATTCGTCAACGATTCTGACCCTGCAGGAGACCATTGCCGATCTGCAGGATCTGGACTACACAGAGGCATTGTCCCGTCTCACGGTTGAGGCAGCGACGCTTGAGGCAGCACAGCAGTCATTCATTCGCATGCAGAATCTGTCACTGTTCAACTACCTCTAGCCGGACAACGCGACAAAGACGCCTTACGACCTAAAGTATCTACGGATCGTGACGATACGCATTTCGTATCGTTACTGATTTGAGCCGTGGATAGCGGCGGGAGCCGTAAGGACACATCTATGGATGTCGCTAAAGCCCAGCCTACCGATAAATTTGAACTGGTCCAGATTCTCGCACAGGACCTGTCAAAAGGCGGTCTGGAACTACCGTCTTTTCCGGATATCGTCATCCGCATTCGCCAGGCGCTGGCGAATGAAAATGTAACGGTCGACCAGATAGTTCAAATCATAGGCGCCGATCCCGTTCTTGCGGCGCGTATCCTTATGATGTCGAATTCGGCAGCATTGCGACCAGCAGCCGACCCCATTACAGACTTGCGAATGGCTGTTAACCGAATCGGCCACAATATGATACGTAATACCGCCGTATCGCACGGTGTCACAGAGTCCAAGGATGGCTACGCCCTGAAGGAGGCTAAAGTCTGTCTCGACAGGTTGTGGGACGAGTGCGCGCATGTCGCATCACTATGTTTTGTATTGGCCAAAAAGCGAACCAATCTCAATCCCGATGAGGCGCTGCTTATCGGCCTGATGCACGGTATTGGCAAGCTTTACATCCTGAAGAGAGCTGAAAGTCATCCCGCGCTCTTCAACAATGAGAGCGAGCTTTTCCAGATTATGGATGACTGGCATGCGGCTATCGGCAGTTCAATCGTCGAAACCTGGGGATTTGAACAGCATGTCGCAGAATCAATCGCCCACTACAGTGACTTTGATCGGGAACACGAGGACGGTGCCGACTACACGGACGTACTTACACTGGCACACATATTTTCTCAATTCGTGCGCTCTGAGAGTATGGAGATTCAACTCGAAAACGTCCCAGCCAGTCTTCAGCTCAACATCGGCACGGGCGATCTCGTACCCATTCTGGATGAGTCAAAAGAGCAGATTCAATCCTTAAGGCGCGCCCTCGGGAAATAGCCTGTCTGTGGGCATGCGCCAGTTCACATTTTTGTAACGTGCCGCTAAAGATCTGCAGATGGCTGCCGGGTGCGAAATCCAATTTTTTCAGGCTGGCTTCAATAGCCACTAAAGTATTTTTCAGGGGTACCGATAACCACACTGTACGGTGGTCCTGAATGGAAATCGTGGCCGACGACAGAAACTTCCGGCGGCATTAGCAGACCGGGTTATTCTTAAACGAGGAGTTAGAAAATGGCACTTACGATCAATACCAACGTTGCATCGCTTAATGCGCAACGGAACTTAGGTCGTTCGCAAGGTTTGCTAAACCAGTCACTTGAAAGGCTGTCTACAGGCTTGCGGATTAACAGCGCAAAGGATGATGCGGCAGGTCTCGCAATTTCCGAGCGTTTCACCACGCAGATTCGTGGTCTCAACCAGGCGGTTCGAAATGCGAACGACGGCATTTCACTGGCACAGACTGCTGAGGGTGCGTTGTCAGAACTGAACAACAACTTGCAGCGTATTCGCGAGTTGGCCGTACAGTCTGCTAACGCGACCAATTCAGCATCTGACCGTGCTGCACTGGACCAGGAGGTGCAACAGCGCCTGGCAGAGATCGATCGAATCGCTACACAAACGGCTTTCAATGACCAGACACTGCTTGACGGCACGTTCGGAAACGCAGCCTTCCAGGTTGGCGCTAACGTAGGCCAGACCATCAGCGTCACACTGAATAGCAATCTGCGTACACTCAGCATTGGTAAAACAGCTGATTACGTTGGCGGCGCTGCATACGATACGTCGCTGGCAGTTGGTCAGCAGGGCACCGGTGTTGATGCTGCTCAGCCGATCGGCGCAAGTGATCTAACGATCGCAATTGGCAATGGTGATGCTACCGCAGTGGCCGCATCTGTCGCTGAAGATGCTACTGCAGGATTGACAGCTACCAGTGCCCAGGCGAAAGCCAAGGCGTTGAACTCATCTGGTATCTCTGGATTGACGGCGACTGCTGATACGACGGCTGTCCTGGATTTCACCGACGTTACAGAAGCTGATTACAACCTGACGCTCAATGGCCAGGCGATATACACGTCTCGAGACTTTTCAGGAGTTGGCGCTGAGTTGACCGGTACCGCTTTCGTGACCGCGATCAACGCTAATGCGTCAGCTACCGGGGTGACGGCAACGTTCGATAGCGCAAACAATCGCGTTACGTTCAATGCCGCCGACGGTCGCGACATCATTCTGGATCAGAATGACGGTGCAGCCACGCCGGCAGCTACTGCAACGGGACTGGGCGCGACTGATGATACGCTGAACAACACTGTCAATGACGCTCTCGACCTGACAGCTGGAATTGCGGCTATCGCAGTTGGCTCAATCCGCCTGACATCGTCTGAGCAGTTGGTGATCGGTGGCAACAATCCGGAACGAATCGGCTTCACCGGTACGACGCTCGCGCTTGGAAACTCTGCGCTTAACACTGCGACAGTCAATACTGTCGACGAAGCCAACACCACGATCAATCGTGTGGACGCGGCATTGAGTGCGGTTAGTGGACTTAGAAGTCAGTTCGGTGCAATCCAGAACCGCTTTGAATCTACCATCGCTAACCTTCAGGCTGTAAGTGAAAACCTGACGGCATCGCGTGGACGGATTCAGGACGCCGACTTTGCTGCTGAAACTGCTGCGCTGACAAAGGCTCAGATTCTCCAGCAGGCAGGCGTGTCAGTACTGTCACAGGCTAATGCTCAACCGCAGTTGGCACTGAGTCTGCTGCAGTAAGTTGGTCTGAGGTAAACCTCTGAGGCGTGAACGACATGGATGTCGTTCACGCTTTCGGAGACCTAGGAGTTAAAAATGTCGGAGCAAGCACTCAAAGCACCACCCTCCGGCACCAGTTCAGTAACTGGTACCGCAGTAACGGGTACGTACCGGGTTGTAACGGACGGCAAACCTGACCCCTCTGCCGGCAAGGAATTGCCGGAGGTGGCGGTTGAGCAGCCTGATCTCGAGCAACTGGCGCAAGAACTGAACACTGCCAATCGGAGCATTGGTCGTGATCTGCGTTTTCAGGTCGATATGGAACGCGGCAATGCCGTTCTCCAGGTTATCGATAGTGAGACCGGAGAAATTATCCGGCAGATCCCGCAGGAAAAAGCGGCAACTGCGCTGCAGAATACGGGCGCGTCGTCGTTTCGACTCTTTGATGCCCTGATCTGACGGATGGTCGCCGGCTATATTGTTGCCCGATTGACGATTTCCTGATGTCTTTCTTGAACTTGGCATGAAACTTGTAGTTATTTTAGCTTATTCGTTGCCCATTAAAGTGAGTTTGAGATAGGAACATGGCGAGCATTACTTCGACAGGAATCGGATCGGGACTGGATATTGCCGGACTGGTAGGGCAATTAGTAGCTGCAGAGGCGGCACCAGTGGAAACTCGATTGGGAATACAGGAAGCAAAAGCGCAGTCAAAGTTATCTGCTTTCGGCAGCCTGAAGTCTGCGCTCGCGGACTTTCGTGACCAGCTGGACAGCATGCGAAAACTCGATAGCCTGCTGATTCGCAAAGCGTCGTCTGACAACGAGGATATTTTTACCGTATCGGCGAGTAAAAACGCGCTTCCCGCTAAATACTCGATTGAAGTGCAGCAGCTGGCACAGGTACAAAGGCTATCGTCAGGCGCGTTCGCCGCGTCAGACACTGTTGTTGGCACCGGCACGTTGACCTTCGCGACCGCTACGGATTCACTTTCCGTCGAAATTGGGCCAGAGAACAACACGCTTGCCGGCATCCGCGACGCTATCAATATTGCGCCAGGCAATCCGGGTTTTTCTGCAACCATTGTTAATGCTGACGCGGGAAGCTACCTGCTTTTGTCAAGCAATGAAACCGGCGTCGCCAACGGGATGACCGTGACGCAGGCCGGCGGAGATGGTGGCCTTGCGGCGCTCGAATATGATCCAGGAAACGGTTTGAACGCGCTGACGGAATCCGTCGCGGCTCAGGACGCGCTGATCCGCATTGACGGTTTCGAAGTGGCCAGCACGACCAACGTAGTTGACGAGGCAATCGACGGCGTTACCCTGAACCTTTTAGAGGCTGATCCCGATACGCCATTTGAGCTCGATATTGCAAACGATCATGAGGCAGTTCTGGCTACCGTCGACAGCTTTGTCGAAAAATATAACGGACTCGTCGCGGTCCTCGACGAGTTGACTATTTACGATGCGGAAACACAGGTTTCCGGCCCTCTGCTCGGCGATACAACGGCTCGGGGCGTGCGTGATCAGATCCGCAGGGCATTAAGCGAATCCGTAACCGATATCGAGGCGGATTTTTCATCGCTGACCGAGGTTGGCATCGAAGTTCAGCTCGATGGCACCTTGTCTGCGGATACCAGCCGGATATCAGAAGTTCTCAACGCAGACTTCAATCGATTTGGGCAGCTTTTCACCGGATCAGATGGTTACGCCGTGCGTATCTACGATATCGCGGACAGCTATTTGCAAACAGGTGGCGCGCTGCAGACAAGAACTGAAGGGCTCAATGCACAGATTGAAAGCGTCGGCGAACAACGCGAGTCACTAAACGTTCGGCTGGGTGCTCTGCAGACCCGACTATTGCGACAGTTTAATGCGCTCGATTCGCTGCTTGGGGAATTGAATCAAACCAGCAATTTCCTCAATCAACAACTAACAAACTTACCGGGCTTTAGTCAGTCCCGATCCAACTAACAGGTTTTTGATATGACCATGATGCAATCGGGTGACTCGGCAGGACTGCTCGAATACCAGAAAATAAAAGTTAACTCGGATGTCGAGGAGGCAACGCCGCATCGACTGATCCAGTTGATGATGGAGCGCGCACTCGCAAAAATCGCGCTCGCCGGCAATCACATGGAATCGGGGAATGTTGAACAAAAAGGCAATTTGATCGGAGACGCGATTAACATTATCAGCGCACTGCAGCAGTGCCTGAATCATGATGCGGACGAAAAAATTGCCGCTAACTTTGATGCGTTGTACGACTACATGCTGCGACGTTTGTTGCAGGCGAATCTGAATAATGACCGGTCAATACTGCGTGAGGTCGCGGACCTCCTCGGTGAGCTAAAGGAAGCGTGGGACATCATCCAGGACAAGGAGTAAGTCATGGCTGAAATTGCGGCGGCACAAGATCAATCTCTCCACGCAGATATCACATCCACTAATCAACAAATCGAAGAATTGGCGGTCGCCGGGGATTGGGAAGCCGTGTCCGATCTTATCGCCAAGCGTAATGCGATGCTGCGGGATCTTGATGACGATCAGAAAGAAGACGTGCTGCGGATGACCATTCGGTCGACTGCCCGAATCCGCGCGCTGGTCGAGAAGGCGAAGGATGACATCGGTAAGGAACTGGGTCAGCTGCAGCGCGGCAGAGAAGCCACAGCAAGCTACAGTGCAAACACCTGATACCTTGTTGGGCTTATTATTTGGTCAAAAAAGAACAAAAAATGAGTGCTGAACCGTAGTTTCCCTCATATTCCTGCCAAGAATGACCATAATTCGTCAGATTGACATAAATCGACAGGCTTTGTGACACGAATCACAATCAAAGACTTAGCGACCGGATAAGCTCATCGCGAGTGGAATCTCCTTTGACATAACGGCAATGAAGGTCGTCAACTATGGCTGATTCAAGCGGCGCACAGGCAAAAGTATGGGTCATGGACTCGAACCTGGTTCGAGCCCACGAGTTGAGTCATCGCTTGCGCTTTCTAAACTACGATCCCATTGTTGCCGGAGAGGGTGACGCCATAGATCCCAATGCGACAGAGGCCGGCATAGCGCTGGTCCTGGGTGATGCCGAAGATGGAAAAATTCGCGCGCTTTTTCACGAAGTTGCAGTAAAACAGCCGAGTTTGCCCGTGCTCCTTGTCAATACGGACCGCGGCAGTGATCAGTTCGATGCCGATTTGAATAATCGGCCACACTGGACCCTTGACGCGCCGATTCGGCGCTCACAGTTAACGCAGCTGCTCCGTCGAGCACAGCGCTATGACGGGACCGAGCGCCGGCAACGCATTACCGGCAGTTCGCGACCGATACGAGAGGTCCGAAAACTGATTGAACAGGTGGCGGATTTCGATACCAATGTTCTCATTACCGGCGAGTCGGGCACCGGCAAGGAATTGGTTGCGCGGACCATTCACGACCTGTCCGACCGTGCCGACAAACCGTTTGTACCTATTAATTGCGGTGCCATTCCTGCTGAGCTCCTCGAAAGCGAATTGTTCGGTCACGAAAAAGGTGCGTTCACCGGTGCCGTCAATTCCCGCACCGGACGTTTTGAACTCGCCGAGGGTGGTACGTTGTTTCTGGATGAAATCGGCGATATGAGCCTGGACATGCAGGTGAAACTGTTGCGCGTGTTGCAGGAGAAGTGCTTTGAACGCGTTGGCAGCAATGAGACTCGCCAAACGAATGTCCGCATTATCGCTGCTACCCACAGGAATTTGACCGAGGCGTCGCAGCAAGGCGATTTCCGTGAGGACCTCTATTACCGCCTGAGCGTATTTCCGATTGAGATGCCTCCTCTATACAAGCGTGCGTCCGATCTGCCACAGCTGCTCGACGAGCTCTTGATCCAGCATCAGGGTGACAATGCAGGCGCGCTCAGAATTGGACCGGAGGCACTCCAGGCACTGACCAGCTACGCCTGGCCAGGCAATATTCGCGAGTTGAGTAACCTGGTTGAACGCCTGGCGATACTTTATCCGACGGGCGAAATAAGCCTGGAAGATCTTCCTGCAAAATACCGGGATGTCGCCAGTCAATGCCCCGCGCCGTCAGCAGAGAACCAGCGATCAGAGCAAACCACTGCGACGCTGACCGGTGCAAGCCTGAAACTGCACTTGCAGGAAATAGAAATTGATCTGATTTCCAGAGCGATGGAGGAGGCCGACGGCGTTGTGGCCGGCGCTGCGCGACTCCTGAACATGCGCCGCACCACGTTGGTTGAGAAACTCTCCAAGTACAAACTATCCTGAACCTGACCGCCGTCGTCCGTACGGCGCCAATTTTTCACCGCAACATCCTGTTCGTCAGAAATTTGACGCTGATTGATCGCTGCTGATCCTCATACAGCACTGTAATTAAACAAGTTTTTATTTTGGCACACATCTTGCTTAGTTATTGGGCATGAAACTGAACGATTCCATAGGAGATTAGACTTGGCCAATGCAGTCGAGAAGGCGCATGCACTTGAGAACGCGTTCGAGGCGTTCAATCGACATTCCAATATGCTGGAATCTTCATACAAGGCATTGCAGGCTAAGGTTTCGGTGCTGAGCGACCAGCTCGACGTGGCCCAGCGGGTCGAATCACAACAGCACCTGGAAAAGCGGCTGCTGGGCAATCGACTTATGCGGCTCCTGGAAATTCTTCCGGGCGCGGTACTGGTCATCGATGGTGACGGTACAATTCAAGAGTGCAACACGCGCGCCGAGGAGATTCTTGGCACGCCGCTGGTTGCATGCGCCTGGTCCGTAATCGTGCAGCGCGAATTCTGTCGCGGTGCCAGCAGTGACGGCGAGCTCAAGCTCAAGAACGGCCATTGGCTCAGCCTGTCCCGAACCTCATTGGGAACTGAGCCTGGCGAGATCCTGCTATTAGCAGACATCACCGAGAGTCGACGAACCGCCGAACTCGTGCAGCGTTCCGATCGGTTGACCAGCCTGGGCGAAATGAGTGCCCGACTGGGTCACCAGATTCGGACGCCGCTTGCCTCGGCACTGCTTTACGCATCAAAGCTTGATGAATCCGGAACACCGGAACAAAGGATTGCGGCTCGCAATGTGAGTCAACGATTGCGAGACCTGGGAAACATGGTTGACGACATGCTGAGTTTTGCCGCTGGCGCAAAACCGCCCGGCGAAGTAGTCGAGATAAGCGGATTGTTTCACGATGTCGCCGATGCAGTGGCTCTCCAGCTGGATGCGGGTAGCCAGGTCAAAATTGAAATCGCCGATCCTTTCCTGCGCGTATTTGCCAATCGCGAAGCGCTAAAAGGTGCCTTGCTCAACCTGGTAACGAATGCCGCCCAGGCGAGCTCCGGTAGTCCCGTCATTGCGCTCAGTGCGGTTCAATCTCGTGAACGGGTCTGCCTGACGGTTACTGACGACGGGCCCGGCATCCGAAAGGACATACGGTCACGACTATTCGATCCGTTTTTCACCACGCGACCGCAAGGCACCGGGCTCGGACTCGCGGTTGTTCGCTCGGTCGCACAGGCGCACGGTGGGGAGGTCATGCTCGACTGTGGTCCGCATGGAACGGCTTTCTCGATTTGCCTGCCCGAACTGCAGGGCAACGACGTGGTAACGGCCGCAGCCAGTGAGGTGGCGGTTCATGAATGATGCAGCGGTACTCATTGTCGAGGACGATGCAGATTTGCGTGATGCACTGAGTCACACGCTTGATAGTGGTATGTACCCGGTGTTGACTGCTGAAAGCGGTCCCGAAGCCCTGTCTATTCTCGGCTCGACGCCCGTTGGCCTGGTCGTCAGTGATATTCAGATGGAGCCGATGAGCGGACACGAATTGCTGGGCTACATACGACAAGACTACCCCGATCTCCCGGCGGTCCTGATGACAGCGTATGGCACGATTGAAAGTGCGGTCGACGTGATGCGCAATGGCGCAGCAGATTACCTGGTCAAACCGTTTGAAGCGCAGGAACTGATTGATGCAGTCGATCGTCATATGCGGTCGCAAACGGCGTCTGATGGTTCCTCTGCTTTTGAGCAACCTGTGGCTGAGGATCCGAAGTCAGCCGAACTGCTGCGCGTTGCGAGGCGCGTCGCCCGCAGCGAAGCGACGGTTACGATTAGCGGTGAAAGCGGAACTGGAAAAGAAGTAATTGCTCGCTTCATTCATCAGAAATCAGAGCGACGCGACCACCCCTTTGTCGCTATAAATTGCGCGGCAATACCGGAGAATATGCTCGAAGCCATCCTTTTCGGCCATGAAAAAGGCGCGTTCACCGGTGCCAGCAAATCTCACGCCGGTAAATTCGAGCAGGCTAATGGCGGAACCTTGTTGCTCGACGAAATATCTGAAATGGATCTCAGTCTTCAGGCAAAAATTCTGCGGGTCATCCAGGAGCGTGAAGTTGAACGCATCGGCGGCGACGAAACAATCGAACTGGATGTGCGCGTCCTGGCTACTACGAACCGTAATCTTCGCCAATTTGTTGCCGACGGCAAGTTTCGGGAAGACCTGTTCTATCGCCTCAATGTTTTTCCGCTGCACATTCCGCCGCTCAGGGAACGAAAGGCCGATATCGTGCCGCTGGCGGAGATGCTTATCACTCGATTTCACGGCGGTGATGACATCACACCCCGTCTGTCTGACGCAGCGATCAGTGCGCTTTCGAATCACGAGTGGACGGGGAATGTCAGGGAGCTCGAAAACGTAATTCAGCGCAGCCTGATCTTGTTGTCCGGTTCCACAATATCTCCCGATGACCTTGCGTTCGAATCCTCGAGCGAAGAATGTCGTCCGGACGCATGCGCAGGTGCGCAGTTACAGCACGATATGCAAAAGACAGAATTTAACCTGATTGTTGAAGCACTCCGGGAGGTTGGCGGTAACAAGACAGAAACGGCAGCCAGGCTAGGCATCAGCCCCCGAACATTACGCTACAAGTTGGCCAGGATGCGTGCTGCTGGCTTGTCTGTCCCCGACAGCGTTTCAAAAACAACTCACTGAGAGCAGGAAGAAAGATGAACGAAATCAGTCCACAACAACTGCTGACGCAGATCCGATCAATGAATGCAGAGCTTCAGGCGCCGCTGCCGGGCTCGGTAAGCGGACCCGAACAGTCTGGATTTGGCGATCTCTTTAAAGACGCCATTCAACAGGTCAACGAATCGCAGATGAATTCAAGCGGCATGAAGCGAGATTTCGAGATGGGCACGGGTGATGCCAGTCTTGCAGAGGTCATGATTGCTACGCAAAAGGCAGATCTTTCTTTCCGTGCAATGACAGAAGTTCGAAACAAGCTGGTCAATGCGTACCAGGAAATCATGAATATGCCGGTCTAGAGGAAACAGGTAAACCATGGAAAATGCGAATATCATCGACGGAACGGCAACCCCCGTGCGGCAAATGACACTGCTGGGCGTATTGCGAATTCCAGCTGTCAGGCAGGTAATACTATTGCTGGGCGTTGCCGCATCTGTCGCCGGCGGGGCGGGCATATTCTTCTGGTCGCAATCTCCCGCCTACACCCAGTTGAATCTGGATCTCGACGGCGCCGATACGGCACAGGTTGGCGAGGCACTGCGCGGTGCGAATATTAGTTACCAGATTGATACCGCCACCGGAGCGGTTCTTGTGCCGGAAGGCAAACTGCACGACGCCCGCCTGGAGCTGGCAGGCCTGGGTCTGCCGTCTGGTGTTTCTCCCGGCATGGATCTATTACAGGATCAGAGTACGTTTGGCGTCAGTCAGTTTATGGAAGGTGCTCGCTACCAGTACGCTCTTGAAGCCGAATTGGCGAAGACAATCTCGCACCTCGGCGCCGTTCTCGATGCACGGGTTCATTTGGCGATTCCGAAGCAGTCCGCATTCATTCGCAATCAAAAAAGCGCCAGCGCCTCGGTACTGCTACAACTATTTAACGGCCGCAGATTAGAAGACGGACAGGCATCATCGATTGTGCACATGGTTGCTTCCAGCGTGCCGAACCTGGATGCGAAAAATGTCACGCTGATCGACCAGCACGGGCGCTTGCTGAGTTCCGGATCTGAAGAATGGAATGATGTGCAAACCAGCAACCAGTTCAAGCATACGGAGCGTCTCGAATCGTCGTACAAGAGGCGTATCGAAGAGTTGTTAACACCACTCGTCGGCCCCGGCAGGGTGCGAGCACAGGTTGTAGCAAACCTTGATTTTACAGTAACGGAAGAAACGCGAGAGGCGTTTGATCCTGCAAGCACAGTGGTCAGAAGTGAGCAGATTAACGAAGAGGAGCGCAAGAACGGAACGTCTGCCACAGGAGGCGTGCCAGGCGCACTGACCAATCAACCACCTGAAACGGGCGATCCGGTTGCGCAGGTTACGGGTGCGGCTGGTGAGGAAGAGGTCCTAAATTCGGTCAGAAGCTCCACCCGTAATTTCGAAGTGGATAGAACGATTAGCCGTATCCGTCCGCAGGCCGGTTCCATTCAGAAATTGTCAGTCGCCGTACTCGTCGATGGAAGTCCCATCCAGGGCGTTGACGAAGCCGAACAAACGACTCTCACGGAAGCCGATATTGAACGCTTTACGAGCCTGGTTAAAGAGGCGGTTGGCTTCGACGAAGCACGCGGAGATACGGTCGCTGTCGTCAATGCCGCGTTTCGCAGCTTGCCGCAACTCGAGCCGCCCGAGGAGCCGGCGATCTGGGAGCAGCCTGCAGTTAAGGATACGATCAAGCAGGGCGCAGGAGTGCTCCTGGTATTGGTGCTGGGATTTGGCATCGTTCGTCCGATGCTTAAGAGCCTGGTCGCATCCAACATGACATCTTCGACGCAGTATCTAACTGCCGGCGGCGCGGCGCTAGCCGGTCCAAACGATGTAGCAGTGGCCGGCACAGGTGGCCAGGCCTCAATTCCGGCGCCCGGTTACGATGAGAAAGTTGCTGCTGCTAAAAATATTACTGGACATGACCCTGCGCGCGTCGCACAGGTTGTGAAAAAATGGGTCACAACGGATGACTGATTCAGTCACCGAACTGTCAGGAACTCAGAAGGCAGCGCTATTGCTTATGACGCTGGGCGAGAGTGAAGCATCCGAGGTGCTCAAGTATATGAACGCCAAAGAGGTGCAGAGCCTTGGAACGGCGATGGCATCGCTTGATAACGTTACCAAGGAACAGGCTAGCTTTGTCCTGGACTATTTCATCACCGATGTCGAGGACCAGGCTGCTTTCGGTGTTGCGACACAAGACTACGTTCGCAATGTTCTTACCAATGCCTTCGGTTCGAAAAAGGCCGACACGTTCATCGATCGAATCCTCATAGGTCACGATGTGCAAGGTCTCGATACGCTGAAGTGGATGAGTTCTCCGGAAGTCTTCGACATTATCGATGGCGAACATCCACAGATTGTTGCCATCGTGATTGCCTACCTGGAACCTGATCAGGCAGCCGAAATAATCAACCTCCTGCCGGAAGAGCATCGCGCCGATGTTGTCATGCGAATTGCGCGCCTGAGTGATATTCAGCAAACCGCATTGGCTGAAATCGAAAACCTCATCGCGACGAAGTCCAGCAATACGACCACCACGCGCACTGAAAAAGTCGGGGGCGACAAAGTTGCCGCGAATATTATTAATGCGCTGGACGCGAGCAAAGGTGAAGAAATTCTCGACAAGATCAAAGAGACCAACGAGGAACTGTCAGTACGGATTCAGGAGATGATGTTCGTCTTCGAAACGCTGCTTAAAGTTGACGATCGCGGAATCCAGGCACTGTTGCGGGAAATTTCGAATGACCTGCTGGTGTTGGCGCTGAAAGGCTGCGACCCGGGCGTCAGTGACAAGATTCTGGGAAATATGTCGAAACGCGCGGCGACACTGCTTGCCGAGGACATGGAAGCGAAGGGCCCGACGAAGTTGTCTGAGGTTGAGGACGCTCAAAAGCAGATCCTGGAAGTGGCACGTCGATTGGCGGAGTCCGGCGATATTGATCTGGGCCAGGGCGGCGGTGAGGAATATGTCTGAGTCTTCAGGTGAGGGATCAGATTCGCCGGAGGCCAGGCGCTGGGAAATGCCGGCGATAGATGGTACTTCAGATAACGGCTATCTAACCGCGGCAGATTTGCAGGAACTACAAAAACAGGCGTGGGACGAAGCATTCCAGGAAGGTCGAAAAGAAGGGCTGAAGGCTGGTGCGGAGGAGATTGACAAGCGTGCTGGCCGTTTTGACGAGCTGTTGATCGCCTTGTCTAAACCCTTTGATCGACTGGATGGCACGGTTGAAAAACAGCTGGTTGAGTTATCCATTACGATCGTAAAGCAACTGTTTCGTCGCGAACTGACAGCTGACCCCAGTCACGTGATTGGCGTCGTTCGGGAAGCGCTACAGTTGCTGCCGGTAGCAAGCAGGACGATTGAGGTGCATTTGCATCCGGAAGATGCGCAACTGGTTCGTGACTCCCTTTCACCGACTGCGGGCGAGCGTGCCTGGACGATTGTCGAAGACCCTTTGATCAGCCGGGGCGGGTGCCAGGTGACAACGGACAATTCGCAAATCGATGCACAGGCCGAGACCCGGCTCAATGCCATTGTCAATTCCATCGCCGGCGATGAACGCCAGTCATGAATACAGATACTGATCTTTTCGCCGGGCCGACGCCGGACCGAAACCTCGAACGTGCGCTGCGACTTGGCGCCTATGTAGATCGTGCCTTGGACGGGCCGCCAAACCTCGTTGTCGAAGGTGTTCTGCGAAGATCGGTCGGGCTTGCACTGGAGGCTGAGGGTTGCCATGCCCCGGTCGGCGGTCGTTGCGACATTGTTGCGGAAGACAACCGGCGCATTGAAGCGGAGGTAGTCGGTTTTGCCGGCGAGCGTCTGTATCTGATGCCGACCGGAGACATGCGGGGCATCGTTCCCAATGCGCGCGTTATTCCAGTCGCTGGTGTACCCGGCGTTGCCGTTGGCGATGAGCTTCTTGGCAGAGTTTTCGACGGACGCGGCCGGCCGCTCGACGGTGGCAATCCTGTTAACGGTGGCCAGACGGTTCCGCTCTTCGGCAAGCCCATTAATCCGCTCGAACGAAGGCCGATATGCGAACCGCTTGATGTTGGAATTCGTTCGATCAATTCATTGCTGCCGGTAGGTCGTGGCCAGCGGATGGGTCTGTTCGCCGGATCCGGCGTTGGCAAGAGTATGCTGCTTGGCATGATGACCCGCAATACGGTTGCTGATGTCGTCGTAGTTGGATTAATTGGCGAACGTGGTCGCGAGGTTAAAGAATTCATTGAAATGACGCTGGGTGACGAGGGTATGCGCCGTGCCGTGGTCATTGCCACGCCAGCAGACGATACGCCGCTGATGCGAATGCACGGCGCGTGGCAGTCTGCCGCAATCGCAGAATACTTTCGCGATCGTGGCAAGAATGTTTTGCTGTTGATGGATTCATTGACGCGATTTGCCCAGGCGCAGAGAGAAATCGCACTGGCCATCGGAGAGCCACCGGCGACCAAGGGATATCCGCCATCCGTGTTCGCAAAACTTCCGCAACTGGTAGAGCGGGCCGGCAATGGATCCAAAGATCAGGGCTCTATCACCGCATTCTATACTGTGCTTGCAGAAGGTGACGATCAGAACGATCCGATCGTTGATGCGGCACGAGCCATCCTCGACGGGCACATCGTCTTATCGAGAGATCTGGCAGATGCCGGTGTATACCCCGCCGTCGATGTCGAGACATCGATCAGTCGTGCAATGCCGCAGATCGCTGACGAAGAGCACCAGCGGCTCATCTCGCAGTTCCGGCAAATCTACTCGATCTATCAGGAGCATCGCGACCTGATTGCGGTAGGCGCATACCAGCAAGGGTCTGACCCGCGGGTCGATGATGCTGCCGCCAGATGGCCAAAGATAATTGAATTTCTGCGGCAACAACAGGATCAACGCGTGTCCACACACAACAGTATTGATGCGCTTAAGACCTTGCTTGATGTTCCCGTAGCCGAACTCAAAGACGACGATATCGCAGCAAGCGGATGTGCCTGAGATGAAAAACAGGTCGGACCGAATGCAAAAGATTTTCAAACTCGCCAAAGCCGAGGAACGCAGAGTTGCAGAAGAGATGGGAAGAGTGCAGCGAACACTGAACGCGGAAATAAGTCGTCTGCAGGAACTCGAATCGTATCGCCAGAATTACACTGATGAGTTCAAGTCGGGCGGGACTATTAGCGCTGCGCGCTGGCAGGACTACCAGAACTTTCTTGATCGCATTGACAAGGCTGTCGATGGACAAAAAAAACAGATAGTGACCGGTCGGGAAACACGCGACGTGTATCGCCGTCGGTGGATGCTCGAAAAGCAAAAACTGGATTCACTGGAACGCGTCGTCGATCGATTTCGCAAAGTGGAAGTCCAGGAAACTGATCGTCGTTCACAAAAAGACCTGGATGACTTGACGGCCACGGGCAGATTCTCCAAGCCGCGACCCCTGGACTGATTGCTGCGAGGCTCGACCAGCGCGATCGCGCGACTGGCACGCTTCTTGCTCCTTTACTGTCAGGACATTCGCATTTGAGCAGCTACGGAGCATTTCATGTTTTTGAGCCAAGATATATTGTCGTTGGACACCGCAGGGTCGGCGTTACAAGCCATTGATAGTAATACTGTTTCGCCAGATTCAGTGGACCTCGAAGCGAGTTTTTCGGAGGTGATGAAATCACCGTTGCTGGTGGACAATCCGACATTCAGCGGTAGCGCTGGCGAGGAATTGCCGGTTATCGGCAGCTCTTTGCCGCTCGCTGTCGATCCGGAGAAGTCTGCAAATGGGGATCTGGCGGCGTTACTCGAGGATATCGAACAGATCGTCGCCCCGGTTAATGAAACTCCAAGTGGGCCGGTTGTGCCATTGTCCAGCGAGATACTAAAACCGTCACTTGCTGAACTCGACGAGGTAAAACCGGCACGTATCGCTGAGGTAGCAAGCAATCGTGCTGCCGATAGTGAACGATCTGTTGGAATACATCATCTACGATCAGAGGCGGATCCGTTCGTTCGACAAGCATTCGCTGCAGACCGAGTCGTCATTCAATCAACTGAGCTACCGTCGGTAGTTCAGGATAATGAGATCGATCTAGCGAAGGCTCAGGAAAAGTTGGCGACACTGCGACCAGCGGTATCGGTTCCAGAGGATCCGGCATCGCGATTGCAAAACCGCACGGCCCCTGACGTGGCAACTGCGCCGTTGCCACTTTCGAACGGAATTGTAGAAACAGTGGACGTCGTCCAGAAGCCCGTATCTGCACCGGTCTCGGCCGTAAACACTGCGGCAGCGATCCAGGCGCCACAGAATCAGCAACTCGGGTCAATCGTGCCGAAGGCGCCGGCCGTACTGACCACCGCTATTGACGTTCCGGTATTTGATGAGAATTGGGGCAATGCGCTGCAGGATCGCGTGCTGTGGATGACGACGCGCAACATCCAGAACGCAGAAATTCGCCTTAATCCTGCTGAGCTTGGACCGATCCGCGTCCAGGTTTCGGTGCAGGACGACGCCGCGCAGTTGACCTTTACAGCACAGCACGCGCAAACACGCGACGCGCTTGAGATCGCAATGCCGCGCTTGCGCGAAATGCTCGGTGAGAATGGCCTGTCTTTGGGAGGCGCGACGGTCTCTGATGGCGACAGTGCCGACGTCGAGAAAGACAGCCAGGCACAGGAGTCTGCAGCCAACGACGGCGACGACTTCGATCAGGACGACACCGTAGCGACCGATTCGACGCCTTTGCGTCGATCGTCAACATCGGCGCTCCTGGATACCTTCGCGTAATCGATCCGAGCGCCATAAATCCGTCATTTCGTCGAGCCACACAGCAGGCCAGGGAGCGCCATTTTTCTGACGGTACCACGAATTGAAATCAAGAGTTATCCATAAGTCACTATAAAATAACAAAATTCTACTTCTTACTATTATTGGCACGAGGCTTGCATATTCACTAGCAGGCACAGAGTGGAGCTAATAATGGCTGACGAAGAAAACGTAGAGGACGCCCCCGAGAAGAAGAGCGGCGGCATCATGAAAATGGCGATATTTGGCGTCGTGGGCGTCGCCCTGATGGCAGTTGGCATTTTCGCAGGCCCTACCGTGAAAAACCTCATCTCCCCGCCTGAAGAAGTGGCGGAGGAAGCGACAGAAGATGCCGCGGAAGAACCCAGTGGACCACCGATCTATCAGAGTCTTCATCCGCCATTGGTCGTCAACGTCAAAGACGCGCAGGGCGACACCCATTTCATGCAAATCACCATGGAAGTTATGTCGCGCGACCAGGAAGTCATCAACGCGGTTCGCGAACATACGCCAGTAATTCGCAATTCGCTGATTCTCATGTTCGGCACCTCCATGTACGAGAAGGTCTCTACTCGCGAGGGGAAAGAAGAGATGCTTGCGAACGCTTTGACCGAAATCCAGAGCGTCATGACCGACCGAATCGGAGAGCCAGGTGTCGATGAAGTCTATTTCACAGCCCTGGTTGTTCAGTAATTCCAATGACTGAAGAAAACGAAACGCCACCGGGTGAGGAAAACGAAACCCCCGCGGCTGAGGAAAGCGAAACCCCCGCGGGTGAGGAAAGCGAAACCCCCGCACCTGAGGAAGGCAAATCCCCGACAGGTGAGGCAAGCGACCCCAATGACAAGATACTTACAGACGAGGAGAAAGATGCCCTGGTCGAAGGCGTCGAGTCTGGGGAAATTGAAGTACAGTCTTCCAATGGGCCCGCATACGCTTCGGTAACGCCGTTTCGCATTCCGGCTCGCGCGCACATCATCAAGAACGGCTATCCACGCCTGAAGCTACTCAATCAACAAACGGCAGAACGCATCGCACGTGACGTCGAGCAGCTGTTGCAGAATGATGTCGCCGTCAATGCGTCCGACCTTATCGTCAATAGTTACGGACGGGTCTGTGAGGGCCTGCCGGAATTGGTGGCTGGCATTGTATTCGAAGCTTCCCCGTTGCAGGGCCATGGCCTGATCACACTCGAGTCCTCGATGGTGCGCCTGTTGGTCGATACGTTCTTTGGTGGGGATGGTGCGGACTCAGACATATACCCGGCCGACTCGTTTACGACCGGCGAACTCAGCGTGTCAAATCTGTTCGCCTCAATCGTTCTAAGCGCTATTCGCGATAGCTGGGCACCGCTGCAGGAAATAGTCGTAGAACGCGTTGCGACTGAAGTCAGTATCGATCTCATCGATATAGTCACAGAATCTGATCTCGTAATTTGCACTGAGTTCGAGATCTCTTTGTCTGATCGCCAATGCCAGTTTCACGTGATGTTCCCGACCGAAATGCTGCAACCGTTATTGCCGATTTTCGATGGGCAAAAAGGCGATCGCGATCCTGTTGACGACGCTCGCTGGGCGAAAGCGATCGAACGCCGCGTCGTCGAATCCAGAGTAAATATCACATCGAATGTCTTCTTGCCGGAAATGACGCTTGGCCAATTGGTCGAGCTCGCGCCAGGCGATGTTATCGACATTGAGCCGCCGCAAAGGGCCACATTGATGGCGAAAAACGTACAGCTTATTGACGGCCGCCTCGGCGTGCATCGCGGTCAAAATGCAGTTGAAGCGATCGAATGGGTCGATCCACTACAAGCAGAATTAACAGAGATGAGAACCTGACATGGCTAGTGAAACACCGAACGATTCCAATGAAGAGAGCAGCTCCGAGGCAGGCGAACCTGCGGCGCAGGAAGCGAGCCAGTACTCACCCGACGAATTGCAGAACAATCCGGCACCGACAGCAGCAGGAGGCGCGGACGTCAATCTGGACCTGGTCCTCGACGTCCCTGTCAATATATCGCTGCGCGTTGGCTCGACCGAAATTTCTATTCGTGACCTGGTGAAACTGGTTGAGGGCTCTGTCATTGCACTGGACAAAGAGGCGACTGAGCCGATGGACCTTCTGGTCAACGGAATACTGATCGCTCATGGCGAAATAGTGGTCGTCGACGAGAAGTTCGGCGTACGGCTGACGGATGTTGTCAGCCCTGTCGAACGAATCGAAACGCTTAACTGATTCTGCAGGAATATGCCGTCAATGAAACCGGTATTCACCATCTCACAACTTTTGACAACAATTGTGATTGCCAGCGCGCTGTTCACGCCGAATGTGCTGCTCGCAGCAGTTGATGAGGTTGCCCCTGCGTTGCCGATAGGCTCGTCAGAATTGGTCAATGTGGGTGGCGGACTAATCGTAGTCGTCGTGGCAATAATTGTTCTCGGCGTTATCTACGCGAAAACACAAGGACTGAAAACCGGTACCGGCGGCGTCATCAACATCGTCGCTACACAGGCAATCGGGCCAAAAGAGCGTATAGCCGTTGTCGAAGTAGCCAACAAACAATTGCTAATCGGCATGACCACTACCAATGTGCAGACTCTGCACGTTTTCGAGGATCCTGTAGCGATTGTGCCTGAACAACGGGCCAGTTTTTCGAATCGCCTGAAATCGCTGATGGGAGATGAATCGAAGTGAAGACTCTGCTGCGAATGGGTCCTGCGATCCTGCTGATTGCGTTTCCGCTGGTGACAAACGGGCAGGTCGAAGTGCCACAACTGCAAACAGCGGCGCCTGAGGCGCAGTCGTTTTCGTTGAGCCTGCAGATTTTGGTCATGATGACCCTGCTGACGTTGTTGCCGGCGGCAGTGTTGTCGACCAGTGCGTTCATGCGCATCATCATTGTTCTATCTATTCTTCGGCAGGCTCTCGGTACCGCACAAACACCGCCCAACCAGGTACTGCTTGGCGTTGCACTTTTTCTGACTTTCTTTGTAATGACGCCGGTCATCGATTCCGTCTGGGCAGATTCCGTAAATCCGTACATGGAGGGAAGTATTACGGCCGAGGTGGCCTTTACCCAAGGTATACAACCACTCCGTGAGTTCATGCTAAACCAGACACGGGACAGCGATGTGGCCCTGTTTGCCGGCATTGCCGGCTATGGTGACTTTGAGTCGGCGGCTGCTGTGCCAACTTCGATCGTTATTCCCAGTTTCATGGTGAGTGAGCTCAAGACTGCGTTTCAGATCGGGTTTCTTATCTTTATTCCTTTCCTGGTTATCGACCTGGTCGTGTCCAGCGTATTGATGTCCATGGGCATGATGATGTTATCGCCAATGCTGATATCGCTGCCATTCAAGATCATGTTGTTTGTTCTCGTAGACGGCTGGGCGATGCTGCTTGGTTCGCTTGCAGCCAGTTTCTATACGTAAAGGATTCACAAATGACACCTGAAGCAGTGACCACAATCGGACAGCAGGCACTTTGGACAACGATGTTAATCGCTGCACCTTTGTTGTTGTCGGCACTGGCAGTTGGTCTGTTAGTCGGAATTTTTCAGGCGGCGACCCAGATCAATGAGATGACTATGAGTTTTATCCCCAAGTTACTTGTCCTGGTTGGCGCGTTGATTCTCGCCGGACCATGGATGCTGAGCGTAATCGTTAATTATACGCAGCAGATTTTTGAGCAGATACCAATGCTGGTTCCATGATTGGTTTCGGAAAAGGCAGGATTAACCATGTTAGTGAGACAGGAAAATGAATCTGGAGGTATCGATCGCAGCTCTGACGGAGCACATCGCGATTTATCTTTGGCCATTCGTGCGCATCGGCGCATTCGTCATGGTAATGCCAGTGATCGGTGGATCCTTTGTGCCGATGCCGGTGCGGCTCATCCTGGCGCTGGTACTGACCCTGGTTATCTCACCGATTCTGCCGTATCAGACGACGACCGAGTTCTTAAGCATTGCCGGACTGGTATTGATATTCCAGGAAATAGTCGTTGGCATCGCGATGGGCTTTGCTGTGCAGTTGGTGTTCGACGCCATAGCACTGGGCGGCCAGATCATAGCGATGAGCATGGGACTGGGCTTCGCAGTATTTCTGGATCGCGAACGCGGCGTCAATATTCCTGTCCTGGGTCAACTTTTCTTGATGCTTGGGATGCTCATCTTTCTTTCCCTGGATGGGCATCTGGCAATGATCCGCTTTTTGTCCGACAGTTTCCGGATCCTGCCAATAGTGAACGGTGGCCTGGGTCAGGGTGCGATTCTGAACCTTCTGGAATGGTCGTCCCAGGTATTCATCGTGGCAGTCAAGATCGCACTTCCGGCAGTAACGGCGTTGCTGGTTGTCAACCTCTCCTTCGGTGTGACGAGCCGAGCGGCACCGACCCTGAATTTGTTCGCAGTGGGCTTTCCCGTCGCTATGTTGTTGGGTTTCGTGGTCATTTTTCTGAGTCTGGGAAGCCTGACGGAAAACGTATCCCAATTGTTGGGCGACGCATTCACGATGTTGCCGACATTGATTAGGCCCTGAAGAGCAGCGCAATGGCAGAAGAGCAGCAACAACAGGATCGCACTGAGCAACCGACGCCGAAACGTAAGGCGGATGCTCGCAAGAAAGGTGACGTTCCGCGGTCGCGTGAGTTGACGATGACCGGTGTAATGCTGTCGGGCGCTGCGGCCCTTATATTCATGGCCACGCCGCTTACTGACAATATCGGCCAGCCGTTTGCGCGATCATTTATATTCGACAGGCGTGATCTGTTTGATCCCGGCTTTATGGCGGAATCCTTGGGGTTAGCGCTGGGCAGCGTCATTGCAGGCCTGGCGCCGCTATTCCTGGTACTCATCATTGCGGTCTTCGCCAGTGCAGTACTGATCGGCGGCTGGTCATTCAGCATGAAGGCAGCGGCTTTCAAGGGCCAGAGAATCAATCCCATCAGTGGCATCAAGCGCGTTTTCAGCGCGAACAGCCTGATGGAACTTCTAAAAGCGCTCGGGAAATTCGCTGTGGTCATCACCATCGCTATTTTGTGGCTTTGGTGGTCACTTAACGACCTTTTGTCATTGGGCATGGAACCGCTGAAGTCGGCCGTTCCACACGCCATTCGAATTTGTGCCATCTCGTTGCTGATCGTCAGCACCGGGTTGCTCCTGATTGCTGCCATTGATGTGCCGTTTCAGCTTTGGAAGTACCAGAAAAAATTACGTATGACGCGGACCGAGATAAAAGACGAATTCAAGGAAACCGAAGGTCGCCCGGAAGTTAAGTCCAAGATTCGCGCGATGCAGCAACAGGCGGCAACGCGGAGGATGATGGAAGACGTACCGACAGCTGACGTTGTCATTACCAACCCAACCCATTTCGCTGTTGCGCTTAAATATGATGACAGTCGTATGGGCGCGCCGAGAGTCATTGCCAAGGGCAAGAACCTGATTGCCGCACGAATCAGGGAAATTGCCGAGGAAAACAAGGTACCCCTGTTTTCTGCTCCACCATTAGCGCGAGCCTTATATCGCAGTACCAATGTCGGGCAAGACATTCCAGCAGGCCTGTACACGGCTGTTGCCCAGGTACTGGCCTACATCTTCCGCTTGCGCGATGGACTCAAGCTTGGGCAGCAAATGCCACAAAAACCCGAACCCGAGATTGATGAAGACCTTTTCTAACGGATGAGATTGAAGATTGACCATGGCGAATACAAATAACACAAGCATTTTTGTCGAAATCCTCAAGGGACTTGGCGTTCCGATATTGCTGATCATGCTACTTGCCATGGTGATCGTGCCATTGCCGCCGTTCGCGCTCGACGTCCTGTTTACCTTTAACATTGCCTTGGCAGTTGCAATTCTGCTGACGACGGTTTATGTCGGCAAGCCACTGGATTTCGGCGTCTTTCCGACCATTCTGCTCGTGGTGACGCTGCTTCGGCTCGGCTTGAATATCGCATCAACCCGAGTAGTGCTGCTCGAAGGCCATACAGGAACATCGGCTGCTGGTCGCGTGATTGAAGCGTTTGGTGAATTCGTTGTTGGCGGCAACTACGCTGTTGGTCTGGTCATCTTCAGTATCCTGGTGATCATCAATTTCGTCGTCGTAACGAAAGGCGCTGGACGTGTTTCCGAGGTGACTGCGAGGTTCACTCTTGATGCAATGCCCGGCAAACAAATGGCGATTGATGCAGATCTCAATGCCGGCATTATCGACCAGGAAGCTGCAAAACAACGCCGCGCTGAAATTGCAGAGGAAGCCGACTTCTACGGTTCGATGGATGGCGCGAGTAAATTCGTGCGCGGGGATGCCATCGCAGGCATTTTAATTCTGTTTATTAACATTGTCGGTGGCCTGATCATTGGAACGGCGCAACACGATCTGACAATGTCTGCCGCCGTGCATAACTATACATTGCTAACAATTGGCGACGGTCTCGTAGCACAAATTCCGTCACTATTGCTATCGACGGCCGTTGCGATCATCGTGACTCGAGTGTCCCAGTCACAGGATATGGGTAAGCAAATCTTTGCCCAGGTTTTCAGCGACAGACGCACACTAATCGTTACGGCCGCCGTGATGACTGTACTCGGGCTTATCCCGGGTATGCCCAATTTTGCCTTCATTTCGCTGGCTGTACTGTGTGGCCTGGGTGCCTACCGTATGTCCAGGAATAAGTCGGCGCCGCCACCGGATGCCGCAGAAACGCAAATGCCTGATGCGACGGCGCCAAATCTCGGTTGGCACAATGTAGATCCGATTGACCTGATCGGCCTGGAAGTCGGTTATCGACTGATTCCGTTGGTCGATAAAGAGCGTGATGGCCCATTGGTCAGTCGAATCAAAGGTGTCCGGAAGAAATTGACTGAGGAACTCGGTTTTCTCATCGAACCGGTCCACATCCGCGACAATCTTGAACTACAACCCAACGCTTATCGTATTTCGCTAATGGGCGTGCCGGTCGGCGAGAGTGAAATACATATCGATCGCGAACTGGCAATCAATCCGGGACAGGTGTTCGGCAAGATCGACGGGATTGATAGCAAAGACCCTGCGTTCGGACTCGAAGCGTTCTGGATAGAGGCTGGTCGTCGCGAAGAAGCACAAATGCTGGGTTATGCCGTCGTAGATCCGGCAACAGTTGTTGCGACTCACCTGAGCCAGATTCTGAAGACTCACGCACACGAACTGCTTGGTCATGAGGAAACGCAGCAGCTGCTCGATCGGCTTGCCGTTTCTGCGCCCAAACTGGTCGAAGAGCTGACGCCGAAGACATTACCCATCAGCGTGATCTGTCGCGTACTGCAAAACCTGCTGGAAGAACAGATCAACATTCGCAATATTCGAAGAATTGCCGAGACGCTTTCGGAGCAGGGTGCGAGAACCCAGGATCCGGATGCGCTGTCTGCCGCGGTCAGGGTGGCCCTGGGTCGTTCGATCGTCCAGTCAGTGGCCGGCATGCGCTCGGAGTTGCCTGTTATGACACTCGAACCTGAGCTGGAGCGAATCCTGAACGATTCGAGCGTGGATGGAGAAATCAACGGTCTTGAACCTGGCCTGGTTGGCCGACTCCACGACAGCCTTTCAGAGCATGCGCAGCAACAGGAAATTGCGGGTGAACCAAGCGTACTACTGGTTGCACCGAATCTGCGTCCCTGGATGTCCAGGATGATGCGCGGCATACGCAACCTGTATGTCCTTGCTTACAACGAAGTACCGGATGACAAACGAATCCAGATGATTGGCGCCGTGAGTTAGTTCGTCAGTCTTACTGAAGGAGAAGGAAGAAAGTGAAGATCAAGAGATTCATGGATTCAGATATGCGCAACGTGCTGCGGCGGGTTCGCGAGGAGCAGGGGCCAGACGCAGTCATCTTGTCTAACCGGCAGATCGAGGGTGGAATTGAAGTCATCACCGCGGTCGACTATGACGAAGCGCTCGTGCAGCAGGCCTTGGGCCCACAACCCGCAGTGGGCGATGAAGTTCCGGTTGCCGCAGACATCCCGACAATTCCGCTCGAAGACGCTGTATCGGACGTTGCCGAAATTGAAGTCCTCTCTTCTGATTTTACAGACGTTGACGGTAGCCGGTCGGCGACCGCGACCTTGCGCGAGACACCGGCTTCCAGCACAGAGGAACCGGCGTTGTCGGAAATGCGTTCCGAAATATCGTCATTGCGCGGCCTTCTGGAGACGCAGCTTTCAGGGCTGGTGTGGAAAGACAAGACGCGTAGAAATCCTTTGCAAGCGCAACTGCTTCGCAATCTGTCGAAGATCGGTATTGCGCCCGATATCGCAAACATAATCGCCAATCGAACCGGACCGATTGAAAACGACAAGTCTCTCTGGCGCGAGCCATTGTTGACGCTTACGCAAACCATTCCTGTCGCAGACGACAAACTGTTGCAGACAGGTGGGATTGCAGCCCTGATCGGACCGACCGGGGTTGGCAAAACAACGACGATCGCGAAAATTGCCGCGCAATATGCGATGAACTTCGGTACCGACGACATTGCGTTGATCTGCGCGGATGCGTATCGAATTGGCGCCAAGGAACACCTGACTGCGTTCGCCAATATCATCGGTGTCCCGGTGCATGCGGCAAGTACAAACGATGAGGTGACCGCTCTTCTGTCACGATTGAGTTCAAAGAAACTGGTTCTGATTGACACCGAGGGTATGAGTCAGAGGGATAGAAATCTTTCTGCCCGCCTTGCTGCTTTTGGCAGCAACAGTGAGCGCGTCAATTTTTATCTCACGCTGTCCGCGGCGAGCCAAGAGGCTGGTCTGGACGAAACCCTGCGTCGATTCAACAAAGTACCGCTGGCTGGCGCAATCGTCACCAAGGTCGATGAAGCTGGTCAGCTGGGTTGCGTGATCAGCACAATCATTCGTCACAACCTCCCTATCGCCTATCTGTCGGACGGCCAGCGTGTGCCAGACGACCTGCATCCCGCGGAGAAGAAGCGACTGTGGCTCGTCAACCAGGCAGTCGAATGTATTCAGGCCAGCGAACCGCAGGTCAACGAAAGACTTATGGCAGAGAAATACACGGAGGTAAGTGCCGCAAATGTATAAGAATTCACAAGCAGCTGGAATTGTGCGCTATCAGGAACGACAGCCAGTCAAGGTCATCGCTGTTTCCAGCGGAAAGGGCGGTGTTGGCAAAACGAACGTTGCTACCAACATTGCCATTGCGCTGGCGCAGCAGGCAAAAAATGTGATGCTGCTCGATGCAGACATGAGCCTGGCCAACGTCGACGTTCTGCTCGGACTCCAGCCACGCTTTAACCTGTCGCACGTTGTCAGTGGTGATGTCGATCTTGCAAGCACGATTGTCGAGGGACCACACGGGATTCGTGTGGTGCCAGCTTCGTCAGGCAATTTCGCAATGACGAACTTGCTGCAGACCGCACATGCGACAATTATCAATGCGTTTTCGGACCTGACTGATCAGCCTGACACGCTGGTTGTCGACACCGCCTCCGGAATTTCCGACAACGTTGCCAGATATCTTCAAGCGGCACAGGAGGCTGTCATTGTCGTTTGCGATGAACCCTCTTCAATCACCGACGCCTATGCGCTAATCAAAGTGTTCAGTCGCAATCACGGTATTTCGCATTTCCATATTGTCACCAACCAAACGCCGAACCGGCGTGCCGGGCAGCAGCTGTTCAGCAAAATCAGCCGCGTTACGGACCTCTATCTCGACGTTGTCTTGCGCCATCTCGGCAATGTTCCAACCGACACCTACCTGCGGCGTTCTGTACAGGAACAGAGAGCCGTTGTAGACGCATATCCGAAATGCCCGGCTGCTGTCGCGCTAACGGATATCGCCAGGCAGCTTGATTTACTTCCCGCTCCACAGAGTGCATCAGGAGGGCTGCAGTTCTTCCTCGAGCGCCTGCTGGAGTCGGGTACGCATGCAAATGGAGGATCGCATGAACGCCTACAGTAACGTAGCGCCGACGTCCTACGAATCCCAGGACGATTTGATTACGGCGAATATTACGCTGGTGAAACGCATCGCACATCACCTGTCCGCACGTTTACCGGACAGCGTTGAACTTGACGACCTGATGCAGGCCGGAATGATCGGTCTTCTTGAAGCAGCAGGAAATTTCGATGCGACCAAGGGTGCGAGTTTTGACACGTACGCTGGCATACGCATCCGCGGGTCCATGCTTGACGAAGTTCGAAAGCAGGACTGGACGCCGCGTTCCGTTTACCGGAAACAGCGGGAAGTTTCGGAAATGGTACGCACGATTGAGGCAGATACCGGTCGCTCGGCCGAGCCACAGGAAATCGCAGCTGGGCTCGGCATATCGCTTGACGACTATTTCGAAGTTTTGCGCGATACCGCAGGCTGCCGACTATTCAGCCTGGATGAATCGATGGACGAGACAGGCCATGCTCATGAGGTCCCGAGTGCGAACACGGCGACGCCGGAGCAGGAACTAAGACTGGAACAGCAACGTTCAGAGATCAGTGACGCAATATTGCGTCTGCCTGAGCGAGAGCAGCTGGTGCTGTCCCTTTACTATGAACGCGAACTAAACCTTAAGGAAATCGGTGAAGTGTTGGGTGTCAGCGAGTCTCGTGTTTGTCAAATTCACAGTCAGGCGGCTTTGCGACTCCGCGCGATGGTAGTTAGCTAAAGCGGAGTATTTCGACATGTCAGACAGTATTTCAGGCGTAAAGATAATCAATCCGGCTTACCCGGTGAAACCCACACAGCCGTCGAAACGCGACAGCCGATCGAGGAAGCGCCGCAAAGATCCGCCGCGGCAGGATTCGCAGGATGAAAAAGACGACGGTGATCCAGACGATAAACCCACAATTGATGAATATATCTGAAGAAATTCCGGCAGCGGATAATTAATGAAAACCAACGATGAGACCATATGATGACTATTGTAGAAAGCTATTCCTTGTATTTGCTGATGATTTGCAATGGCGTTTTGGCCGGTGCAGCCGCAGTTGCCATTCTGCGTTTCCAGAACATGTTAAAAAACCAGAAGTCGTTCTGGTCCAGCCCAACCGGGGTTGCCATGTCGTCACAGCCCGAAGGCGATGAATTTCTCCAGGCGGTTGAAAAACGTTTCACGAAATTCGAGGAAGGCCTCGGCAATTTGTCTCGTGATAACAAGGTCAAGTCAGCGAGCCCGCGAAGTATTCCTCACGAGAATGCGGTGCGGATGGCGAAACACGGTGCAACAGTAGACGATTTGACCCGTACCTGTGGGCTGAGTGACATTGAAGCCCGTCTCGTCATGCGCGTGCATGGAAATTCCGGCACGGCGGCCCGGTTGAACTAAACATGCAGGTCGCCGACATAGAACGTCCGGAATTCGAGTTTGTGAAACAGCTTGGCCGTGATCTGGCGTCAAACAAGGTCAATCTGCCGTCATTTCCAGCCGTGGTTATCAAGATTCGTGATTTATTGGAAGACGAGGAATGCGATATAGCACAGGTCAGCAAAATCGTCAGCGTCGATGCAGTCCTGGTGTCGAAGCTGTTTATTTTTGCGAACTCCTCGTATCACAATCGTTCCGGTGAGGCCGTCACGTCACTTGAGGTGGCGATGTCAAGACTGGGCCTGCAGCTTGTCCGAAATACGGCACTGTCGTTGGCGGTAAAGCAACTGATGCTGGCGGAAAAGCACAAATCAATCGTAGCCGATGTGAGGCTAATATGGAGTCGCAGCATGCGCCTGGCCGCTTTGTCTTACGCCATCGCGGAAAAATCGAGTCGGGTCGATGAAGAGACTGCCTTCATGTGTGGCCTGTTACACCAGATAGGAAAGCTCTATATTCTAACTCGGGCGAAAGACTATCCGGAGTTTTTGGGCGACAAAAAGTCATTGCGCGAAGTTCAGAATCAATGGCATGCACAGATAGGACACTCGATCGTCGAAGCATGGGGATTTCCATCCCCTGTTGTCCAGTCGCTGGATCCCAGCGAATTCCGTGACGAACGTACACAATTGCAGCCGGCGCCTGTGGACGTCGTTTACGCGGCAACCTGCCTGTTGTCGACCGACGATTCGATGTGGCCGGAATCCATGCAGGATCCCGTATGGAAGAAATTGCGCCTCGCCGAGAATGACGCGACGGAGATAGCAGGCAGCTATCAGAAAAAACTGGCAACTATCCAGCAGTCACTTGCATGAGCGCTTACGTCAAATCAACATTAAGGAACAGGTTCTAGTCAGACTGCTGTGCCAAAAGGTCGGCGTCCAGTTTGAGGCGACGCATGCGTAGTGTTTCAGACTCCCGGTCAAAAAGATGCTGAATTAGAATGTCTTTCTGTTCCTGTTTCATGCCCAAAAATTCTACCGCGATTCCGTAGGGCAACGATTCGTCGTCACCCGGCGGGTCGTCACTTCTCACTACACGGCAGAATGTCTCGACATAGCGGTTGTCCGATGCGAGCAAGAAACGGAGCGCCAGTTTTGTATCGGCCGGATAGTTCTTCGCAGATGCAAACAACATGCCGTCAGCACCCAGCTCGCAGATCTGCGGCGGTTGCTTCGCTAACGCAACTTTGTTCGCTTTGAGTCCCGGCAGTTCCTCCATTAGCAAAGAAATTTTTTCATTGAGTAACATCATGCACTCCGCGAGCGCCAGGGATTCGGATTTCAGGACAAAGATCTTCTGGTCAAAGCGAGATTCAATATCCATCAGACGAGATCTGACGCCGACGCCGGTACCCTGGGCCATTTTCCAGTGCTCAATTCCCTGGTGGAAGTCGAGGTCACTAATTGTTTCGTAATTTAGGAATACGGACTCCACGATGCGAAACGATCGCCGGTTTTCATCACCATTTTTCATAATGCCTGCTCCTCCGTCTCGCTTGCGACGATTGGCGGTTCCTCTACGCTGATGCTTTGTTGTATATCCAATTCATTTCCCCTTACGATACTGATGTCGACACGCCGGTTCTTGGCACGATTTTCATTGCTATCGTTGTCCGCACGCGGCCGCGTGTCTGCGTGGCCCGATACGATAAACCGATCGGGATCTATATCTGCTTTTTCCAACAGCTGGTGCGCTACTGAAACCGCGCGCGCGGTTGAGAGCTCCCAATTTGAGCGAAAACGCGTGTTCGAGATCGGGACATTGTCCGTGTGCCCGGACACGGTGACCATGCCACTGTTGTTATCAATCAGGCCGGCGATCTTGTCGAGTACCGGTAGAAACTGGCCCCTTATATCTGCAAGTCCCGAGTCAAATGACGCGTTCTCCAGGACGTGAATAATCACTTTGGCGCCATCGGTCTGAACTGCGACGTCACCGTTTTCGATTTCGTCTTTTAGCGCCGCTCGTATGCGTTTGGCGTGTCCCTCGGTATCTTCCTTGTCTTTTTTCTGCCGCTCGAGTGCATCGAGCGTGTTTTGGTTGGAGTCCAACGTGAACTGGCGAACTTCGTTTAATGCGGTTGGCTCGGGCTTGCCCGGACTAAACTCCCGGGCAACGACGCTGGTGCCTTTTGGAATAGTGCGAACTTCCACTTCGGTTTGCACACCAAAGGCGTCTTTCATGGAACCGGACAGTTCCTTGAATTTTGCAGCATCCATCTCGGAGAAGGCTAATAGCAGCACGAAAAAGCACATGAGTAATGTCATCAGATCGGCAAACGTCATGACCCAGGCCGGAACGCCGGCGCTTTCTTTCTTCTCCGGTGGTGCGTCAGACATCGCCGTTGAGGTCGGCGGCTATCCTAGCCACTGTCCTCTTCCTTTTGTCGCTGGGAACTTGGCAAGTAGGTTTCCAGCATGCTCTGGATGACGCGTGGATTCTGTCCACCCTGGATACTTAACAATGCGTCAATAATGAGCGACTTGCTTTTATTTTCTTCGAGACTGCGTACGGAAAGCTTGTCCGCAATCGGTAAAGCAATCATGTTTGCCAGGATAGCGCCGTAAAGCGTGGTTAGCAGAGCGACCGCCATCGCGGGCCCGATCTGCTTGGGATCATCCATATTCGAGAGCATCTGTACCAGTCCAATCAGCGTACCGATCATTCCCATAGCCGGTCCCACATCGCCAATTGCCTTGAAGATATCCTGCCCATCGATGTGGCGCTGCAGTGTCAGATTCAAATCTTTTGTAAGCATCGCCCGCACTACGTCTGCCGGGTGGCCGTCGATCAAAAGGCCAAGACCTGATTTCATAAAGTCATCCGGAACTTCTGCGTCTTCGAGTGCCAGCAGGCCGCCCTGACGTGCGGTCTTGGCCAGTTCCACTGATGTTTCAATCAGTTCTTCGGGGGATGTCGGTTTATGGAGAAATGCTTTTGCCGCAATCGATGCGGCACCGAGAAATTTGCCGAGACTGAATTTCATCATCGTGACCAGAATCGTTCCGCCAATCACGACGAGCAGAGAGGGAGTGTTGATGAATGTGCCAGCCGAGCCTCCGAGGAAAATGGAGGTGATCACGATGCCAAATGCACCAATGAGGCCGATTAAAGTTGCCAGATCCAAAGTCTTCCCTCCGTATTTCCGGACACCAGCGAATTCCGGCTGTATTCCGTGGCCGGGCCGCCGTTAGGCACGATTCCTAAGTTTGTTATCGACTGCTGGAGCCAATGCTTTAGGCGTTTTTGCCCTGGATCAGCGGACTATAGGGGCCTTGGGTCAGCGGGGCGGTTCCTCGGGAGCAGCGAATTTGTACTGATTCCGGCCGGCATTTTTCGCGTCGTAGAGTGCGGTGTCGGCTCGATTGATGGCCGAGGTGGCAGTATCCTTTTCATGAAGTTCGGTAAAACCGACGGAACAACCGATGCTAATGGTACGTTCCGGATTAATGTTCTCAATCTGTATCGACGCGACCGCCTGCATGAACCTGTCAAGCAGTGGCTGGGCATGCGCCGCAGACGTGTCCGACAGTATTACCGCAAATTCATCACCGCCGTAGCGTGCGACAAAATCTCCTTTTCGAATGAAAGATCGGGCCAGGGATTCGCCTACTTTGCGTAGAACTTCGTCGCCGGCAGCATGGCCGTGATTGTCGTTCACCGCCTTGAAGTCGTCGAGGTCGATCAGCATGAGAGTTACCGGTTGATCGAGGATGAAATGCATATTGAGTGCACGGGTAATAGCGCCGTCAAATGCACCCCGGTTATATGCCTGGGTCAACGCGTCACGCTGCATTTCTTCCTTTGCTTGCACCAGGTCCTCTCGTAGGCAGGACATGCGAGCGTTCAACTCGTTTATTTGCTTCTCGTACTCTGTTTTCTGCTTCGCGAAGATGTCCGCGACGTTGTAAATCGTATCTGACACCACGGATCGAATTTCGTCGATATTTCCGGATGTTACTGCCTCCTCGACGGCTCCCAGGTGTTCGCGAACACCGGTCTCCGTGTCCTGATCCCTTTGGCCCATACTTTTCAAGCCCGCCACCAGGTCCTGCACGATATCGCGATAGTTGCTGATGCGGTCGTTTACAAACACCTGTTCGTTGCCGCGTCGATCGATGTAGAAGCGACGCACGTTTGCCCATTGCCGCAGCCCGCCAGCGTCCTGCGCGATACCATGGGAGGCGACAGATGCTCCATTTTCGACATGGCGAGCGAACTTTTCGCACAGACCCTGTAACAGAATGGTGTCCTCTTCGTCATCGATCGGAAAAGACAGGTCGCCCATAGCCCGAATGATGCTTACCAGTGTGTCAATGGCACCATCGCGATTGTCGTCATTGCGGTTTTCGATTGTCTCTGCGGAGTCATCGTATGCGGCTGTGTCAGATTCCAAAGGCTTGTCGGCAAATATCACTATCGAATGCTCCGGCGTGTCAGGCGATATGCTGCCTGGTTGTGTGGCGATCGCGCATGACTGCCCGGCAGCACGATTCCATACTTCTTTGTCGACCGAACATTTCTATTCTTTAAGCTGCCAGCGAGCGGATATCAGCAATTTATTCGTAGCCCAAGCAAAAAATGACTAAATATAGGCAATAAAGACTAAATATAAAATATCGATAAAAATTGTTTAGAATCTGTCGTTAATTGCCTAGATTTGACTTAATTACTGGATTATTGTCAAAAATTGTTGATATCATTAGCAAAACTTCAAGGAGTATCTGCGATTCGCAATAATGCATTGGTAACAGCTAATTCTGATGGTCGAGCATAAAAAACAAAAAAAACAATAAAGTAGAAGAATAATAGGAACTCAAATGCCGCAGGTACAGCCGCAGCGCTGCCTGGATTACGGGAGCTAATGCAGTTCGCGCGAATCTCGAAATGGTGACAGCTGAATACGTTGAGTCAAATATGGGCATAAAAGAACATTATTATTCTAACGATCAACGAGACGCAATCCGCGCGGTAGCTGTCGATGGCCGGTAGCGAGCGACTGATTATGGTCATTGATCAGTCTGACGATAGAGCGGACGGCCTGAAAGAACTCATCGAGTTTATGGATGCACCGGAGGTTTGCACGGCGACGCCAGGAAACTGGCGGGACCGCATGGGAACCAACCGGCTCGCCGCAATTTTTGTTAACGAGCAGCTGCCGCCCGCCGCCATGTCAGGCCTTCTGGACAATATTGGCAAGCTCGATCCCAACCTGCCGATTGTGCTCATTAACGGCGAACAGCATGCTTGATCAGGAATACCCCTGGGCGCGCTTTTATAATTTGAGCTATCCGATTCAATTCGACGAACTTGGCGAGGTGCTGGATGAGATTTGGGCGTCACATAGCCACCACCGCGACATTCCCGCACTTGAGTCATTAAATTGTCGCTTGATCGGCGACAGCAAAGACATGCAAATGATCCGCCGACTGGCGGAGCGCGTGGCGCCGTCAACGGCAACTGTCCTTATAACGGGCGAATCTGGAACCGGCAAGGAGGTTGTCGCGCGCTACATCCATGAACTGTCGGGTCGCGAGGGTCCGTTCGTGGCAATTAATTGTGGTGCGATTCCGGACCACCTGCTGGAAAGCGAACTATTTGGTCACGAGCGCGGCGCATTTACCGGTGCTGCAGCCGCCCGCAAGGGACGCTTTGAACTGGCACAGGGCGGTACGCTGTTTCTTGATGAAATTGGGGATATGCCGGCAGCCATGCAGGTCAAACTGCTTCGCGTTTTGCAGGAAAAGGTGCTTGAACGGGTAGGGGGTAATAAGTCAATTCCGGTCGATATTCGCGTCATCGCCGCGACACACCGAGATTTACCCGCACACATTGAGAAAGGATCGTTTCGCGAAGACTTGTTTTACCGGCTCAGCGTATTCCCCATCGAAATATCGGCATTGCGGGAACGCCCCGATGACGTGGAGCCACTGATCGATGAAATGATCTCCCGCGTCTGGTCATCCCACGGTGTGCGGCTATCGCTCGCAAATGAAGTTCTGAATACGCTCAGGGAATATGCCTGGCCCGGGAATGTGCGGGAATTGTCCAATCTCATTGAACGTCTCGCGGTTACACGACCGAATAGTGAAATAAAGTACAGAGATTTACCCCGACCACTGCGTGGCGATGACGACCTGCCCGTCATGTTGAGCGACAGCTTGTCGAACGACGCCTTGTCGAACGACAGTAAGCCCGAACGTGCTGCGTTTCCCAGTGGTGGGCTGGATCTCAAACAACATTTGGCGGAGATCGAGAGCAACATGATTCAATTGGCTCTGGATCAGTCAGATGGCGTCGTGCAGAAAGCAGCCGAATTGCTGGGCCTGGGACGGACTACGCTGGTTGAGAAGATCCGTCGCCATCAGTTGAAAACCTAGCTTCTGCTGCGTGATTCCCGTTCTATCGCGCCGCCGCAGTGCGGGCACGCGTGATCAGGCGGGTCGTGGCTTAGCGCCATCTTGACCATACGTGTGTCAAGAATCTGACTCGCCGCATGCTTGCCAAGGCCCAGGTCCTTTCTAAAAGACTCGAGATCCGTTTTTTCCGTTTCAGTCAATATGCCGTCATCAAGTGCTTTCTCGGCTTTTGCCTTGTACCGATCGGAGCGCAGCTCAATTTCCTGTGCATAGCCGGAGGCCAGGATACCGGTTGGCAATGCAACCATACCGATACCGACAACGGTTATTAGCGCGCCAAATACCTTGCCGCCAACCGTAATGGGAGTGACGTCTCCGTAGCCGACGGTGGTCAGGGTCGCAAAAGCCCACCACATTGCTGCCGGTATGCTGCCAAATGCGACCGGCTGTGATTCGCGCTCAAAGAAATACATACCGGACGCTGCCAGTAGCATTACCGTCAGCAGAACGAAGAACGCGGCTCCCAGGGAACGCATATTCTCCCGGCAGCACGTCATCAGCATATCGAAAGCGGACGAGTATCGTGTGAGCTTCAGAATGCGCAGCAGCCGTATCGCACGAAGAAAGCGCATATCAACGCCGCCAAAGATACCGAACATCACCAGGTAGAAAGGGAGTATGGCAAGAAAGTCGATCAACGCGTACGGGCTTGAGATAAACCGCAGTCGATTGCGAATTCCGCCCAACTGTCCGTTGGCATATTTTGGAATTTCAACTGACGACCAGACCCGCAGCACGTATTCCACGGTAAAAACGGAAACCGTAAATACTTCCAACCAATAGAAAAAGTCAAAGTAGCGTAGTTCGAATTCTGGAATCGATTCCAGCACGACCGCGACGATGCTTATTATTATCAGTGCAACGAGAAACAAGTCGATTGCCTTGCTCAACCGGTCGCCGCTCCGGGCCGTCTCCAGCGCCAGGTATACCGATCGCCTCAGCGAACGCTGTTGGGCGGGAGCCATAACCACTGTTGAGGCGTTTTCAACCATTCTCGTACCGACTGTTTAGCAGCTGACGCCCCCGTGACGTAGTCCACAGAAGGCGTATCTGTCTATTCTTTAGCGGCCTGAGCGCCTTGTTCTTTAGCGTGTTCCACTAAAGTTTCCGGCATTTCAGGCGACAAAGTAAACGTAATGTAGAGCAAAAAAAGGACCGGCCAAGATGGCGCATAATCGGCGGCAGCACCGCGATCGACATTCTCAGACCGAGTCGGACCGGATCGCCAATCACATCGGGGTTGGAGATGGGTCCCATTCTGCCATGCGATGTCTATCCGTAATCATGTGCTTGTACCTGGTGTCGGCCTGCGCAGCTGTTGGCACGGTCGACCAGTCGATTGGGCACGTTAGTGATGAAGCACCACCGGCATCCACGCTTGAGCCAGTTATCGATGAGCCGCCGGCGCCTCCTGTACCCGTGCCCTTGCCTCCGGTTGAAACCTACACCGTTGTGGTAAAAGACGTTCCGGTCACAGATCTCCTGTTTTCACTGGCAACTGACGCGAGGCTTGATCTTGATATTCAGGCTGACAGCGAACGAACCATCACCCTGAACGCGGTAGATCAACCGCTGGCTAATATTCTTTCTCGAATTGCAGATCAAGCCGGTCTTCGGTTCGAACTCAGCGCTAGCAACCTGATCATTCAGGAAGATCTCCCGTATTGGCACAATTACCTGGTCGATTACGTGAATGTCAGCCGCAACGCTATCGGGGAGGTTGGTGTTGCGACCCAAATCGCGACTACGGGAGGGACCGTGGGTGAGGAGGCCTCAGGGGGATCGCAGGACGGCAACGGAAACCTGTCCAAGACTACGGTGACGAGCCGATCGAGTAACGACTTCTGGGCCAATGTTGAAGCCAGTCTGACGTCGATAATTCGCGGCGACGAAAACGGTACGGCGCCGGTTTCTCCGGACGAGTTCAATCCCGTAATCATTAACAGCATGGCCGGAGTGATAACAGTTTTGGCTACGCAGAGTGACCATGCGCAGGTTCAACTTTACCTGGACAAGGTCACCACCAACGTGCAACGCCAGGTATTGATCGAAATGACAATCGTTGAAGTCGAACTCAGCGACAAATACCAGGCCGGTGTAGATTGGCAACGACTGTCGGATAACGCGGGATTGGGTAGTAACGGAATCTCGTTCGAGCAGGACTTGCTTGGCGGCAATCTCGGTACTTCGCCTTTTGTAAGTCTCGGGTTCAACAGCATAGACCCCGACGGTAGTGGTGTTACCGGCGCTGTTCGAGCATTGGAGCAATTTGGTGATACAAAAGTTCTTTCCAGTCCCAAGATCATGGCATTGAACAACCAGACTGCGTTGCTCAAAGTCGTTAACGAAGAAGTGTTTTTTACCATCGAACTCGACATTCGGGACGCAACGGCAGATATTCCGGAGCGCCGCACGTTCACCAGTGAAATTCATACGGTACCCGTCGGTCTCGTCCTGAGCGTTACGCCGCAAATAAGCGAAAAAGGCTACGTCAGTCTGAACATACGGCCAACGATTAGTCGCATCACCGGATTCGCTGTCGATCCTGCACCGCGCCTCGCCAATGTAGAATTCGACAATCTGATCCCGGAAATCCAGGTTCGCGAAATCGAATCGCTGCTGCAGGTCCTGAACGGTAGAACCATCGTTCTCGGTGGTCTCATGCAGAACGAGATCGTTAAAAGTAGAGACGGCGTGCCCGGGTTGTCCAGAATTCCCAAACTGGGCGGGCTGTTCTCGTATACGAGCGACGAACTGGTCAAGACCGAACTCGTTATTTTTCTGCGACCCTCCATTATTACGGGGGGAGCCTCACCCGACGGTGCAAACGGCGTCAGTGATTACTATCCTGCGATCGGTCAAACGACTATCGGATCGAGATCCGATTAGTATCGGCAGGTCCGGTTACCCATGAAAAGCCCCTTAGTCGATGTTCTGCGCCAGGCAAACAGTGATGCTCCTGCGGAAGACGCGGACCAAAAGCTGCCTAACACTGGCGTGCAGCAAAAACCGGGGGCCTCAGAGCGCCATGCCGCACAATCCCTGGAGTTAGACCTGCTAGAAACCGGTCGCTACGAAGCCCCGGGCGAGCCCGATGACGATGTTGCCTCTGATACCAATATCGTCATTGGCGACGACGCTACAGCGCCGAACCAAGAAAATGCGACCCCCGGCGTGCACGCTGCAATGGAGTTGCCTGCGCCAGAGCGTGGCGTACGCTCCATACGTAGCAACATCATCGTGAGAATCGGACGATTCAGCCCGGTCATATGTGTAATCGCCTTGGCTACCTCCGTCGGCGCTTACCTGGTTCTGAACGATTTATCCGTGATGGATTTGAACGATAATTTCTCCGTATATTCGGCGAGCACTGAATCGCCGAACTATTTGCAGGGCGGTGATGCGAATGAACTTCAATTGCCAACGACGGGCGTCAGTGTCTTCGAACAAATTGACAAAGGCGCTGTGAGCAAACCAGCTATTCCGGAGCAAACATTCCAACCGACGCCAAACGAAAAGAGTGTGGTTCCTGGCGCAAGTCTTGTACCTGCAGATGCCGCGCGCGACAGCGTCCCGACAAGTACCCGCAATGAGAAGACCCTCGTCAAAGACGCAGCCTATGCCTCCGTGGTGACCGCGTACGAAGCGTATCGAAGGGACGACCTCGATGAGGCAGAGACTCAGTATTTTGCGGCACTGAAGATCGAACCTAATCATCGCGACGCACTTGCCGGTATAGCGGCAGTTTATCTGCAAACTGGGCGGCCGGGGCTCGCTCTCGCAGCCTACGAGAAACTGCTGGCAATTGAACCGCAGAATACGGCAGCCGCCGCGGCGATTCTCGCAATAAGATCTGACGACCCTGAATGGGAAATCGAGTCGGAGATTAAACTCCTGTTGCAGCGGTTTCCGGACTCGCATCATCTGCACAACGCGTTGGGATCGTATTACGTAGCGCTTGAAAAATGGCCCGACGCGAAACACGCGTTTCTGATTGCCCATCGACTGGCGCCCGGTATTGCTGATTACAGCTATAACACTGCTGTCAGCCTGGATCGAATGGGACAGTCTTCCGCCGCTCAGGCCTATTACGAAATTGCGCTCAATTCGGCCAATGAGCACTCTGCGTTTGACCGCTCCGCCCTCCTGGCGCACCTCGAGCAATTCGAACAGCTGCAGCGGGAACGACTATGAGCACAGTCACAGTCCGCAAGTTGCAAACCACCGAACCAAGTTTGCCGTTAGGCGAGCGGCTGATTGCCGCTGGCCTCATCACCGATGATCAATTGCAGGTAGCACTGACCGAGCAAAGTCGCAGTGACGAACCACTGGGTCGAATTCTGGTTCGCCTGGGGCTGATCAGCGAGGCGATGTTGCGCGACACGTTGGGCGAGTCTCTCGGTCACGAAAGCGTCGACCTGTCTTCGGTGGTTCCCGATCCGGATGCGCTGCAGATGATCCCAAAGAACATTGCGCGCCGATACCATTTGCTGCCAATCAATTTCGACAAGAATGAAAAGGTCCTGACGCTCGCAATGGCGGATACCTACAACGTTGTCGCGCTCGATCAAACAGCTGCCCTGATCGGCAATGAAATCGGACTCGAAACGCTGGTTGCGGGTGAAGCAGAAATAGAGTCTGCGATTGAGCAGTTTTACCAGTTTGAGTTATCCATACAGGGCATTCTGCATGAAATCGATACAGGTGAAGTTGATAAGCTCAACCTTGCCATTGAGCACGAAGAATACAGCCACCCCCTTATCCGCCTGGTGGATGCAATTCTGGCGGATGCCGTAAAACGGGACGCATCTGATATTCATCTCGAACCCGAGGCAGGCTTTCTGCGTGTGCGGTATCGCATCGATGGCGTTATGCGACAGGTCATGGCGTTGCATCGCAGTTACTGGCCGGGGATGGTTGTGCGGCTCAAGGTGATGTCAAAGATGAATATTGCGGAGACCCGTGCGCCGCAGGACGGTCGAATATCACTGCGACTGGCCGGTCGCCCAATTGATTTTCGAGTTGCGTGTCAGCAAACGACGCATGGAGAGAACTTCGTGCTCCGTGTGCTCGATCGACAGAAAGGAATCCTGCCACTGGAGAAACTGAATCTTGCCAAGGACACACTGACAACAGCGCAGGTGATGATGGCCAGACCGGAGGGAATCATCCTGGTAACGGGGCCAACGGGCAGCGGTAAAACAACGACGTTGTACTCGATGCTGAATTATCGCAACGATGAATCGGTCAACATCATGACGCTCGAAGATCCGGTCGAATATCCAATGGCAATGATTCGTCAAACGTCACTCAATGAAGCCGCGAAGCTGGATTTTGCGAATGGTATTCGTTCAATGATGCGACAAGATCCTGACATTATCCTGGTTGGCGAAATAAGGGACGAAGAAACTGCCGAAATGGCATTCCGTGCCGCGATGACCGGTCACCAGGTGTTTTCGACCCTACATACGAATTCCGCACTGGGGGCTATGCCTCGTCTTATCGATATAGGCGTGAAACCGCAGATCATGGCGGGCAACATAATTGGCATTGTCGCGCAACGCCTGGTGCGAAGACTATGCCGCCATTGCAAGCAGGCCTATGCACCTGATGCAACTGAAATGAAATTGTTGGGCGCCGATTCTTCGAAACCACTATTGCTCTACAAGGAAAACGGCTGCGATACCTGCAATTTCCTGGGCTTCAAGGGAAGAGTCGCCGTGGTCGAAGTGCTCAAAATCGATGCGAAGATGGATGAGCTCATTGCCCGCGCAGCGACCCGCCAGGAAATGCTGGAAGCTGCAGAAGCCAATGGTTTCAGAGACCTCGCAGACGACGCTGTGCGTCATGTACTTGCAGGGTCAACCAGCCTGTCCGAGATATCTCGGGTTGTGGATTTGACGACGAGAGTGGGTTAGTCAAAATGCCAAACTTTGCCTATCGCGCGATCGACACCAACGGCAATATTGTTGACGGCTACCTCGATGCACCGAATGAAGATGCACTCGAAGCGCGGCTCAAGCAATCCGATTCTGAGTTGTTGCGTTGCAAAGCCAAATCATCACGTCGCTTCAATCGACGCGGCAAGGTGTCGCGACGCGATTTGATCGGTTTCTGTTTCCATATGGAGCAGGTCTCGCGGGCAGGTCTGCCGATGTTGGAGGCACTAACGGATTTACGTGACAGCATTTCGAATCCGGAATTCCGGGAAGTGCTGGCGAGTCTTCTTGCCGCAGTCGAAGGCGGCAAGAAACTGTCGCAAGCTATGGAAGATCACCCCGACACGTTCGACGAAGTGTTTGTCAATCTGATTGCGGTCGGTGAAGAAACGGGCGAGTTAGCCGAAGTCATGAAAAAATTGACAGAGGCACTCAAGTGGCAAGATGAACTGTATGCCCAGGCAAAGTCGATCGTCATTTACCCGGCGTTCGTTGGCACCGTCGTTTTGTCAGTGCTGTTCTTCATGATGATTTATGTTGTCCCGCAGATGGTCGATTTCATTCGCGAAATGGGGCAGGAGTTGCCGCTGCACACACGTGCGCTGATTGGTTTGTCCAACTTCCTGGTTGGCAACTGGTGGTGGGTCGTGCCGCTGCCACCAATCGTTTTCTTTCTGATTTCCCACCTGGCCAAGCGGAATGAGTCGATGCGATTCAGAGTGGATAACTGGAAACTCAGATTCTGGTACACGGGGCCGATTGTTTCGAAAATCATACTGAGTCGGTTCGCCAGCTATTTCGCGCTGTTATACAGTGCCGGCCTTGACGTGCTGGCGGCGTTGAGAATCAGTGAGGACATAGCCGGAAACGCTGTTGTAAAAGACGCGCTCGAGAAAATTTCAGTATCGATCAAGGCCGGGAAATCATTAAGTGCTGGTATAGAGGCGACCGGCCTCTTTCCGCCACTTGTCGTTCGGATGGTGAGCATGGGCGAGTCGACTGGCCGGCTCGATGCGGCCCTAAGCAATGTCAGTTACTTCTACGATCGGGAGGTCAATGAGTCGATCGATCGCCTGAAAGCCATGATCGAACCCGCAATGACCGTCGTCCTTGGTGGAATAATGGCTTGGGTCATGCTGTCGGTGCTTGGGCCGATTTACGAGACTATCAGCAGGATCGGAGTCTGAAATGGCCGTACGCAGATTCTTTTATATAACGCAGGATTCACTGGTCGTTTGGAATGCTGTTGGTCAGAACGTGCTTGAGGAGACACGATTTCCCAGCTCGGACGCGGGCTACGAGCGATTTTCGTCGTACCTGGAGAGCGTGTCGCAAGACCGGACGCTGATGGTGGTTGATGTGATCGAAGAAGAGTTCAGCACCGATTCCCTGCCAGCCGTATCCGGCAATGATCGCAGGAATCTTATCGAACGGCGAATGAAAAAACGTTTTTCCCGGACACCCTATCGGGCAGGTGTATATCTTGGTAAACGGCGTCGGGCAACGGACAACTTTAACGCCGTATACACAGCGATCACCAATCACGAACTGATCGATCCCTGGATCGAGCTGATTACAAGACACCGAATTCCACTCATTGGTATTACTTCGATTCCGCTGCTGAGCGTTGACCTGCTCAAGGATTTTCGCAAACCCGCTGAGAATTCCATGCTGGTCACGCTGCACCAGGGAGGGCGACTACGCCTGGTGTTCATCAAGTCTGGTCAGGCGATAAGCGCTCGGCTGTCGCGTAACCTCTCCAAAGAAGGAGATGATTTTGGCGCAGCACTGATCTCGGAAATCGTTCAGAGCCGCAAATATCTGCAGCGATCACGCCAGATCGGCGCCGACGATCCGTTGGACGTCTATTTCATTGCAGACGAACACGCGGTAAGCAGTGCATTTGACAACAGCGAGACCCATTTTGAAGCCCATATTATCGATTTTCGGGAAGCCGCCAGGAAGCTCCGAATCAGCGGTGAATTGAAACCAGGCAATATGGAGGCGCTGTACCTGTCGCGGTGTATCCGCAAACGTCCGCGGTTGGAGTATGTTCTGCGCGAGCGCGTCGACTACAGTAAGCATCTGCGGGCACGTAACTTCCTTATTGCCGCCGCGACGGCCGGCGCTGTTGCATTTTCAGTCGCTGCCGGCGCTTATCTGACAGGCGCATTCGTTTTCCGGAATCAGACGCAGACCATTAATTCACAAATTGCGCAGATAGAGGAAACTTATCGCCGCGAGAATGACGAGTTTCAACCTCTGCGGGCCGACTCACATGAGATGAAACTGGCTGTCGATACCGAAGACTATATTCTAAGAAATTCATTGCCGATCGAGTGGGTCATGTCCCAGGTAGGCCTCGTCATGGCTGACCAACCTGATATTCACATTGAACGGCTGAGCTGGGAACTCGAGTCGGCAACGGATCCTGACGACGCCGGTCGCGCGCGTAACAGGAGTGGCAAGGCGATGCCGGTCAATATTCCCCGGGCGGCGGCAGTTACCGCAAATTTGAGTGGTGAGATTCGTCCGTATGACGGAAACCTCCGACACGCATTCGAGAAAATCGACGCATTGGCTCGCAGCCTGCAGCAGAGCACGGCGTTCGAACACGTAGCGGTAGCCGAGTATCCGATCGATGCGCGGCCTGGCGCAGCCCTGTCCGGTGAGGTTCGTCGTAAGGATGACAAGCAGCTGGCAAATTTCAATTTGAGTCTTTCCCTGAGGGTCGAAGATGAAGTCGAATAGACTCGATTGGCGGTTTCTCGGGAAGGGGACTCTCGTACCCGGGGTATCGCTGTTGATTGCCGCCATTGTCTTTGCCGCCAGCGCCTGGTTCCACGGGTCCCAGGCCCGCGCCTACGAGGTATTCTCCGCGAATCGGGAGGCGATTTCGGAGGACTACGATGAGCTGGTTTATCGCCGGCGACTTCTGGATCGATATCACCGGCGGTATCGTGAGCTGCAGGAGCTCGGGTTTGTCGGGCACGAACGTCGACTGGACTGGATTGAAACCATCCGCGCCGCTGCAAAAAGTCTCGATTTGCCCAATGTTGCGTACTCGCTGGAGCCGCAGCTCGAAGTCATTCGGCCGGTGGCTTCAGCTTCGCCCAACGCCGAAATACAAATCTATCTTAGTCGGCTGGAACTTGAGTTGGGCCTGGTACACGAGTTGGATTTACTGCGCTTTTTCGATCGACTGGAGCAGGAAGCGCCGGGGCTAATGCAGGTTGATCAGTGCGAACTGATACGCCAGCCGGGAGCCGCACGAAAACTTTCGGCAGATACGAACATCGCAGCAAATTGTTCCATGAAAATGTTTAGCGTCATAACGTCCGATATCAGTTTTGCGGCAACGGAGTCGGGACGATGAGGCTGCCGCTCGTGGGACTCGTTGTGGCAATGGGTGCCAGCGCAGGCCTGCAAGCCGATGAATTGCGACCGATTGTGGACGCAGCGGAGTATACGAATATCGGACGCGTATTTATGAGTCCGGCAGAACGCCGCGAGCTCGATCGCCTGCGCAAGGCGATTCCGACGGAACTCACCGGACCGATTGGTCCGAACGCGAGCTCAGCGGAGACTGCTTCGCCTGCTGAACCCAATACTCGAGCCGCGGGATACATCGTCCCATCAAATGGCTTGCCGTACCGGTGGACAGACGGTGACTTTCGGCGGACAACCCGCGGTGATATTGGCACCGGTCAGCTGCCGGGCGCAATATCAATAATTCGGCACCAGGGCGAGGACGTTCCGGCCACTACGACCGGACAAGACGTCGAAAAAGAAGCAAACAGCGAAAACGTTTCCAATTCGAAGACCAGCAATGATGGCGCCAATTGAAAGCCGCAGCGGGCAATCAGGTGCCGCGCTGCTGTTAATGATGCTGGTCGTTGTTGTCGGCGCCGCCGCAATTCTCGTGACAAAACTCAACCGAAACTCGACCAATTTTGCGCAATCTACAGCCACCCAGGAAGCGCTCGCTGACGCCAAGGATGCGTTGTTAAGCTACGCGCTGTCGTATCCTGACACGCACAACAACGCGGCAACCCAGCTGCCTTGCCCCGATCTTGACGGAAGCGGCAGTACGTTGGACGGAGAGGCGCACACGCTTAACTGTGGCGCGTCCGAGGTAAGCATGTTGGGCCGACTGCCCTGGAAAACGCTCGGCATGGCGCCACCCAGAGACGGAGCAGGCGAGTGCCTTTGGTATGCGGTGTCAGGCGCATACAAGAGTGCAGGCGGCGCTACGGCCGCAATGATCAATCCCGATTCCAATGGGCAGTTCGAGTTATACCAGAGCGAGACCGGAGCGTTGATCGAGGGGCAAACGCCTGACGAGAGGCCAGTTGCAGTCATCATCGCGCCAGGTGCGGCCATCGACACGCAAAGTCGGCAAGCCGTTTCGTTGCCGGGGCAGCAATGCAGTGGCGATTTCATGTTGCCATCATTTCTTGAGTCCGACTCGGGTAGCGGCGTATCCAACGCAGTACTGACTGGCGGCACCGGGCTCGAACAGTTCGTGAGGGCTGCTGGAACCCTTGATGACCTCAATGATCGCATCATTACCATCAGTCGCCTGGAAATGGCCGACCTTGTATTTCAGCGTCATGACTTTGACACGAGCATCGCTGCATTGACGCACATGCTGGCAAGATGTGTTGCTGCCTATGGACTATCGAATCCAGGCGGACCCAACGATTTGCGCCTGCCCTGGCCGGCCCCTGTGGCGCTGACGGATTACCGTGTTGATGCTCAGTACGACGATGTAGCGGGAGGCCTGCTGTCGGGACGGCTCGCGGACACTGTGGGGGACAGCAATGCGTTGACGAGTAATCCAATCAGCCAGGTGGTCGCTAACTGTGACCCTGCAGTTGTGCCCGGCTGGGGACCGGAAATGTTCACGCTTTGGCAAAACTGGAAAGATCACATTTTCTATTATGTCGCCGAATCTTTCAGTCCTGCCGCCTCATTGCCAAGTGCGTGCACGAATTGCATTACTGTCAATGGTGGAGGTCAATATGCAGGTGTGGTCATTTTCGC
>JBPCYD010000303.1:0-4456 GCA_051007895.1 Woeseiaceae bacterium
CACGTTGTTTGACTTCGTTTGGCCGAAACGGCTTTCCCGGGGCGTCGTCTCGTGATATTTGTCGGCCAGTGGAGCCGGGACGTGTTTGGAACGCTGGCCGTTTTTGTTTTCGGTAGACTTCGTTCAATGACAATTATGCACCATCACCGGACCGAGGCCAACGCACACAACTGCAATAATTTCCGATAAACAAAACGGCCGACAAGAATCGGTAACGCGTCCTGCCGCTGGAAATTCGCGCAGCTATTTTGTTTTTTTGTAGAAGTTTTTTTATTGGATCAAGATCAACAAATTGCAGTGACTTTCTAAAAAGAAAAACAACTTGATGCAGATTGTTGCTCAATGACACTCGTCCACATCGTCGCATTTTATAGTACTAATCGCGATACGCTTTTCCCCCGATCCGTTAACCAATAATTCGAAAAGTTAAATAGAATCAACGACAATAAAGGGAATGCCGGCAGGGTCGCCGCATTCCCAGGCGCCTGATTTACGGCAGGAAAACGTATGAAGTATCGCCACTTAGGCAAAGCAGGCATCCAGGTCAGTGAGCTCTCGTTCGGATCCTGGGTCACGTTTCATACCCAGGTCGGCATCGAATCGACGATGACGATGATGGCTGCCGCCTATGACGCCGGCGTAAATTTTTTCGATAACGCGGAAACGTATGCGGCCGGTGAGTCGGAGCGATTGATGGGCGCAGCACTCAAGAAACTGGGCTGGCGGCGCAGCAGTTTCCTGGTTTCAACAAAACTGTTCTGGGGTTTGCACGGCGGGCCAAACGAACGAAACACGCTGAACCGCAAGTATCTTCTGGAGAGCATCGACGGGTCTCTCAAACGCCTGGAGCTCGACTATGTGGACCTGCTTTTTTGCCACCGCGCTGATCCCTCCACGCCGATAGAAGAAACCGTCTGGGCAATGCACAATATTATTGAAAGGGGAAAAGCGCTTTACTGGGGCACCTCCGAGTGGGAAGCCGCTGAGATTCTAAAAGCGATCGAGATCGCCGAGCGCCACCACCTGCACAAGCCGGTGATGGAGCAGCCGATATATAACCTGTTTGAACAGCATCGATTCAGCGCCGACTATCTGCCGGTTTATAAGGACCATGGCTACGGTTCGACGACCTGGAGCCCGCTCGCGTCGGGTCTGCTGACGGGAAAATATAATGACGGCATTCCGGATGGCAGTCGTGGCGCACTCAAGGAACTTGACTGGCTGCAAGATCAGCTAACGGATACCGAACGCCTCTCCAAGGTAGCAGCCCTCAAGCCACTGGCGGACAATATGGGCGCGAGTCTTGCCCAGTTCTCGCTTGCGTGGTGTTTGCAAAATCCCTATGTCAGCTCGGTCCTGACAGGCGCCAGCCGGGTTGAGCAGGTGCAAGAGAATATGCAAGCGATCGATTTCGTGGACAGCTTTACGCCAGACGTAATGAGCGAAATCGCACGAATATTTGAGATTGACTGAGCGACCCGGGAACCGCTTTTTCGGCATTGGGAAGCGCGCATAATCAAGAATCCAGGAGCAGATGAAATGATTAGTGGACATTGCGAATGTGGTCGCGTTCAGTTCGAAGTGGCTAGCGGGATAGAAGATTTCAGTCACTGCCATTGTTCGCAGTGCCGCAGATTGCATGGCGCTGCATATGCCACGTTTGCCGGTGTGCCGCGTGACAAATTTCGTTATGTTGTGGGCGAGAATGACACCAAAATCTATGCCTCCTCGGACACGCATGACCGGGTCTTTTGTTCCGTGTGCGGTTCCAACATCATGGTCGCGCTGGACGAAGAACCTGACGTGCTCTACCTGAGCATGAGCGCACTTGAAGGCAACCCTCCCCGACCACCGGGGTATCACATCTATGTCGGCTCGAAGGCACCGTGGCACGATATCAATGACAACCTCAAACAGTACGACGAGTCATCGCCGGAATAACGATTGTCAAACCAATTTGAGGTTGGAACGATACTTGCTCGCCGCCTAGCGCGTGCGAAGCTTGTCCAAATAAGCAGAGATCAATCGTTTCTGCAAATCGGCAGTTAGGGTTTCGGAATGCAGCAGGCCCAGCTGCCCGACACCAGCTGAGTAAGCCCAGATGGCCATCGCTTCGAATTCGATATCCAGCGAGCCACTAATTTCACCAGCCTTCTGGGCGTCATTGAGCAATTGGGTGATCCTGCCAAGCCACCCCTCAATCAACTCCGAATGCAGTTCCGCGAAGGATGCCTGCAGCGCAACTTTATACTGGAAAGTCATCCATACCATCCAGGCATCCCTGGAAGATTCGTTGATGATCGCGTCGTCGCACAGCATGTGTTCCAGCGCCGTCAGACCGGCGTAGGTGCTGGTGAACTCGTTCACACGCTTGGTTTGCTGTGACGTCGAATGACGTATTGCGAATTTAAGCAGCGCATCCTTTGAATCAAAGTAGTGAAACAGAGATCCGTACGATAATCCGGCCTCGGCGGCCACCGCACGCATGGTGAGACCTTCCAGGCCGAGGCGCGCTATCAGTGTCATGGCCGCCTCGGCGAATTTTTCGCGCTGGAGATCATGATCGACGATCTTCGGCATAGCCCTAAATCCCTCCGGTGGGGTCTTGACCTGGAATCGCTCGGCCAATTACAATTATATTATACCGATCGATTGATATAAATAAACCTTGAATATGCCGAGAAATGGATGCTCACAGCCAATCAAAAACAGGAACACACGAGCTCGTACTATGCGGCCACGGTCAATGAAACCACCGACTATCCGCTACTCGAGGGCAGTCATTCAGCGGACGTCTGTGTGGTGGGTGCAGGCTTTACCGGGATCGCCACAGCGCTGACCCTTGCGGAACGCGGCTACTCTGTCGCCGTCGTCGAAGCCAATCGGGTTGGGTGGGGAGCATCCGGCAGGAATGGCGGGCAGCTGATTAATGGCATCAGCGGGCTGGACAGAATCCGCCAGAAACATGGCGACGGCATTGCCGACATGCTCTGGGACATCAAATGGCGCGGCAACGATATCGTCTATGAACGGGTCGAGAAGTACGGTATTCAATGCGATCTCAAAAGTGGGTACCTGGAAACCGCACTAAAGCCACGTCAAATGGAGTACGCCGAGGAATATGCTGCCGAGAGGGAACGCCATAATTTTCCGTACAAGTACGAAGTATGGGACCGGGAAAAAACCCGCGACATGCTGGGCACCGATGCCTTTCTCGGCGGCTTTATCTGTTATCGCGATGGACACCTGCATCCATTGAATCTTTGTATCGGTGAAGCGAAGGCGGCGCACGATCTGGGCGTGCAGATATACGAGCAATCGCCAGTAACCGGCATCGAACATGGCGCACGACCGAAAGTGAAAACCGCAGCAGGTGTCGTCGAGGCAGACTCCGTCGTGCTGGCCGGAAACGCGTACAGCCTGCTCGAGCCAAAACACCTGTCAAACCTGATCTTCCCTGCTGGCAGCTACATCATTGGCACGGAACCGCTGGCTGAAGATGTCGTCAATGAGATCAATCCCCTCGACGTCGCAGTGTGCGATATGAATGAAGTGGTCGACTATTACCGCCTGTCAGCGGACAAACGGCTGCTGTACGGTGGCGCGTGCAACTATTCCAATCGCGACCCGGCCAGCATCAAATCGTACATAGTGCCGCGAATGCTGAAAATATACCCCCAACTTGCGAACGTACACATCGACTTCGAATGGGGTGGCAGGATCGGTATCGTTCTCAACCGGATTCCTGCTCTGGGGCGCATCAATAAAAACATCTACTACTGCCAGGGCTATTCCGGCCACGGCGTGAATGCGACGCACGTCATGGGTGAAATCGTCTCTGATGCCATTGGCGGCACGATGGAAAAATTCGATTTGTTCGCCGACATGAAACACTTCCGCATTCCCGGATCACAGTGGGTGGGCAACCAGATGATCGCGCTGGGAATGTTGTATTACCGGATGAAAGACTTGCTGTAAATCGTGCAAACGGTTCTTAACTAGGTTCCGGACTCAGCTATTGGTTCAGAATTGCCGTCTCCGCCGACTGCGTCGACTTGTGAATTTAGCCAGCTCTGTACCGACTGGCAATAGCCGCTCGACGCCACATTGATTTCAAATATTGGCGCATATTCTTTAAGTTTCTCAAAACCTGCTGCGATCAGTTTCTGGCAATACTCCGGCTCCAACGAGACGCTTGGTTTGAATCGCTTCAGGAGATCGCGCATCGCAAACTCGATTTCGGCCTGCTCATGACACTGAAAAAGATCGCAAAATTCGTTAGCGAATACGGCGAAGTCCCTGAGTTTTTCGTCCTCCGACTCTGGAACCGCGATTCGGCCCGGAGGAACACCGCGAATCGATTCGATTATCGAGTTAGGCAGATTCCATTCTTTCGCCACCGCAGATCCTAAATCGGCGTAGCTGACGCCGAGCACGCCACGCGCAGCGGCAGCCT
>JBPCYD010000304.1:0-19598 GCA_051007895.1 Woeseiaceae bacterium
CGTTGAAGGTCGGCAATCCGCCAGACAGAAAAACCTCTATCGTGACAGGCGGCGCGTCGACGCCAATCTTTGCCCGGCTAGTGAGTATCGCCAGGCCCATCGACCATCCTTGCATTCATTGTGCGCATCGCCGCTCCCTGGCAATGGATTCTGGATCGCCCTATTCGGGCATCTGCTCGTTCGCCTCAATTTCATGCAGACGGTCTTCGAGTGTAGCGAGCTTTTCGCGAGTCCTGGCAAGCACCGCTTCCTGAACTTCGAATTCTTCACGGGTCACGAGGTCGAGTCGCGCCAGGCCGCCCTGCAGCGCGGCTTTGAAATTTTTTTCGAGGTCATCACCCACCGAGCGCAGCCCCTCAGGCACGGTGTCGACGAGGGTCTTGACCAGCTCTTCCAATGATTCTTTAGTCATACCCGGTTGATACCGCAGTCAGATTAAAAAGGCCAGCGGCGAATCACGGCTCCCGACGCACATAGACACCAGCCTTCACCAAAATGGGGCGGGACGTCAATTTTCATGCGCCAGTTTGGTGCAATGCCTGAACCATGAATTCTCTACATCGTTGTTTTCATTTCTGTTTCGAATTCTGGCACGGACCCTGCAATGGACAAGCGTGAAACCCAGGGAGCAGGCTATGAAAATGATTACGGCAATCATAAAGCCGTTCAAACTCGACGATGTTCGTGAAGCAGTCGCGGAAATAGGTCTGCGCGGTATCACCGTCACCGAAGTAAAAGGATTCGGCCGCCAGCGCGGCCATACCGAACTTTATCGCGGTGCGGAGTATGTCGTCGACTTTTTGCCTAAAGCGAAGATTGAACTCGCTGTTGCCGACGACGTCGCGGAACAGGTTGTTGAAACCATAACGGCGGTTGCGCGTACTGGAAAAATCGGTGACGGAAAAATATTCGTAACAAACCTGGATCAGGCAGTACGTATTCGTACCGGCGAAACGGGCGCCAGTGCCGTTTAGGCCGGGAGCAATTGGATGAATGACTTTGACGTTTTGAGCAGCCAGGTGGTCGAGATCAGTTACGCCCTGGATACATTCTATTTCCTGATGATGGGCGCACTCGTCATGTGGATGGCAGCGGGTTTCACTATGCTCGAAGCCGGCCTGGTTCGGGCCAAAAACACGGCTGAAATTCTGACCAAGAACGTGGGCTTGTTTTCAATCTCCTGCGTCATGTATTTGCTGTGCGGTTATTCGATTATGTATCCGGGCGATGACTTCGCCGGAGGTTTTATCAGTAGTCTTGGCACCTTAGGCTCAGGGCTCGTGACCAACAGCGACAACAGCGTTGCTGCGGTGGTCGCGGGCAGTGGACTCGACCACTCAACGCTCTCGGATTTTTTCTTCCAGGTTGTTTTCGTTGCGACAGCCATGTCTATCGTCTCTGGCGCAGTTGCCGAAAGGATGAAACTCTGGTCGTTCTTCCTGTTCACAGCCGTTCTTACCGGCTTCATTTATCCGGTGCAGGGATTCTGGAAGTGGGGTGGAGGCTGGCTGGAACAACTCGGCTTTCTGGATTTTGCGGGCTCCGGTATCGTCCATCTCTGCGGCGCCGCCGCGGCATTGGCAGGTGTACTGCTGCTGGGTCCACGGAAGGGTAAATACGACCGGCGAGGTCGGGTGCAGGCGATACCCGGTTGCAACTTACCATTAGCCACGGTGGGAACATTCATATTGTGGCTCGGCTGGTTTGGATTTAACGGGGGTTCGGTTCTGCGAATCAGTAATGTGGGTGACGCTAACTCGGTGGCCCTGGTCTTCGTCAACACGAACATGGCCGCCGCCGGAGGATTAATCGGCGCACTCCTTCTTGCAAGGTTCTGGTTTGGCAAAGCTGACCTGACCATGGTGCTCAATGGTGCGCTGGCGGGACTGGTTGCCATTACTGCCGGTCCGCTGGCAACCACACCCATCGGCGCGACGTTGATTGGATTCGTCGGCGGCCTGCTCGTCGTCGTGTCCATCGTATCGCTCGACAAGCTGAGAATTGACGATCCTGTCGGCGCCATATCGGTCCACGGAGTGGTTGGCATATGGGGCCTACTTGCCGTTCCAATCTTCGACGACGGTGGCAAGTTCTGGGTGCAGTTGGTTGGCTTGCTGTGCATATTCGCCTGGGTGTTTTTGATGAGCTTGCTGTTCTGGCTGCTGATTCGATTGACGATTGGCATACGGGTTGACGAGGAGCATGAGTACGAAGGCGTTGACCTCCATGAATGCGGTCTCGAGGCCTACCCGGAGTTCGCGATGGTTGAATGACGCTACCCTTTAAAAGGGATAAAACGACCATTTAGGACGCTATCCTGCGTACGCGGTCCTCCCCCGATCGTTGCGCGGCGGTAGTTGATGCGCCGTAAAACTATTTGTAATCAAACAGTTATGGGTGCATTTAGGGCGGGCCTGCCGGCCCGCCTTCTTTTTTCGGCGATTTTCACACAGAATTGCCTGTGACGATGATCACGACAATCCTGTAAACATCATGGTGTAATTCACTTATTCGGAAAGCCATCCGGCACGGAACCGCCGGATGAACCAGGAAAAGGACCGTCAACATGAAGTTTCGACCCGCGACAATAGCCGCCCTACTCACGATGTTCGTGATCGGACCCGTTTCCGCGAGCGACATTTACAAGTGGACCGATGAAGACGGCAACGTACATTTCGGCGACCGACCGACCGGCGAATTGCCGACAGAAAGACTGACGATTGCGTCCAACCCGACGAACCGGGCAGTGATTCGGGAACAGAATTCAGCCCGGGCAGATGCCAGGGCCGAGGCGCGAAAAGCGAAAGAAGAAGCGGAAGCCGCTGCGCCTAGCAAGGAAGAGCTGCAGGCAGAAGAAGATGAACGCACTCAGAGATGTGCAGCGTTGCGACAGAGAATGCAGAAACTGGTTCAGTCACGACGCATCTATCGTGAAGATGAGGCGGGCGAACGCGTCTACCTCGACGAATCTGAAATGGTCGCAGCACGCGCAGACCTTGAACAGCAAATCAGCGAACACTGCAGCCGCTAGCGTCATACCAACCCGAAGGGTCAGAGCCCTGGCGGGCTCTGGCCCTTTTTCAATCGTGACGGGATGCAGCCTTCCGAATCTTTAACTCGCGTTACAATGCCGCTTCATTCTCGAAGAGGCATGGATTTGCCCGCGACACCCACAGCTGACGACAAACAATCGCAAGCCTACCTGCCGGACTTTCGAGCGCCCGGCACGGTGCTGGTGGTACTCCTCGTCGCAGAGCTCGTCGCTATTGCGCTGACACTGACATCTTATGAGCCAGGCAGGTTCCTGACCGAGCTGTCGAAGATGTCAATGTACGTGCTGTGGCTTGCACTTCTGGGCACCGGCCTGCTGAGTCTCATTCGTCCCTGGGTGGAAAGCCAGGGGGGCGCCAGTGCATTCGTCGTTTGCTTTATCGTGCTCGAGATAATGTGCCTGTTGGTCGCCGAAATTACCTGGCAAATTACGCTGAAATTCGGCGGAGCCGTCATCATCAATGACGCACACGGTCGCTTTATCCTTCGAACATTTGCGGCAAGTTCGATCATTATCGCACTCAGTATGCGTTACCTGTATGTCGCCAGCGAGTGGCGAAGGAGCATTGTTCTCGAGGCCGAGGCACGTATCAGCGCGTTGCAGGCACTGATCAGGCCGCACTTTCTGTTCAACAGTATGAACACGATCGCCTCTTTGATTCGAAGCGACCCATTGCTGGCAGAAGAGGCCGTCGAGGATCTTGCTGATCTGATGCGCGCCAACCTGGGTTCACAAAAAAATCGCACGTCTCTGAAGCAGGAACTCGAGATTGCGGCGATTTACCAACGCATGGAAAAGCTTCGGCTTGGGGATCGGCTGCGGGTTCATTGGGATTTGACCGATCTGCCTATGCGCGCCCTGATTCCGAGTCTGACTATTCAGCCATTGCTGGAGAATGCCATCTATCACGGCATTGAGCTGCTACCTGATGGCGGCGATGTTGACGTATCGGGACGGGTCGTCGGCGACACTCTCGAGATCAAGATGTCCAACCCGATTGCGCGCAACGAAAAACGCAGGGTCGGCGGGAACAAGATGGCCTTGCAAAACATCAGGCAACGATTCGAACTGGCCTATGGCAATAAGGCGAAAGTGGATGTCCGGGAAACCGATGACAATTACAGCGTCAGCCTGGTGTTTCCCCGCAATGAGTCGGACCTGTGAAAGTACTGGTCGTTGACGATGAGGCACCTGCTCGCGCTCGACTGCTGCGACTGCTTGATGACGTGGGTGAATACACCGTGGTTGGAGAAGCTGGGAACGGGCGCGAGGCGCTCGATATTGTCAAGCAGGACCGCCCCGACATCGTCCTGCTCGATATACGCATGCCGGGCATGGACGGCATCGAAACTGCGCAGCACCTGAACATGCTTGAGTCACCGCCCGCAGTCGTATTCACCACGGCGTACGACGAATATGCGATCGACGCGTTCGAAGCAAACGCAATCGGCTATGTCCTGAAACCAATCCGGCGGGAACGGCTGGACCAGGCGCTGCAGCAAGCCGCCAGGTTGAGTGCAGGTTCATTGCAGCAGCTCCGGGCCACCTCCGATGCGACAGAGCAGCGCAAACATGTATGTGCACGAGCACAGGGCGAACTCAAACTGATCCCAGTTGCAGACGTATTCTGTTTCGTAGCGGACCAAAAATATGTGAGCGTCATGCACGAGGGCGGGCAGGATCTGATCGATGATTCCCTAAAATCGCTCGAGGATGAATTCTCAGATCAGTTCGTGCGTATACATCGCGGCGCGCTTGTTTCCCTGGCGGCCGTTGATGCATTAAAAAAGACCGAGGACGGACGGACGCGGGTTATGCTGCGCGGACTGGATATTGTGGATGATCTCATTGTGAGTCGCCGGCATGTCGCCAACGTAAAACGGCGCCTGAAAAAGGGATAGTAAAACTGGATATTCGAATCGCGACGCGTAAGAGCGAACTGGCGCTGTGGCAGGCCAGGCATGTTGCTGACCGACTGCAGCAGTTACCGCCGGTAGATAGGGTCGAACTGGTGCCCCTTTCAACCCGTGGCGACGAGATACTCGACAAGAGCCTGCAGAAAATAGGCGGCAAGGGTCTGTTCATAAAAGAGCTGGAAGTTGCGATGCAGACTGGCACGGCCGACATCGCAGTACACTCCATGAAAGATGTGCCTGCAGTCATGCCGGATGGTTTCTGTATTGCCGCGATTCTCGATCGCGCCAATCCGTTCGATGCGTACCTGTCCAACCGTGACATTCCTTTCTCGGACCTGCCCGAGGGCGCCACTATTGGCAGCTCCAGTCTGAGACGACAGGCTCAGCTGAAGGCACAACGGCCTGATTTGCAGGTCGTTCCGCTTCGAGGCAATGTCAACACGCGGCTCGCCAAACTGGCAGACGGACAATATGACGCCATTATCCTCGCAAGTGCCGGACTCGAGCGGCTGGGGATGGAAGCCCGTATCACGAGTGAGTTCGACCCCGGCGACATGCTGCCCGCCTCCGCGCAGGGCGTCATAGGCATCGAGTGTCGGAACGATCGGCAGGACCTGCTAAACATCCTGGCCAGCCTGGAGGATCCCGCCAGCAAACTATCGACAACCGCGGAGCGCGCCGTCTCGGCTACGCTGGACGCCAATTGCCAATCTCCGGTGGCCAGTTATGCCACGATCAGCGGCGACAACATGACCGTCGCAGCGCTCGTGGCAAGCCCCGACGGCAGAACGATCATTCGGCGACAGGTGGAAGGCCCCGCCACCGACGCAAAGGCACTCGGCGTTCGCGTCGCAAATGAACTGCTGGATGCGGGCGCTGGCAAGCTCCTGGTTGAGGGTCCGGCATGAACCCAGGGGTAAACCCGGAAGTGAGCGATGGAGCGCTGGCGGGTTTCGGGATACTGGTCACGCGACCGGCGGATCAGGCAACCGAACTGGTTGCAGCAATCGAAAATGCCGGTGGTAAAGCCGTACGTTTTCCTGTCATCGAGATAACGGGGCGCGACAAGGGGGTCGTAGCGGATGAGTTTGCAGCGCTGCCGGCGCCCGATCTTATTATTTTCGTCAGTCAGAATGCAGCACGATTTGGTGGCGACATATGCGCGTCCGCGCAGGCAGAGATCGGCGCCATCGGTCCGTCAACCCAGGCCGCGCTGGCGGCACGAGGTATTGTGGTCGGAATGGCGCCCGAGGGCGGCTTCACGAGTGAACATTTTCTTGACCATCCGTCGCTTTCAGACGTGGCTGGCAAAAACGTCGTGATCGTGCGCGGAGAGTCAGGGCGCGAACTGCTTGGCGACGAACTCCAGCGACGCGGCGCTGTTGTTGGCTATCTGTCGGCGTATAGACGGCAGATCGTACGTCCATCGAGCAGCATAGTCGCAAGGATCGACGAACTGTGGCGCCAGGGAGGTATCAATTTCGTCACCGTCCTGAGTGTTGAAACGCTGGAGAATTTGCTGCAGCTTCTTTTACCAACATCGATTGATATGCTGCGGAATACGCCACTGGTGGCGCCTGGCGGTCGTGTGATACAAACGGCAATGAGGCTGGTGCCCGACCTGCAGGCGTATGCGGCATCGGGTCCCGCACCGGGCGAAATACTGGCGGCACTAATCGAAGTACGGAACTCCGGACAAGGTTAATGAGCAAGAAAAAGAATGTAGAAGCAGACGGTACGGACGAAACCGCTGATGATGCGGCTTTCCCGGCCGATGATTCTGCTGCAGGACAGGACGAATTTAGCGTAGAGCCGCTGGTGGACGAAAAATCAAAGTCCGGAGTCGGAGTGGTCTCGTGGATCGCGCTTTTGCTCGCGGTCCTGGCGCTGGCTACTGTCGGTCTTGACTATTTCCGCGAACGGAACGCATCGGGCGAAGTTGCAGAGCGTAGCGCGGAGCTGCGCACACTCGAGGCATCGCTTGGCCGCACACAGGACGCCTTGACGTCCCTCGAACAAAGCGTCACAGCGATGAATGCCGGCGATGCAACACAGGACTCCCGGCTGGACGCCATTGGTCGGCAACTCGATGACCGATTGAGGCAACTTGAAGCAATGCCGGGTCGCCTATCGAGCGTGGAAGCCTCCGTGGCTTCTGTACAGGGAATCTCAACGGGAGCACGCGCCGCCTGGCTTCTTGCCGAGGCGGAATACTACATGCAAATTGCCAACGCACAGCTACAGCTTGCCAACAATCCGACGCTGGCGAGTACCGCGCTGGCGCATGCCGACGAACGAATCCTGCAGCTTGGCGACCCGCGATTGACGAACGTCCGGCAGGCGTTATCTGATGAGTTGCGCTCATTGGAGATCCTGCAAACGCCCGACACGGCAGGTATAACCCTGACGCTCGCCAGCCTGGCCAGCGTGGTCGAGTCGCTGCCACTTCGACAGGAAACAATCGTCGGTGTAGAGGACCCGGCTGAAGCTGTATCAGACCTGACCGGCATGGACCGTGCGCTGGAAACTGTAAAAAAGACCATTGGCGATGCGGTGAAAGTGCGGCGTTCCGACGAGGCCATGCAACCATTGATTGCACCGGAAGCACAGTATTTTCTGCGCGCGAATCTGGCGTTGCAGTTGCAGGTTGCTCGCCTGGCCCTGCTGCGCGGTGAGGAGGTGGTATTTCAGCAAAGCCTGATCGATGCCGATGCCTGGTTGACCGAGTATTACGATATGAGTAATACCGGCGTGCAGAGCGCCAGGGAAACGCTCACCGAAATTCGCAACAACGTTCTGGCAGTCGCAATGCCGGATATATCGCAGTCGCTGCGTCTACTGCGACAATTCAATGCACTCAACGCTGCTGCGACGAATGCAGACACTGCAGACGACGCGGACAACTCGGCCGACGAGACAGAGCAAGACCAATGAAGTTCGGCATCCTTGTCATCATTGCACTGATTGGCAGTGCGCTGGGCGCGGCTTTGCTGCTGCAGGACAGCGGCTACGTGATCATCAGTTTTCGCGGTTACATCGTCGAAATGAATGTGTGGGTCATGCTTCTGTCCATCATTCTGTTGTATCTCGGCGTTCGCATCGTTCTCAAATTGTTCAGGGCACCGCGACAACTTGGTGAGGCAGCCGGCCGCTACCGGGCAGGTCGTGCGGGCCAACGCCTTACGCGCGGCGTAATCGAAGTGGCGGAAGGCAATTTCGCCAAAGGTGAGCGGTTGCTGGCGAGGGCCGCTACCGTCAGCGAAGCGCCTTTGCTGAACTACCTCCAGGCGGCACGGGCGGCGCACCTGCTCGGCCAGGACGGACGGCGCGACACCTGGTTGAAACAGGCTTATGAGAACCTGCCCGGCGCGGCGAACGCGGTCCTTCTGACCCAGGCGGAACTGCAACTTGACCAGGAACAGTATGAATCGGCGCTCGCCACCCTGAGGAAGATTGAAGAGAATTCTCCCAATCACGGGCATGCTCTGATGTTACTGGGCCGATTGTATTATCGACTTCAGGACTGGGAGCATTTAGGCGAACTGCTGCCCAAACTTCGCAAACACGGCCGGCTGGACACAGGCACCCTTGGCAAATGGTCTGTACGCGTATTCCAGGAACGCCTGCGATCTGCCGTTGACGGCACGGCGGTCAACGAAGTGTGGAAGCTGATTCCGAAGGAGCAAAAGAAGAACGCGGACCTGATTGAGACCTATATAGAGAACCTGATTCGCACCGACGCGCATGCGCTCGCGGAAAAAGAAATTGCTGCGACGCTGAAAAGAAACTGGATCCCCGCGCTGGTGCGGCTCTATGGTGTCGTGGAAGATAAAGATTCGGCGAAACAGCTAAAAAAGGCAGAGGCGTGGCTGGGTGACCATAGCGACGACCCTGATCTTTTGCTCGCGACCGCGCAGCTTTGCCTGCGCGATGAATTATGGGGCAAAGCACGCAGCTACCTGGAAACCGTTATCGCCATCCGACCGACGCCGGACGCGTATCAGGAATATGGCCGGTTGTTGAATCAACTGGGCGAAGGGGAAGCCGCGGCCGATGCCTACGAGGCCGGTCTCGGCCTGGTGGCGCAGCCGCAGTTACCGGCGATTGCGCACCTGGCACCGGACCCCGAATAGGGTATCGCAAACCGTAAACCCGGGAATCTCACATGCACTATGCCGTAATCGGTGCCGGCTACACGGGGCGACGCGTACTTAAGCTGCTGCCATCGAAAAAGATTCTGGCACTTGGCCGGACGCAACGTCCTGAATATCCGCCATCGACAGATTTTGTTGCACTGGACCTCGATGCGATCGCCGACGGGCCAATCGATCTTCCCTCCCCTTGCAGCCTCCTGTATTCCGTGCCACCGCGTGACGACGAAGACAGCCGACTGGCAGGACTGCTTGCGCGCCTGGTCGGTAGATTGGCGCGAATCGTTTACCTGAGCACTACCGGCGTCTACGGTGATCGCAAAGGTGCGCTGGTCACAGAGCGCGACATTCCCGAACCGGTGAGCAATAGGGCAATCAGACGCTTGACGGCGGAGAACATGCTGACAGATTGGTGCGAGGCACGAGACACGGCCCTAATTGTGCTACGAGTCCCTGCCATATATGGGCCGGGGCGGCTGGGGCTGAAGCGAATCAAGTCTGGCGAACCCGTACTCCGCGAGGCGGATGCCAATCCCGGAAATCGGATTCACGTCGACGATCTTGCTGCATGTTGCGTCCGGGCTATGACGACCGATTGTCCTGCCGGCGTTTACAATGTTGGTGACGGAAATCACCGCTCGGGCACGTGGTTTTCGCAGACGGTGGCCCGCCTGGCAGGCCTGGACGCGCAGCCGGAGATTTCCCGTCAAGAAGCGCAGCGTACTTTCAGCGAGGGCAGACTGTCGTACCTGTCAGAATCCCGGCGGATCGATACGACCAGGATGCGCGAACTCCTCGATTTCAAGCCGCAGTACCTCGACCCGACGGATGGCATTCGAGCGAGTCTTGCTCACTCGTGCCATACACCCGTAAGCGGCGAAAAACCCGCAGAACAATAGCGGCTTTTGCCGGCCGCTTTGAGGATGACGATCGGATTCTGGGTAACTTAAGGCTGACTCTTCTTCGAGTTGATCCAGGAGATGAGCGGCTCCCACTGTTCCCAGTCGGGCCATGCCAGGTATTCCGGAAGCTCGTGCACCCCTAAGCCCCGCGTGTAGGCCCTGACGTAGTTTTGCGCTTCTCGCAGCGATGCAATATAGGGCACGCGCATCCTCGTCAGGTGCTCGTCGAGCTCATCGAAGATAAGCGTGTATTCACGCACGCGATTGGCAACCACACCGATCTTGGCCTGCTTGCGCTCAATTTTACCAACAGCCTTCAACTCCGTGATGAAGCGGTCAGTCGCCTGCATATCAATGGTCGATGGAAGAACGGGCACAATTATGGTCTCGGCGTGGCGCACGAGGTCGACCAGCTCCTTACCGTGCGAACGCGCCGGCGCATCTATGACGACCATATCGGCGCTGCGCGGCACATGCCGCAGGCCTCCGTCAAATCCCGCTACACTCGCTATTTTGGGTCGATTGTCGGGGCGGCGATCAATCCAGTCGAGGCCGGACCGTTGGGGATCATAGTCCGCTAACGCTACTGAGTAGCCGATGTCTGCGTAATGAGATGCGATGTTTGTCGCCAGGGTGCTTTTGCCACAGCCACCCTTTGCGTTCATAACCATAATGTGGCGCATTTGAATTCCTTAGGGAGATGTTTTTTTGTGTAATTCTTGGTTTATGTAAACTACCGTCGCCGACAGGAAATGTCCATTCGCACTTCGGCGAGGGCATTGCCGTCGGGAGGGACGGCCAAAGTGAACCAGTCAGTCATGTTAAGCTGCGCGGGTTCGCTAACAGACAGCTTCAGAGGAATCAGCATTCAATGAGCACGCAGCGAAAAACCGATTTCACCGACGAAATTTTGTCGGAAGACGTTGTGCATGACTTTCTCGCGGAAAAACCTGATTTCTTCGAAAGACACGCAGAGCTGCTGAGCACGCTTCGATTGCCGCACGGTTCTTCCGGCTCCGTGTCCCTGGTGGAACGCCAGGTGTCAGTTTTGCGGCAGAAGGATCTGAAACATGAGCGCAAACTTAAAGACCTGCTAAGCGTCGCGCGCGCCAACGACCTGCTGTCGAGGAAGATTCACCATCTGACGCTGCGGCTGCTTGCAGCAAAAGATCTTGAGCAAACGCTGACGACGCTCGAGGAATCTCTGCGAGCCGATTTTGACGCGGACCAGTCAATCCTGGTTTATTTCGGCGATCCGGAGCTCTTCGACAGCATCAATGTCGGTCGGTTTTTCCTGGCGATAGCCCGTGACGATGTGTCGTTGAAGCCATTCGATACCTTTTTGAGCGGGAGTGGACCTCGCTGTGGCCAGATAAGAGACGTGCAGCGAGACTTCCTTTTTGGCAGGGAAACAGACGAAATTGGCTCTGTCGCACTGGTGCCGCTTGGGAGCGACGCTGAATCCGGCTTTATTGCCATCGGCAGCGCTGACGCCGACCGCTTCCACCCGGGCATGAGCATTGATTTCCTCAGCCGACTTGGGGAACTGATCGCGGGGGCGTTGCAGCGTTTCTGATCGTGTTGGCTCCGGAAGCACTCTGGGTAGACAACTTCATACGGCATCTCTCGCACGAGCGCCGTCTTTCCGACCTGACCTGCAAGCATTATCAGCGCGATCTGGGGAAGCTGGTCGAGTACTGTGACCAGCAGGAACTGGACGCCTGGACTGATCTCGATGGCGACCATATGCGGGCCTATGCAGCGCAAGCCTATCGGCGTGGTCTGTCCTCACGCACGATTCAGCGACAGCTCTCTGCAGCACGCACATTTTTTCGTTACCTGCTGCGTGAGGGGCAGGTGAAGAAAAATCCCGTCCTGGAAGTCCGGGCGCCGAAATCCGGCAAACGGCTGCCAGAAAATCTCGATGCCGATCGTATGGGCAGGCTGCTGGACATAAAGGGAGAAGGTCCGCTGGTTGCGCGCGACCGGGCGATTCTGGAGCTCCTGTATTCGTCAGGCCTGCGCCTGGCCGAACTCACGAGCCTCAACCTTGGCGACGTCGATCGTGGCGATGCGACCGTGGCAGTCACCGGCAAAGGCGGCAAGGATCGCATCATCCCGGTTGGGCGCTATGCCATTGACGCGGTGAGTGCCTGGCTGAAGCAACGACCCGGGATGGTGGCTGAAGGCGAAATTGCGCTATTTGTCAGCAACCGTGGTACGCGCATCAGTCCGCGTTCGGTCCAGGCGCGAGTAGACCACTGGGCCAGGAAACAGGGAATAGATACTCGCGTATACCCCCATTTGTTTCGACATTCCTTTGCTACCCACCTGCTTGAATCAAGCCACGATCTGCGGGGTGTCCAGGAACTGCTCGGACATGCGAATATCAGCACGACACAGGTATACACGCACCTTGACTTCCAGCATCTGGCCCAGATATACGATCAAACTCATCCCAGGGCGCGAGCCAAAAACAAGACCTAGCGCAGCTACGGCGCCGATAAATTTGCACGGATGCTCAATTGGGGACCGGCTCTGGCCCCGACGCATCGACTAACTTTTGCGTAAAGCAAATAAGAGGAAAGCGGTCAATGGAACAATTTCGAGGGACGACCATAGTCTCCATGCGACGCAACGGCACGGTCGCCATCGCTGGAGACGGACAGGTCAGCATGGGAAATACGGTGATGAAGGGCAATGCTCGCAAAGTGAGGCGACTTGCCGGCGGGCGCGTTATTGCAGGATTCGCCGGCGGTACGGCGGACGCGTTTACGCTGTTCGAACTTTTTGAGTCCAAACTCGAGCAATACGGCAATTTGACGCGTGCTGCTATTGAGCTTGCCAAAGACTGGCGTACCGATCGGCGACTGCGAAGACTGGAGGCTCTGCTTTGTGTTGCAGACGAGGAAGCCTCGTTCATTATTTCAGGCAACGGCGATGTCATTGAACCCGAGAATGACCTTATGGCGATCGGATCCGGCGGTCCTTTCGCCCAGGCAGCAGCGCTTGCCCTTTATCGAAACACGGAACTCGAGGCCCGTGAGATCGTCGAAAAAGCACTTCAAATCGCAGGTGATATCTGCGTCTTTACTAACCAGAACATCGTGGTCGAAGAGCTACCCACGGCCGAATAGTTACGGACTTGTTGAATGTCACAGATGACACCCAGAGAAATCGTTCAGGAACTCGACAAACACATCGTTGGTCAGGAGGACGCAAAACGGTCAGTTGCCATTGCGCTCAGGAATCGATGGCGCCGGGTTCAGGTTGATGAACCCCTGCGTAGTGAAATCACGCCCAAGAATATACTGATGATCGGTCCGACGGGCGTCGGCAAAACGGAGATTTCACGACGCCTCGCCAAGCTGGCGAAAGCCCCTTTCATCAAGGTGGAAGCAACCAAATTCACCGAAGTCGGATATGTCGGTCGCGAGGTCGATAGCATCATTCGCGACCTGATGGATGTGGCCATCAAGATGACGCGCGAAGAAGAGATGGCAAAGGTCAGCCATCGCGCAGAGGATGCTGCGGAGGAACGTATTCTCGATGCCTTGCTGCCGCCGCCAGCTTCATCGGTTGGATTCACTAACGTCAGCGAGACGGACAACCGGGATAGCGAGACGCGACAGAAGTTCAGGAAAATGCTGCGCGAGGGGAAGCTCGATGACAAGGAAATTGAGATCGATGTGCAGGCGCTGCCGGTTGGCGTAGAGATCATGGCTCCCCCCGGGATGGAAGAGATGACGAGCCAGCTGCAGGGCATGTTTCAGAACATGGGCGCCAATCGCCAGAAAACCAAGAAACTGAAAGTAAAAGATGCCGCGCGATTGCTGGGCGACGAAGAAGCGGCAAAGATGGTCGACGAGGAAGAACTGAAATCAAAGGCCCTGGAGGCAGTCGAGCAACACGGCATTGTATTCCTGGATGAGCTGGACAAGGTTGCACGCAGGTCTGAAGCGGTGGGTGCAGACGTGTCGCGCGAGGGTGTCCAGCGAGACCTGTTGCCGCTGGTTGAGGGATCGACGGTCAACACCAAGTACGGCATGGTCAAGACAGATCATATTTTGTTCATTGCGTCCGGCGCGTTTCACGTTTCCAAACCATCGGACCTGATACCGGAATTGCAGGGACGCTTTCCGATCCGGGTTGAGCTCAAATCGCTCACCACCGAGGACTTCGTGCGCATCCTTACCGAACCGGATGCCTCGTTGACGTCTCAGTACACAGCGCTGATCGCGACCGAGGATGTCCAACTCACCTTCGCGGAAAGCGGCGTGAGAAGACTTGCCGAGGTCGCCTTTCACGTTAACGAAAACACAGAAAACATCGGGGCACGGAGGCTACACACGGTTATGGAACGACTGTTGGAGACGGTTTCGTTTGAGGCGTCGGACAAGAGCGGCCACAGCGTGCAGATAAATGCCGGCTATGTCGATGACCACCTGGCCGAACTGTCGAAGGACGAGGATCTTTCTCGATACATTCTCTAGGAACGCCCGTTAATGGATCCACAGCCTACTGAAATTCGGCTGCAGAAAAAGTCCCGGCAACTAGCGGTTGAGTTCAGTGACGGCAGTCATTTCGAACTGCCGTTCGAATACCTGCGGGTACATTCTCCGTCTGCCGAGGTGAAAGGCCATGGACCTGGGCAGGAAGTCCTGCAAACCGGCAAAGAGAATGTGCAGATAACTGCGCTGGAACCTGTCGGACACTATGCAATCCGGATTGTCTTCGATGACGGACATGACACCGGTCTTTATACCTGGCAATACCTGCATGAACTGGGCGAACAGCGTGAGCAACGCTGGCAGGCTTACCTCGACCGACTGTCTGCAGCAGGGTATCCTCGCAAGCCGACCTGAATCCGCCCATTCGATGACTGACAAGACCACACATTTCGGCTACGAGACGGTACCGGTCGAGGACAAGGTCCGTCGTGTCAGAGGGGTCTTTGATTCTGTCGCCGGAAACTACGACCTCATGAACGACCTGATGTCCGGTGGCCTGCATCGCTTATGGAAGCATTTCACGATCGAACAGGCCGCGATTCGGCGAGGACAAAACGTTCTGGATCTTGCCGGCGGGACGGGCGACCTGGCAAAAGCGTTCTGCCGGAAAGTTGGCAGCAGCGGCCAGGTCGTACTCGCCGATATTAATTCCGCAATGTTGCACGAGGGTCGTCGCCGCCTGACAGATGCGGGTGTCGCCGGAAATCTTTCGATTGCGCAGGTTAATGCCGAAAACCTGCCGTTCCAAAACGCCGTTTTCGACGTCGTTACGATTGCGTTTGGCCTGCGCAATGTGACGGACCAAAGCGCCGCTTTGCAGTCGATGCGCCGCGTGCTCAAACCGGGCGGCAAAGCGATGATCCTCGAATTTTCCGAGCCTGCGGCGGTACTGAAACCAGCATACGACCTGTACTCATTCAAAGTATTACCGTTTCTGGGAAAACTGGTGGCTGACGACGAAACGAGTTATCAATACCTTGCCGAATCGATTCGCATGCATCCGAACCAGGAGACACTGGTCCAGATGATGCAGGATGCCGGGCTCGAAAAGTGCCGTTTTCATAACCTGGCAGGGGGCATCGTCGCTCTGCATATCGGCTATCGGACCTAGGACGCTTACGTGAGCAGCCTGGCTACCCTATTGCGGCCCGCCGCGGCGATGATTAATCGCCAGGTGGCCGCGAAAACGCCAGCGCGTGAATTGTGCGCGCAACTCGACGGGCGGGTCATGGCGCTGCGAGTAAGTGATACGGCGCTGGCTGTATACCTGGTAATCGCGGACAACGAGGTTGTCCTTACCAGCGCCTGCGAACAGGATCCGGACGTCATTGTTTCAGGCTCACCTATTTCGCTGGCAAAGCTGGCAAGCCCGGATGGGGACACCGCGATGCAACACGGTGATATCGACATCACGGGCGATGCAATGATTGCGCAGCAATTTCAGAAGCTTCTCTACTTTGGACGCCCGGATTTAGAGGAGGAACTCTCCACGGTTATCGGTGATGCTGCTGCGTACAGACTGGGCGAGTTCGTTCGCGGGTTCGGCGAATGGCGACGCGCGGCGCAGGACACTATGCGCCAGAATGTCGGTGAGTACCTGCAGGAAGAGAGTCACGCTGTCCCCACGCGAGATGAAGTGGAGGCATTTCGCGGCAAAGTAGAAACGCTGCGCGACGATGTTTCACGCCTGGAGGCGCGTATCGGCAACCTCGAGAATCGCACACCAAAGGAAAGCGCTTAAGCATGTGGCGCAGGAAAACACTGCTACGCCTGATTAACATTCAGCGTGTCCTCGTTCGACACGGACTGGACGAAATCATCACTGCCACCCATTTCCTGCGCCCATTGCGGTTTCTCTTTTACCTGTTTCCCCGCGCTAAAGACGTCTCCGAACCCGTAGGCAAGCGCATACGGCTTGCCCTGATCGAGCTCGGCCCGATATTCGTCAAGTTCGGTCAGGCGGTATCGACACGCCGCGATTTATTGTCGCCCGATATCGCCGACGAGCTGGCTCAATTGCAGGACAAGGTGCCGCCATTTCCGGCCGAAGAAGCTATTGAGATTCTGGATAAGTCCTACGGCAGGTCGGTGGACGAGATTTTCTCGCGATTTGATAAAGAACCTTTTGCCGCTGCCTCGATAGCGCAGGTGCATACGGCCGCCTTGCAGGACGGGACTGAAGTTATCGTCAAACTGCTGCGGCCCGGCGTAAGAGAATTGATTGAGGACGATCTCGAGGTGATGTTTGCAATCGCCGAACTGGCTGATCGCTACTGGTCGCTCAGCAAGCGCCTGCGACCACTCGAAATCGTGGCCGAGTACGAAAAAACGATCATTGACGAGCTCGATCTGGCGCGGGAAGGCGCGAATACCGCACAGCTAAAAAGAAACTTCGCTGGTTCCGACCTGCTCTATGTACCGGATGTCTACTGGGACTACTGTCGCCCGGAAGTGCTCGTTCAGGAGCGCATCTATGGCACGCCGATCAGCGACATGGACACGCTCAGAAAAACGGGCACCAATATCCAGGCATTGGCCGAAAACGGGGTCGAAATATTTTTCACCCAGGTATTCAGACATAACTTTTTTCATGCGGACATGCATCCGGGCAATATCTTCGTCATTCTCGACAACCCGGAGAAGCCCAAGTATGCAGCTGTCGATTTTGGAATCGTTGGCACGCTGAGTCCGACAGATCAGAAGTACCTCGCCGGAAATTTTCTGGCATTTTTTGATCGCGACTACCACCGCATCGCGAAACTGCATATTGATTCAGGGTGGGTTCCACCCGGCACGCGAATTGATGAGCTTGAGTCTTCGGTGCGGTCCGTGTGTGAGCCGATCTTTAACAAACCCTTAAGTGAAATCTCTTTTGCGCAGGTCATGATTCGGCTGTTCGAAACGGCGCGACGATTTGATATGGAAATTCAGCCCCAACTGATTCTGCTGCAAAAGACACTATTCAATATCGAGGGTCTCGGACGAGAACTCTATCCACAGCTGGATCTGTGGAAAACGGCACACCCGATTCTACGCCAATGGATGAGCGAACAGATTGGCCCGCGCGCGGCGCTTGATCAGCTGCGTGAAGATCTGCCGCAAATTCGCGAGGCAGCGCGAGAGTTACCGGGCGTGGTCAGATACCTTTCCGAACAAATCAGCAACGACTCGTTGAAGTTCGACCTCAAGGCACCTGAGCTCGAACAGATTCGTGATCAGCTCAAAGCGCAGCACAAGCAGCGCTTCACCCTGACCGTGGGCGCCACTGCGCTGGTTTGCGGAACGCTGATTCTGACGCTTGGGTCGACGGCGATTCTTGGCTGGGCGCTGGTTGCGGTTGGTGCACTGATTTCCATGGCCGGACGAACGCAAAACTGAAGCGTTACCACGACTTCTGAGTGCCGGGCCTTGCACCTACACCTGGTTCCAACTGCGGGCTGCCAGGGCCACGATCACACGCTCTTTCAACGCGATATTGTGTACGGTTCAATCGAGGACTTTTGATTACAATCCCGGCATGACCGAGCACAACCCATCCAAACGCACGATTCGCAGCTATGTTCGCCGCACTGGCCGGATAACGCCCTCTCAACAGCGGGCACTCAGGGATCATTGGGATCGCTACGGCATCGCATACGAACCGCGTACGCTGCCACTTGACGATGTGTTCGGCCGCAATGCAAAGAAGATACTGGAAATCGGATTTGGCAACGGTGAAACGCTGGTGCAGGCGGCGATCGAATACCCGGAGTTCGATTACATCGGGATTGAGGTACATGAACCCGGTGCCGGTCACTGCATTCTCAAAGCGGCTGAAGCGGATATCGACAATTTGCGCATCGTAATACATGACGCGCTGGAAGTGCTTCGCGATCAGATTGCAGACAATGAACTGTCGCGCATCAATTTGTTGTTCCCGGATCCGTGGCCGAAGAAACGTCACCACAAGCGCCGACTGATCAATAAGCCATTTCTCGATCTGGCCGCGACCCGGTTATCGCGGGGCGGCGCACTCTACCTGGCAACTGACTGGGAGAACTACGCCGAACATATCGACGAAGTCATGCTCGGTCGCGCCGACTTCACGCTGATCGAAAAACGCAAACACGTTGGCGATCAACCACTTGACCGGCATATGACCAAGTTTGAGATGCGCGGATTGAAGCGAGGACATTCCATCTGGGACTGGCACTTCGAGCGGCGCTGAAATTGCACTTGCGTCCCGGCGAAATTGGTCTATAAATACAGGTACCGGCAAAAAAATTGGAGCGTGCAGATGACCAGTGCAAATCGCTTTACCGTTCCACGACCCGCCATTGGGCGGTGGTATCGCCGCGCCAACGGACAGTTATTCGAAGTCGTCGCCGTTGACGAAAATGATGCAACCGTAGAGCTTCAGTTCTTCGACGGTACCATTGATGAAGTCGACCTCGAAGCCTGGGAAAACCTGAGAATCATACGTGTTGCGGCGCCGGAAGACTGGTCCGGCTCGGTCGATATGGATCCCGAAGATTTCAGCGGTAAAGACGATGGCCAACTGCCCGGCGGCTATCAGAATCCGCTGCATTTTCTTGACGAGCGCGAGTAGCTCGAGAACGAACGATTAGCGTTGCCGGTTTGGGCCGGTGACGACGATGTTGCCGTCCCGAATTTCAACCTGCACGGACCGCAGGGATTGTCCCGGACAAGGTCCTGATGTACAGAGCCCCGTTTCAATGTCGTAAAGTGCTCCGTGGGAAGCGCACACAATCTGCTTGCCGTCGTCGGTGAGAAAACGATCCGGCTGCCAGTTGAGCGGATGCCCGACGTGCATGCAAAAATTCTGATAGGCAAAGACGTTTTCGCCATTGCGCACCACGAACCCCTTGAATGGCCAGTCCCCCGATCCGATACGGAACTCCCGTGAGCCAGGATCGTCAAGCTCTGCCAGCGGCCCTATGATCAGTTCTTCGATTTGTTCGTCATCAGCTGCCATCGGCTGCGACCGTTTCAGCGTGGCGCCGCGCCACTAGTATCGAAAGGACGATAGCGGGTATCCCCGTGGCGGCCGCGTAGAGAAAGAAGTT
>JBPCYD010000305.1:0-12131 GCA_051007895.1 Woeseiaceae bacterium
TGCAGGACCTATCGATTCGCTTTGGCGCGCCGCCGGACGATGTTGGTGCTCTGCTAAGCAATATCGCTGCTACAGGGGCAGAGCCGGCACTGGCATTCAACGTTGGATCGAATGTTGCAGATCCCGCTGCTTACCGGCATGCAATTGAAGTAGCCTCGAAAGTACTCGCACAACATTCGACCCCGGTGCGGCTGGTCGATATTGGCGGTGGTTTTCCGGTGTCATATCCCGGATTTGCAGTGCCGCCGATCCGCGAATACATCGATGTAGTGCGTTCTGCTCAAGCGGCCCTTCCGTTGACCGATAATGCGGAGCTGCTGGTTGAGCCGGGACGGGCACTGGCGGCGGCGGGGATGTCGACGGTGGTCGAGGTCTTGCTACGCAAAGAGCGGCGAATTTTCATGAATGATGGTATGTACGGGGCGTTCTGGGAGCTGCGATTCAAGGGGCATGATCGATTTGACGTGCAGTGTTTTCGCGATGGGCGGCTACTCGAAGGGCCGCTCATCTCGTTCCGCTTATTCGGGCCAACCTGCGATTCAACAGACGCTCTACCAGGGGAGGTAGGGCTGCCGGAGAGTATTCGTGCTGGCGATTATCTCGTATTCGGTAGCGTGGGTGCATACAGCCTTGCCGGCAGAACCAACTTTAACGGGCACTACAGCGAAAATATTGTGACCATAGGTGCGGATACCTGACCGCCGGGTGTCGGAGCCTGAAGAAAGGTGATCTATCCGTACAATCCGAGACTGAAAAAGTTACTTTTCAGTTGCTTACAGGGGTGTTATCAGGGGGAGTCACCCTGATACAATTGCGCGCTAGTTTCGGTCTTACATACTAAAGAACCAGACTTTCCAAGATGCTACAAAACTACGTGCCAATTCTGATCTTCCTCGGAGTGGCCGCCGGTATCGGTGTGCTGCTGCTAGTGCTGGGTTTCCTGTTTGGCAGTGGCAGCAAGGACGCTGAGAAACTATCACCCTACGAATGCGGATTTGAGCCATTCGAAGACTCGCGCATGAAGTTCGACGTTCGCTATTACCTCGTCGCGATACTCTTCATCATATTCGACCTGGAAATTGCGTTCCTGTTTCCGTGGGCCGTGTCCCTGGATGCCGTCGGCACATTTGGCCTGATTTCCATGGGTATATTCCTGGCCTTGCTGGTCGTCGGCTTTATCTATGAGTGGAAAAAGGGAGCGCTGGAATGGGACTAGGCAATACTGCAGAGACGTTATCCGATTCAGATCCGGCGTCCGATAGTGCCAGTTTGCAAAAGAAAGGATTTGTAGTCGCAAGCGTCGACAACGTCATGAACTGGGCCAGGACAGGATCCATGTGGCCGATGACGTTTGGACTGGCCTGCTGCGCAGTTGAAATGATGCAGGCGGGTGCCGCGCGCTACGACCTTGACCGATTCGGCATTATTTTTCGCCCCAGTCCGCGTCAGTCAGATGTGATGATCGTTGCCGGGACACTGTGCAATAAAATGGCACCAGCACTCAGAAAAGTTTATGACCAGATGCCGGAGCCACGCTGGGTGGTATCAATGGGCTCCTGCGCCAATGGCGGCGGCTATTACCACTATTCATATTCGGTTGTCCGCGGTTGCGACCGCGTGGTTCCCGTCGATGTCTATGTCCCTGGCTGTCCACCGACTGCAGAAGCGCTGATATACGGCCTTATCCAGCTACAGAAAAAAATTCGCCGTACCAGCACGATTGCCAGGTAGAAACAGAACTAAATGACCATCCCGCTCGAGACATTTGCCGCTCGGATCGACACTCGCTTCGGCGAGCAGTTTACGCGTATCGCGTCTATATGCGATGAGCTGACCTATGAGGTCGACAAGGATAATGTGCTGCAGGTTGCACTTGCACTGCGCGACGAATCCGAGTTTGGCGTCGATCAGCTAATTGATGTTTGCGGCGTTGACTACCTGACTTACGGCGATGTCGAATGGGAAACCAATAGTGCGACGGATAGCGGCTACAGTCGCGGCGTCGAGCGTAATCCCGTGATTCTGGATGAGAGCGATACTTTCGACGCGCGGCGCTTCGCGGTGGTTTATCACCTGTTGTCGGTAGCTAACAACGTTCGAGTGCGGTTGCGCGTTTACACGGGCGAGAATAATCCACCCATTGTGCCGTCCCTGGTGCCAGTCTGGAATTCGGCGAACTGGTTCGAACGCGAGGCGTTCGATATGTTTGGCGTTCTGTTTGAAGGTCATCCTGATCTGCGACGTATCATGACTGACTACGGTTTTATAGGTCATCCGTTTCGCAAGGATTTTCCTTTGACGGGTAATGTCGAAGTGGCCTACGACGCAGACAAAGGGCGGGTTGCCTATCAGCCAGTCAGCATAGAAGAACGAACGCTCGTACCACGAGTGATTCGTGATGACAATCGCTATTCCCCGGATTTGAAGGATGTCGCTGGCGATGGCTGAGATTCAAAATTTCACAATGAATTTTGGGCCGCAACATCCGGCAGCCCACGGCGTGTTGCGACTGGTTCTCGAGATGGACGGTGAGGTTATCCAGAAGGCCGATCCGCACGTAGGTCTGCTGCATCGCGGCACCGAGAAGCTGGCCGAATCAAAGCCGTACAACCAAAGCATCGGTTACATGGATCGACTCGATTACGTATCCATGATGTGCAACGAACACGGCTACGTACTGGCGCTGGAAAAACTGCTTGGTATTCAGCCGCCAGTTCGGGCCCAGTATATTCGCGTCATGTTCGACGAAATAACGCGCGTCCTGAATCACTTGATGTGGCTCGGGGCGCACGGGCTGGATATCGGCGCAATGACGATGTTCCTCTACTGCTTCCGTGAGCGCGAAGATTTAATGGACTGTTATGAAGCAGTGTCCGGCACGCGCATGCATGCGACTTATTATCGGCCGGGCGGCGTATTCAGAGACCTTCCGGAGACAATGCCGAAGTACCAGGCTTCCAAGTGGCGCAGCCAAAAGGAAGTGGATCGGTTGAACGACATTCGCGACGGCTCTTTGCTCGATTTTATTGACGCATTCTGCGAAAAGTTTCCAGGGTGTGTCGATGAATACGAGACGCTTCTGACTGACAATCGCATCTGGAAGCAACGCACGGTGAATATTGCCGTTGTATCTCCTGAGCGAGCCCTGAATCTTGGATTTACCGGCCCCATGCTGCGCGGCTCCGGCATCGAATGGGACCTGCGCAAGAAACAGGTCTATGAAACCTACGACCAGATTGATTTCGATATTCCCGTTGGCCTGAACGGCGATTGTTACGATCGCTACCTGGTGCGAGTCGAGGAAATGCGACAGTCCAACCGTATCATCAAGCAATGCGTTGACTGGTTGCGACAAAATCCTGGTCCGGTTATGGCCGACGATCACAAAATCGTCGCGCCATCACGCGTCGAAATGAAAGACGACATGGAATCGCTCATCCACCACTTCAAATTGTTCACCGAAGGCTATTGCGTTCCGGAAGGTGAGGGCTACGCTGCGGTAGAACATCCCAAGGGCGAATTCGGTGTCTACGTGGTATCCGACGGTGCCAACAAACCCTACCGTGTGAAGATTCGCGCACCGGGATTCTCGCATCTTGCTGCGATGTCGGAGATGGTTGAAGGGCACATGCTGGCTGATGTCGTAGCGGTCATTGGTACGCAGGACATCGTATTCGGTGAGATCGATCGATGAGTGACGCAGCTATTCTCTCTGATCACGTTCGCGAGGAAATTGAACGCTGGAAAGGCAGGTTTCCGGAGGACCAGCAGCGCTCTGCAGTCATTGGCGCACTGCATGCGGTGCAGCACGAAAACGACGGTTTTTTAACGGCCGAATTAATGAACGGTGTTGCCGACTACCTGGATCTTCCGACGATACAGGTTTATGAAGTTGCCACTTTCTATTCCATGTTCCAGACCAAACCTGTCGGCCGGCACAATGTTGCGATCTGCACAAACGTTTCCTGCATGCTGCGGGGTGCGGAAGAGTTGGTCGAGCATGTTGAACGTAAGCTCGACACCAAGCTTGGTGAGAGCACCGATGACGGTCGCATCTATCTGAAGCGCGAAGAAGAGTGCCTGGCGGCGTGCTGTGGTGCGCCGATGATGATGGTCGATCACAAGTATCACGAAAACCTGACCACGGAAGAAGTAGACAAGATCCTGGATGACCTCGAATGAGTGATCTGAGACAGAATCTTGTTTGTTTCAACACGTTCGGCGAAGAACAGCCCTGGTCGCTGGCGACCTATGAAAAGTACGATGGCTACAAGGCCTGGCGGAAGATTCTTGCAGGAGAGATGACGCCGGACGAGGTCATCGATGAGGTCAAGGCGTCGGGCTTGCGCGGACGCGGCGGAGCGGGTTTTCCGACCGGCCTCAAGTGGAGCTTTATGCCGCGCACGGCGCCCGGCCAAAAGTATCTCGTCTGCAATTCAGACGAGAGTGAGCCAGGCACCTGTCACGATCGTGAAGTATTGCGCTACAACCCGCATAGCTTGATCGAAGGCATGGCGATCGCCGCCTATTCGATGGGTGCGACTGTGGCTTATAACTACATCCGCGGAGAATTCATTGACGAGCCGGTGCCACGTTTTGAGGCCGCACTGCTTGAAGCCTACGAGGCGGGGCTGTTGGGAACCAACATCCAGGGGTCCGCAATTGATATAGATATTTACACCTTCGTTGGTGCGGGTGCCTATATTTGTGGTGAAGAAACCGCGCTGCTCGAGTCACTGGAAGGCAAACAGGGCAAGCCGCGGTTTAAACCGCCGTTTCCTGCCAACTTTGGCCTGTACGGCAAGCCGACCACGATCAACAATACTCAGAGCCTGGCGAGTGTGCCTGCAATTATTCGCAACGGCGGCAAGTGGTTTGCTGATCTGGGTCCTGAGGGTTCCGGCGGAACAGCGCAGTTCTCAGTGTCCGGGCATATCGAGAAACCCGGCAACTACGAATTACCGATGGGCATACCTTTCAAGGACCTGCTGGATCTGTGCGGCGGCGTTCTCGGCGGTCGCAAATTAAAGGCTGTGATACCTGGCGGGTCCTCGGTTCCTGTGATGCCCGGCGATGTCATCATGAATTGCACCATGGATTACACATCACTGCAGGATGCAGGCTCTTCGTTTGGTACAGGTGCCGTCATGGTCATGGATGAAACGACCTGCATGGTGAAGGTGCTGAGGCGAATTTCCAGGTTTTATATGGCTGAGTCGTGTGGTCAGTGCACGCCGTGTCGCGAAGGGACCGGCTGGCTGTATCGCATGCTAAGCAGAATAATCGACGGCGAAGGCGAGGAAGAAGATCTCGACAAACTGGTCGACGTTGCCAACAAGATTGAAGGTCATACGATCTGCGCCTTAGGGGACGCTGCCGCCTGGCCCGTGCAAAGTTTTCTCAAACACTATCGCCACGAATTCGAATACATGGTGAGGAATGGCGGTCGCAGTATCGTTGATGATCCATCAGAGGTTGCCGCATGAGCGACGACGTCGTCAAAATCGAGGTCGACGGCAAGGAGGTCGAGGCGCGGAAAGGACAGATGGTCATTGAGGTAACCGATAACATCGGCACCTATATTCCGCGATTCTGTTACCACGAAAAGCTGTCGATAGCGGCCAACTGCCGCATGTGCCTTGTCGAGGTTGAGAAGGCGCCGAAACCGATGCCGGCTTGCGCAACCCCGGTAATGGACGGGATGAAAGTCTTCACCCGCTCGCCGGCCGCGATCTCCGCGCAGAAAGCGACAATGGAATTCCTGTTGATCAACCACCCGCTTGATTGCCCGATTTGCGATCAGGGTGGCGAGTGCGAGCTGCAGGATCTTGCGCTGGGTTACGGGCGTGATGTGTCCCGCTACCAGGAACGCAAACGCGTAGTCAAAGACAAAGACATTGGTCCCCTGGTGTCGACCGATATGACTCGCTGCATTCATTGCACCCGGTGCGTGCGCTTTGGAGAAGAAGTCACCGGGCTGCAGGAACTGGGCACGACCGAGCGCGGCGAAGACATGAAGATCGGAACTTACATCGAGAAAAGTATCGATCACGAATTGTCCGCCAATATCATCGACCTTTGCCCTGTCGGCGCGTTGAATAACAAACCGTACCGGTACAGCGCCCGGGCGTGGGAGATGGAGCAGCGAGCATCGGTGTCACCGCACGATTGCGTCGGGTCGAATATGTTTGCCCACGTATTGCGGGGCACCATCAAGCGCATAGTTCCCCGGGAAAATGAGTCGATTAACGAAACATGGCTGCCTGACAGAGACCGGTTCAGCTACGAAGGCGTTTACAGCCAGGACCGATTACTCACACCGAGAATGAAGGCAGGCGGTGTCTGGGAAGATATCAGCTGGGAGGAGGCGCTTAAGAAGCTGGCTGAAAAAGTGCGGGCTGCGGACGGTGACAAGACCGGCATTATCGCGGCGCCGGGGTCCACTCTCGAAGAGTTGCACCTTTTGTCCCGCCTGGCCGAGCACATAGGCACAAATAATATCGACCATCGAATTCGTCGGCGTGACTTCTCGGATCAGGACAACGATCCAGCGGTCCCGCTGTTGGGTTGCTCGATCGCGGACCTGGAATCCGCGAACGCGATTCTTGTCGTTGGTTCGAATATGCGCAAAGAAGCGCCGATTCTTGCGCATCGTGTGCGCAAGGCGGCTACCGGCGGGTGCCAGGTAAATGTCGTTAATCACGCAGAATACGACTATTTCTTTGACGTCAACCAGCATGTTCATGGCAAAGGTCTGATTCAGGAACTTGCCGGAATAGCAGTTGCAGCATCGGGTGGAAACCTTCCCGACTCAATTGCAATGATCTGCGATGGTGTCGTTCCAAACGGCGCGCAAAAGGCGATCGCCGATTCACTGACGTCTGCAGATGATGCAATCGTTCTCACCGGTTTGATCGCTGCGCGGCATCGTGCGTCCTCGGCCGTTCGGGCCCTGTGCAGCGCAATTAGTGATCTTAGCGGTTCCCGGTTCGGCACATTGACTGAAGGCGCCAATTCAGCCGGCGCGCATCTGGCTGGTGTAGTTCCACATCGTGCGAAGGGCGGCGTCAGCAGGGCGAATACCGGCCTCGACGCTGCCGCGATGGCGGGTGGATCACTTGATGTTGTGATGCTGTTCGGCGTCGAGCCGAATTCAGACCTGACCTGTATTCCCGATGCAGAATCATCCCTGGAAGCACAGAAGTTTGTTGTTGCGATGACGCCGTATGTCGGCGAGTCGCTGGAGCGCGCTGCGGATTTGCTACTGCCTATCGGTACGTTTGCTGAAACCGCAGGTACGTTCGTTAATTGCGAGTTAAAGTGGCAGAGTTTCAACGGCATTGCCAATCCCATCGGTGAAGCGCGACCCGGATGGAAGGTGCTAAGAGTTCTGGGCAATCTCCTGGAAGCTGAAAACTTCGATTACGACACCAGCGAGGAAGTTCGCGACGAACTCGCCGAACAACTTGGCGAGATCGATTCTGTACAGCGTTATGCGGGTTCGCAGGCACTCGCAGCTATCAATGGCGAAGATTCAGCATCCGAACAGGTAGATGTCCCGATCTATCAGATTGATGGTGTCGTCAGACGAGCGGCGGCATTGCAGCTTACGCCGGAAGCACGTCGCACGATGGGCGACGAATCATGAAAGCGTTGATCCCCGACTTTGTCATGAATATCTGGATGTCGGTCTGGGGATTGCTGCCGCCCTTGATGCAGTACCTGGTCGAAACGACCTTCTGGATTCTTGTCGTAATGATTACGGTCATTCTCGCCGTCGCGTTCACGACCTATTTCGAGCGAAAGGTAATCGGTTACATGCAGGGTCGTATTGGACCTAATCGTGTTGGGCCACTGGGTCTTGGTCAGCCGTTTGCCGACGTCATCAAGCTGTTGATCAAGGAAGTGATCGTTCCAGGGAAATCAAACCGGTTTCTATTTGTCATTGCGCCGCTTCTCACCCTGATACCGGCACTGGCGACCTGGGCGGTTATTCCGCTGACGGATACGTTCGTGATTGCCGACATTAACGCCGGCTTGCTCTACGTTCTGTCGCTGACGTCCGTCGGCGTCTACGGCGTGATACTCGCGGGTTGGGCCACCAATTCGAAATACGCATTGCTCGGTGCCATGCGTTCGGCGGCGCAGATTGTCGCCTACGAAATCGCCATGGGATTCGCGTTAGTCGGGGTCTTGATGGCCGGTGGCAGCCTCAACCTGGGTGTGATCACCGAAGCGCAGTCAGGTGGATTTTCGAGTTGGTTTGTTTGGCCATTACTGCCCCTGTTTTTCGTTTACCTGATCTCAGGCGTCGCCGAAACGAATCGGGCGCCGTTTGATGTTGCGGAAGGTGAGTCAGAAATCGTTGCGGGGTTTCATGTTGAGTACTCGGGTGTGGCCTTCGCACTGTTTTTCCTGGGTGAATACGCCAACATCATTTTGATCTCAGCGTTGACATCGATTTTATTTCTTGGTGGATACAATTCGTTCTTTGAGGGCTGGACCTTCCTGGGTGAGGGACACTTCTTAAGAGAACCTGCACTTCTATGGCTGATCATAAAGATCTGTTTCTTTATTTTTGTTTTCTTCTGGTTGCGCGCAACGTTTCCACGTTATCGATACGACCAGATCATGCGACTTGGTTGGAAGATATTTATTCCGGTGACCATCATCTGGATTGCCGTTGAAGGCGTAATGGCATGGATGCAGGTCGGTCCATGGCGGAATCTCGCAGGGTAGGGCAATGACAAAGTTACGCAGCTACATCAAGACATTTACGCTTTGGGAGTTATGGAAGGGTTTGTCGGTAACGTTCCGAAATTTCTTTCGGCCCGCGGTTACCGTCTACTACCCGGAGGAAAAAGCGCCGCAGTCGCCGCGATTCAGGGGCCTGCACGCACTGCGTCGTTACCCCAATGGAGAGGAGCGCTGCATCGCCTGCAAATTATGCGAGGCGGTGTGTCCTGCGCTGGCAATCACCATCGAGTCCGACGTGGGTGAAGACGGCACTCGACGTACGACACGCTACGACATCGACTTGTTTAAATGCATCTACTGCGGCTTTTGCGAAGAGGCCTGCCCGGTGGACGCTATCGTCGAAACCCGCATTCATGAGTACCACATGGAGGCGCCCGGCGAAAACATCATGACTAAAGACAAATTGCTCGCGATTGGTGACAAGTATGACGCGATGATATCCGCCGACAAAGCCGCAGACGCGAAGTACAGGTAGGACGAGTCTTGTTTCACGCCATTCTGTTTTACACATTTGCAGCGATCCTGGTCGGTGCCGCACTGGGTGTGATTTTTTCGCGCAATCCAGTGCATGGCGTGATGTTCCTGGTGCTCGCATTTTTCCAGAGTGCGATGCTGTGGCTTCTCGCGGAGGCGGAGTTCCTGGCGATCGTCCTGGTGCTGGTCTACGTCGGCGCGGTCATGGTTTTATTCCTGTTCGTGGTCATGATGCTTGATATCAATATCGAGCGAGCCGGTGAGGGCTATACACGCTACTGGCAGCTCGGCCTCGGTATCGCCGGCCTGATGGTCTTTGAGTTAATCCAGATAGTGTTAATGCGAAATTCCGCGACAGACGCAGGTAACGGTTTCGCTGCAACGCCGGAGGGCTACAGCAATACCGAGGCGCTGGGTGCTGTGCTCTACACAGAACACGTGTACGCGTTTGAAATTGCAGCCGTCATTCTGTTGCTGGCTATTGTCGCGGCTATTACCCTGACGATGCGCAAGCGGCCGGGCCTGAAGCAACAGGATATTTCCGCGCAGGTAGCAGTGCGCGCCGCCGACCGGATCCGCATCGTCAAGATGGACTCGGAACGGCCGGATGCGGGGAGCGAATCGTGATCGGTCTCAGTCACTACCTGACACTTTCCGCATTGCTGTTTGCCTTGAGTATCGCGGGCATCTTCGTGAATCGGCGCAACCTGATTTTGCTGCTGATGTGTATCGAGCTGATGCTCCTCGCTGTGAACTTCAACTTCATCGCGTTTTCACGCTATCTAGGAGATGAGACTGGCCAGGTGTTTGTCTTCTTCATTCTTACTGTGGCCGCTGCAGAGGCGGCAATCGGCCTGGCGATACTGGTGGTGCTGTTCCGCAATCGTCGCTCCATCAATGTCCAGGAGATGGACAGGATGAAAGGCTGATGCACGGAGTTCATCTCACCATCGTACTCGCACCTTTGGTTGCCGCAATCGTGGCCGGCTTGTTTGGCAAACAGATCGGTCGCGCCGGTGCGCACTGGATAACTATTATTGCCGTTGGACTGTCTTTTGTGCTCTCTGTCGTTGTTCTGAAAGGTCTTTACCTGGACGGAGTAGCGCCGGAAAACTACAGCGTGTACACGTGGGCTGTCAGTGAAGGGCTGCGCATGGAGGTCGGTTTCCTTGTCGATAGGCTGACCGCGCTCATGATGGTGGTCGTCACATTCGTTTCGTGGATGGTGCACATCTACACGATCGGCTATATGCACGACGACCCCGGTTATCAAAGGTTCTTTAGCTACATCTCGTTGTTCACATTCTCGATGCTGATGTTGGTCATGTCGAACAACTTCTTGCAACTGTTCTTCGGTTGGGAAGCGGTTGGTGTAGTTTCCTATTTACTTATCGGCTTCTGGTTCAAAAGAGAAACGGCCATATTCGCCAATCTCAAGGCATTCCTGGTAAACCGTGTCGGCGACTTTGGTTTTATTCTGGGCATCGCCGGCGTGGTCATGTTCACGAATTCTCTGGATTACGCCACGGTGTTTGCCAGCGCAGATTCAATTGCCGCGCAGAGCGTATCTGTCTTGCCCGGCACGCAATGGAATGCCATGACGATGATTTGCATATTGCTCTTCATCGGTGCCATGGGTAAGTCTGCCCAGGCACCGCTGCATGTCTGGTTGCCAGATTCGATGGAAGGTCCTACGCCAATTTCTGCGTTGATTCACGCGGCGACAATGGTGACGGCCGGCATATTCATGGTGGCGCGAATGTCGCCGCTGTTTGAATTAACAGAAACGGCACTTGCCGTTGTTCTGACCATTGGTGCGATCACCGCGTTCTTCATGGGTCTCCTGGGAATAATCCAGAATGACATCAAGCGAGTCGTGGCCTATTCAACACTGTCGCAACTCGGTTACATGACCGTCGCCCTGGGTGTGTCAGCGTACAGTGGTGCAATCTTCCACCTGATGACACACGCCTTCTTCAAAGCGCTTCTCTTCCTCGGCGCCGGCTCCGTAATCATTGCCATGCATCACGAACAGGACATCCGCAAAATGGGTGGCCTGCGGAAGTACATGCCAATCACGTACTGGACAGCCGTAATCGGCACGCTCGCCCTGATCGGTTTCCCCGGCACCTCCGGCTTCTTCTCCAAGGACGCATTGATTGAAGCGGTGAAAGAATCGCATTGGCACGGGCAGGGCGCTGTCTACTGGATCGCATACTTAAGTGTCCTGTTGGGCGTATTCGTAACCGCGCTCTATTCGTTCCGCATGTTCTTCCTGGTGTTTCACGGGGAAGAGCGTATGGACAAGGAAACCAAGTCGCATTTGCATGAAACGCCCGCAGTTGTGACGGTGCCGCTTATCCTGTTGGCCATTCCATCAGCCCTTATCGGCTGGTTCACGATCGAGCCTGTGCTCTTTGGCAATTTCTTCGGTGATGCAATTCGGGTGACGGCAGAGCACGACGTACTGGCGCATCTTGGAGAGACCTTCCATGGAAGTGCGGCATTCATTATGCACGCAATGCAGGGCCCGGCTGTGTACCTGGCCGGTGCTGGCGCATTCACCGCGTGGTTCCTGTATTTGAAAAGACCGGATATTCCGGAAGCAATTGGTGCACGTTTCTCCGGCCTCTATAACCTGCTGGATCGAAAATATTATTTCGACGATCTCTACATTAAAGGTTTCGCTGCCGGCGGCAGATCATTCGGTCAGTTTTTGTGGCGAAAAGGTGACGAGCTCATCATTGACGGCCTGATTGTCAACGGCACGGCCAAAGCGGTCGGTACGTTTGCGGGCGTATTGCGCCGAGTGCAAACCGGATATCTCTATCACTACGCTTTCGCTATGTTTATTGGAATGACTGCCATTCTTGCGTGGCTACTGTGGTCCTGACCAGATG
>JBPCYD010000306.1:0-7274 GCA_051007895.1 Woeseiaceae bacterium
AACATCACACAATTCCTGTGGAATCATGTGGCAATCAACGTATTCTCTGGATTGGCTTGATGTATCATCCGTTACTTGCTGATATTAAATAGGTATTTGTGCATTGATACGGTTGGAAAACACTGTCCCTGATTGGCGACAGGCGGAGCTAAGGCATTGACTGAATTACTTTCCGGTAATGACCTCTGCCTGTTCCGCGGCGACCGATGTCTTTTCAAATCCATCAATTTTGCGCTGAATGAGGGCCAACTGCTGATCATAGAAGGGCCCAACGGCAGCGGTAAAACCAGTTTGCTCAGGGGCATCGCCGGTCTGCTCGATTTCGAGCACGGCGATATTATGTGGAACGAACAGCCGTCTGGTTCGAATCGACAGGCGTTTCGCGGAGACCTGGTCTGGCTATCCCACAAGATTGGCTTCAAGGGCGATTTGAATCTTGTGGAAAACCTGCGGCTCGAGGCGAGCCTTCGTGAGACGCACGAAGACAGGTTGCCACAGGTCCTGGAAAGGCTGGATCTTGCAGCGCTGACAGCGCTACCGATTCGAGCCCTTTCGGCAGGGCAACAACGGCGTATCGCGTTGGCGCGAATGCTGTTGGCAAAAGCGCGCATCTGGATGATGGACGAACCGTTTACGAACCTGGACAAGGCAGGCCAATCGCTGGTTTCCGAATTGCTGACCGAACACCTGGCAAAAGGCGGTGCCAGTATAGTTGCCTCACACCAGCAACTTAACGTCGATGGCCGCACCAGCCGGATTTCACTGTGATGACGGAACCTGGCCATAATGCTCCCGGTCTCGCGCGCGGCTTTCTTGCCATTATCAGGCGCGACATCGTGCTGGCGTGGAAGCGTCCCGGGGATGTAGTCAATCCGCTTTTCTTCTTCGCAATGGTCAGCAGCCTGTTTCCGCTTGCTATCGGCCCGGGCGCGGACGAGCTGGCGTTGACTGGCCCCGGCGTCGTCTGGGTTGCTGCATTGCTGGCAGCCCTCCTGTCGCTGAATAGCCTGTTTCTCAGTGACTTCGAAGATGGCAGTCTCGACCAGCTGCTTTTAAGCCCTCAGCCGTTGCCAGTTCTGGCGCTCGGCAAGGCGCTGGCCCACTGGCTGGTCGGCGGCCTGCCGTTGGTGCTCGTATCACCCTTAGTGGCAATAAGCTTCCAGATGCCCGGACAGACGATTAACGTTATGTTGATTACGCTGACCTTTGGCACACTGAGTTTGAGCCTCCTGGGATCGATTGGTGCCGCGCTCACTGTCGGCCTGCATCGCGGTGCGGCATTGTTAAGTTTGCTTATACTGCCCCTGGCAATGCCAATACTCATTTTCGGTGCCCGTACCGTCGCGCTGGCGGCTGCAGACGACGCTGTCGCTGCCGGTATCTACTTCCTTGCGGCCTACTGCATGTTGGCGCTAACCTTCGCACCATTCGCCACGGCTGCTGCGCTCAGGATCAGCAACGAGTAACCTCAGAATTATGTGGAAATTCATACACAAACTGGCTTCGCCACCGCATTTTTATCGATTCTCGGGGAAGATCATTCCGTGGTTTGCCGCAATCGGCGGCGTCCTCGTCGCTTACGGCACTTACGCCGGATTGTTCCTGGCGCCCGCCGACTATCAGCAGGGCGATGCGTTTCGGATTATCTATGTCCATGTACCCGCTGCCTACCTCTCGATGATGGCGTATTCCATCATGGCGGTGTCGGCTGCAATTGGGCTTATCTGGCGTATAAAGCTGTCGCACGCAGTGGCTGCCGCCGCGGCCCCGCTGGGGGCGTGGTTTACGTTTCTGGCGCTGGTGACAGGATCCGTCTGGGGCAAGCCCATGTGGGGAACTTGGTGGGAATGGGGTGATCCAAGATTGACATCTGAGCTGCTAATGTTGTTCCTGTATATAGGCTATATGGCGCTGCGGGCCGCCATTGACGATACGGTGAAGGCCGACAAGGCGAGTGCGGTACTGGCGCTGGTCGGCGCAGTCAATGTGCCTATCATCCATTTCTCGGTGGAATGGTGGAGTTCGTTGCACCAGGGCCCCACAATCATCCGTGAGGGTGGTCCTGCGATGCCTGTCGAGATGCTGTATCCGCTGCTGGCAATGATATTTGGCTTCACTTTCATATTTGGGGCATTACTGCTCGGACGTGTACGCACAGAAGTGTTATTTAGAGAGCGCCGGGCTCGTTGGGTCAGGGAACTGGTGCTTACAGGAGCAGAACCTGCGTGAATGATATGTTTGCAATGGGCGGGTATGGCGTCTACGTCTGGAGCTGCTTTGGCATTACGTTGATCGTGCTGGTGATCTGCATCGTGCAGGGGCGAGTTCGTCACAACCGCACGTTGAAGGAAATTGACGCTCGACTTCGTGCTATGGAATCGAAATCATGAAACCAAGACAACAGCGGATGCTTGCGGTCGGCCTCGCGGTCGCCGGCATTGCACTTGCCACTTTGCTGACACTGCAGGCATTCAAGGAGAACATGATGTTCTTCGTTGAAATCTCCGAAGTCTCGAAGGGCAACTTTCCCGCGGACCGGAATTTTCGCGTAGGTGGCCTGGTGGTTGAAGGCAGCGTCAAACGCCAAACGGGCAAACTGGACGTGGCTTTTGATCTGACCGATCTAAACAACAAACTGACCGTAAACTATGCAGGAATTCTGCCGGACCTGTTTCGCGAAGGACAGGGAATCATTGCCCACGGGCGGCTGAATGACAGCGGTGTGTTCGTTGCAGATGAGGTGTTGGCCAAGCATGACGAAAACTACATGCCGCCGGAAGTCGCCGAATCACTTGCCAAGGCGGCGGCTGCCCAGGAAGCCGCTATGCAGGCAGAGCAGGCGGAATAATGATCGCGGAGATAGGACATTTCGCGCTCATTCTCGCGTTATCGTTATCGCTATGTCAGGGCGTCTTGCCGCTTTTAGGGGCACACAGGAACGATGCAGCATTGCTTGCCGTCGCCAGGCCCGCTGCAACCGGGCAATTTGTTTTCATCGCGGTTGCGTTTGCCTGTCTCACGTGGTCATTCTTACAAAGCGATTTTTCAGTCTTATATGTGGCTAATCACTCGCAGCTGTCGCTGCCAACGGTCTACAAAATTTCGGCCGTATGGGGTGCGCACGAGGGTTCACTGCTGCTGTGGGTGTTATTGCTGGCTGGCTGGACCGTATTGGTTTGTCGTTACAGTACCGAGCTGCCCGAACGATTCAGTGCGCGCGTTATTGGTGTCCTGGGGCTACTGAGTTTCGGCTTCCTGCTGTTTACCCTGCTGACTTCCAATCCCTTTGAACGATTGTTCCCTGCACCGGCTGATGGAGCTGATTTGAATCCGCTGTTGCAGGACCCTGGTCTCGCTATTCATCCGCCCATGCTCTACATCGGGTATGTCGGTTTCTCAGTGGCATTTGCGTTTGCAATTGCAGCAATGATCAGTGGAGATCTCGATCAGAAATGGGCACGTTGGACGCGCCCCTGGACCACGTGGGCCTGGCTGTTCCTGACAATCGGCATTGCACTGGGCAGCTGGTGGGCCTATTACGAACTTGGCTGGGGTGGCTGGTGGTTTTGGGACCCGGTCGAAAACGCTTCATTTATGCCCTGGCTGGTTGGCACGGCGCTGATCCATTCTCTGGCCGTCACCGAGAAAAGAGGGTTGTTCAAAAGCTGGACCTTGCTCCTCGCAATCGCGGCGTTTTCATTGAGCCTGCTGGGTACATTCCTGGTGCGGTCGGGCATCCTCATTTCCGTGCATGCCTTCGCGGTGGACCCGGAGCGTGGACTGTTCATCCTGGCGTTCCTCGCGGTCGTCATTGGTGGCGCACTTATATTGTATGCCTGGCGTGCGCCCGGCCTGGATTCAGAGGCCGGATTTCGCGCCATGTCCAGGGAGACGTTTCTGCTGTGCAACAACGTCCTCCTGGTAATTGCTACTGCACTGATTCTTGGCGGTACCCTGGCACCGTTGTTTGTGGAACTGCTCGACGGCAGTAAAATTTCAGTAGGTCCGCCTTATTTCGAGATTGCCTTCGCCATACCGATGCTGCCACTGGTTTACCTGATGGCCATCGGCATGCATACGGCCTGGCGCAGTCAGGCTCCTGGTTCAGTCGTTGCGAAGTTGCGGATGCCAACGATAATAGCGATCGTTGCCGGCGTGCTAATCCCGGTCGTCTTTTACGGCGGGGGCGGCGCAATGTTGATAGCGGGCGTGATTGCCGGCGTGTGGGTGATGATTGTGGCAGCGATCGACCCTGTTCGGTCATGGCGGCGTTCCGCCGGGACCGCAGGAATAACGCGCGGCGCCCTTGGTATGTCGGTGGCGCATTTCGGCGTTGGCATGTTTGTGGTCGGTGTATCAGTGGTCTCCGCATATACGGTTGAGGCAGATCGCAGCCTGAGAATCGGCGATCGTGTTGAGGTCGCCGGGTATGAATTCGAACTGCGTGGACTGCGTGACGCACAGGGGCCAAACTACCAGGCGCTGGAGGGAGAGATCGATATATTCAGTGATGGTGATTTTGTTGGTCAGCTGAGGCCACAAAAGCGCACTTACCTCGTGCAGCAAAGCCCAATGACCGAAGCCGGTATCGACGCCGCATGGAATCGCGATTTGTTCGTTGCGCTCGGGGATCCGCTCGGCAATGATTCGTGGAGCGTGCGGTTGCAATACAAACCGCTGATTCGTTTTATCTGGCTTGGTGCGTTCATCATGGCCCTGGGTGGCCTGATTGCGGCCAGCGATCGACGCTACAAGCTGACGGCGCCCGCACGTGAGCGCGTCAACATTGCAGAAGGGAAACCGGCCTGATGGTAAAGTTCATCGCGCCACTTGTAGTCTTTGCACTGCTCTTGCTCGTGTTCGTCAAAGGGCTTGATCCCGAGCGCGATCTTAAGGAATTGCCTTCGCCATTCCTCGGTAAGGAAGCCCCTGATTTCGATTTGCCCCGCCTGAAGAATCCTGACGCGCGAGTGTCGAGCCAGGACTATGCTGGTGAAGTGGCCCTGGTAAACTTCTGGGCCACCTGGTGCGTCGGGTGCCGGCAGGAACACGGCTTCCTGATGGAGCTGTCACGTGAGATAGACGTGCCAATCTATGGAATCGACTGGCGTGACCAACGAGATCCTGCCCTCAAATGGTTGCAGCAGCTCGGCGATCCTTACGTCGCTTCTGGTTTTGACGTTGACTCCGTGACCGGTATTAACTGGGGAGTTTACGGGGCACCGGAAACATTTCTTATCGGTAAAGATGGTCGTGTTCTTTATAAGCACCTGGGACCATTGAGCCGCGGAATCTGGGAATCGGAGTTTGTGCCGCTCATAGCAGCTGAAGAAGGCGAGCAAAAATGATGCGTTGTTTTTATATCGCCGCGACGTTGCTTCTGTCATGTAACGCCTGGGCAATCGACACCGGCCGGGCATTCGAAGATGATGAGACCCAGGCGCGCTACGAGCGAATCATCTCGGAGGTGCGCTGCGTGCAGTGCCAGAATCAAACGATCAAGGACTCGAACGTCCAGATCGCCAGTGACCTTCGTCGCGAAATTCGGCGACTGCTCACGGAAGGTAAATCAGACGGCGAAGTATTCGATTTCCTGGTCGCGCGCTACGGCGAGTTTGTTCTGTACCGGCCACCAATGAGCGGCGTTTCTCTCCTGCTCTGGATTGCGCCCGGACTCTTCCTGGCCATCGGTGTGTTTGTCGCCGTGCGGGTCATACGCAAGAGGATGAACATGCCGATTGACATCGATGATGATTCGGAACCAGAACAGGTAATCAGCTAGATCATGCTCTGGGTCATCATTGGTACCATGCTGCTGCTCGCAGTGATGACGATCGTCGTGCCTCTCTATCGAGAGCAGAAACGTTTATCACTACCTATTTTGGCAGCAACGCTGGTGATGACAGCAATGTCGGCCGTCATTTACTCCGAGATCGGCACGCCGGATGCAAACAGTGCGACCGCTGTCGCCGCGTCGAGTGAGTCCCAGGTACCGGACGTTGATGCAATGGTCGCCTCTTTGTCTGCCCGGCTGCAGGAAAATCCGGACGACCTGGATGGGTGGAAGATGCTCGGGCGCTCCTATTTTACGATGCGTAATTTCACGGGTTCCATCGCGGCGTTCGAGAAGGCGGTCGAACTGGAATCTGCACAGAACAGCCAAACGCTTGCAGATCTAGGTGAGGCGGTGCTCTATGACGACCAGCGTGCACTGCTGGGCAGGGCCGGTGAACTTTTCGAAAATGCGCTCGCGCTTGAGGCCAAAAACCCCAAAGCACTGTTTTATGGTGGCATGGCTGCCGTTGAACGCGGCAACAAGGATTTAGGTGCGGATCGCTGGGAGGCACTACTGGCGACATCGCCACCGCCAAATGTCCAGGAGATTCTGCGCCAGCAAATAGCAGAATTACGCGGTACGTCCGTCGCATCGATTGAATCACCCGTCTCTGCATCGGTGGTTACGGTGAACGTCGCACTTGGCGCATCTGCATTGGCGGCAGACCTTCCGGATACAACGGTTTTCGTGATTGCCCGAGATCCGAATCAGCCGTCGCCGCCCATCGCGGCGGTTCGGCGACGCCTTTCCGAGTTGCCCGCCGAAATCAATATCGGAGATTCCGATGCGATGATCCCGGGTCGAGTCCCCTCAGGATTCGCGCAACTGGAAATTCTTGCTCGCGTTTCTCTTGGCGGGCAGCCCATAGCCGCCAGCGGAGACTGGTTCGGTCAGCAGGTTATCGAGACGAATTCGGCAAGCACGGTCGATATAACGATTGATCAGCAGGTCCCCTGAAAACCCTTGATTCGGCGTCATGCAAAAATATGACCTTACGCGAGACGGTGACAGGCACGTCTTGCGCGTGCCTAAAGACAATTCCGGACTTTTGAGCTACCCCCTTTTCAACAAGGGTGCTGGATTCACTGCGGCAGAAAGACGACGATTCGGCCTGGAGGGGCGGCTGCCGGCTGAAGTCAATGACATCGATACACAGGCGGAGCGTGTATTTAGATCCATCATGTTCAACCAGGATCCGGTAGGGCGCCACATAGAACTGGCAGCGCTGCAGGATCGTAACGAGCATCTGTATTACAAACTCCTCGAAGACCATCTCGAAGAATTGATGCCCATTGTATACACGCCAACGGTCGGTAAAGCGTCGCAGTACTTCAGCCGGGTATTTCGTCGTGCTCGGGGAATCTGGATAACGCCGCATCATGTTGGCCGGATAGAAGCGGTTCTGCGCACAGCGGCCCCATTCGCCGATGTTCAACTG
>JBPCYD010000307.1:0-27008 GCA_051007895.1 Woeseiaceae bacterium
GGTGGATGGCGCAGCTTATTGTAAACAGGGTGTTCAGGTGGTAATGCCAGTGGCGATAGCAGGCTCGCCACCGCTATATCGGCGCGCGAGAAGCGACCGCCAACCAGGTATTCTTTGCCGTCTGCCAGCAGGCCATCTATCCAGGAAAGCTCGTCGGCAACAATGCTTGCCGGTTCTTCTCCCTGCACACTACCAAGATCCATGCGGCTGATCATGATCTTGCGAATTTTCGGCCAGGCAAAACGTATCATGACATTCTTTGGAAAGCGCAGGTCGCGGGTAAATACGGGCCGCACGGTCTGCGGGTGTTCGACCAGCGCCTCTGAATAATAATAACGACGAATATGGACGCCAGCGACCTCGTCTATTCGTTTCTCAATATCGGCGCACAACGCCAGCGCATCCTGCGGCGAAAGTCGTTTTTGCTCCGCGCCCGGCTGACGCTCGGCCCAGCTGACAATGCTTGCGGAACCCTGGATCACGGTATCGCCAACGCTCAACAAGGGAACGCTCGAGTGTGGCGCACCCAGCCTTTTGGCGATCTGTGCATGTTCGCCGGGAGCAACATACCGTAGCGTGTAATCGAGTTCAAAATAGTCCAGAACCCAGCGGGCTTTTTCACAATAGTGCGAAATAGCGAAAACGTACAGAACCGGCTTATTTGTGTGCATCGATCCGATTTTTTGATTGTTGCCCTGCTATCCGGTTAACTACTATGCTGGTGCCGGCGAAGTCAACATGCTAACAGCGGCCCGCATTGTCGTACAGAATAGCAACGTCCTGACCAGCGTTGCGCAGACGAGTTGAGCCTCATGCAGGACAAGATAGAAGAATTCCTGGCAGACATGCTGCCGGCGCTAATAGAAAAGCACCAGCTGCCGGCGGAGTTTCGCGCGACCGCCGAGAATTTCTACCTGCCCCTCGTAAACAAACTATCCCTGTTGCATAGCGATGCCAGGCCGCTACTGCTCGGGATAAATGGGGCACAGGGCACCGGCAAGTCCACACTCGCTGAATTTTTGCAGTTGGCAACTCAGCATTTATTTGGGTGGCAGACGGCAGTGTTGTCCATCGATGACTTCTACCTGACGCGGGCAGAACGCCAAAAGCTGGGTCGGGATGTTCACCCATTGTTCGAGACACGCGGCGTGCCGGGAACACATGATACGGCCATGCTCAAAACATACATGCACCGTCTCGAAAGACTGGCAGCTGGCGAGACCCTGTTGCTGCCAAAATTCGATAAGGCCAGCGATGATCGCGCCCCACAGACCCAATGGAACAGGGTTGAGGGCCCGCTCGACTTGATCGTGCTGGAGGGCTGGTGTGTCGGCAGCGAAGCGCAGGCGCCTGATGCGCTTCGCGTTCCGGTCAATACGCTCGAACGCGTGGAAGATCCGACAGCGATCTGGCGGACAACGGCTAACGAGTACCTGGCGACGACCTATAAAGCGATATTTTCACGCCTCGACGCCCTGGTATTCCTGGTGGCACCGTCGTTCGATGCAATCCATCGCTGGCGTCTCGAACAGGAACAAAAACTCACAGAGCCTTCTGCGACATCGGCCGCAGCGATAATGAACGAAGATCAACTGCGACGCTTTATTCAATTCTATGAACGACTGACTCGACACAATCTCGACACGCTTGCGGATTCTGCTGACTTTGTGCTAACGCTCGACGCAAAACACGCGGTGGTATCGAGCAAGTCAATATCCGCCTAAGATACGCATCGGCCGAATCCTCTATTCGAACTCTGCCCGGCGGCATGCTTTGCGCAGGGACTGGAGAAACGCTTGATGCTGGCCGATCAGCCGGGCATACCGGGCCTCCCTGTCGCCACCTTTTGCGCGCAACAATTCGCGCATAGATTTTTTAGCCTCGGGTGACCAGTCTTTTGGATTGGCCGCTGCGGCAATTGGAGCAATTCGCTCGAACGCGTTTCGCTCAGACGCCGACCACTTGGCGAATGACCTTAGCCCTAAATCTGCGGCTAATTGTTGTGCCACTCGAGTCGCTGCGATGCGCCGGGTCCTGCCGTCCGCCTCGGCAAGCACCTTGGTTGCCAGCATAGAGCTGGTTTCAATCCAGCGCTCGTCAAACAGGTCGCTTTGCTTCGCACCCGGTAGCGTCAAATGCATGTCGCAGCTGGCGAGGCGTCGCAGCGTTTTAATGTCGCTGCGATAGCGCTTGTTGCGTCCGGACTTCGCGAACTCGCGGCTTGCCAGTTGCCGAACGTCGGCCGCGACCGGACGATATCCCAGGCGATAGTAGAACCAGAACGCCCCGCTTTGCAGCGCCTCATCGTTCTCTGCACCGAATTGGTAGGGGTTTGCAATGTAGCGGCTGCAGCCCGTGATGTGATGGTAGACGCGCATAACCTGCACCCAGAGAAACGCCGCTTCGCTGCCGCGATAATCGTCGAACACGTTCAGACCGGTGTTGACCTGCCGAAACAACACGCTCGAGCCGCCGTAGCCGATCGGCATGCCGTTACCCAGGATCAGGTACCCGAGCGTGCATTCAAGCGGAAATCGATGACGTCGCTGCAGCCCGAAAACGGCAACCGCGGTGCCACATCCTACGTCTGCAAGATAGACCTCTCGCGAACTGGCATGATTAAAATGATAGGTCTCTCGATGCCGCACAGCCAGGGACGCCATTGCGACATCGATCATCTTCGATCCGGCGTGTTGCGAGAGACGCGCAATATGCCCGATGGGCCGCATTATTTCTGCCTTGGCCGGCCCCCGCAATTTGCGCATCCCGCCAGTTCGCGCATGAATCTTTTTGACCGGATAGGCGTTCAACGATTTCGATAAAGCCGACCCCCGCAGGTTCCAGGTCAGCCAGAGTTCTGCCGCGTTATAGAGTTGTGCCCAAATCGTCGCGAATCGCCGCTCTTTAAGCTGTGCCAGAAGCCAGTCGAAGTCGGTTCCACCAGATTTCGCTGACGCCAGTTCGATCCACTCTCTGCCACTGACGTGACCGCTGTCAAAATATTCATCCTCGGACGGCTGCAAAAGATGCGTGAGGATCTCGTCCAGACCCGGTGGATCATGCATATCCTCCCAATCGATGGAGACCGTGCCCGGCACCCGTCTTTCCAGCCAGCGGGCGACTTCGTACGAAAACCGGTAGTGAACCGGGGTGCCGATTATCCCGGAATCCCACAGGCTGGTCTGTTCGGCGCCCGCCAACACATCGACGCGATGCTCCATTCTGGCAAGTTCGGCATGAGCGAGGCGATAGTGTGCGGGCGTATCGGGAAAGGCTCGAATAAAGCACAGCGCAGAATGAAGCAGCTTTACATCACTTGCCGTCTTCAGTTTTGTTTGATCAAGCTGGCTGAGCAAAGACAGCTTGTCAGCCGATGCCAACGGCTCGTATTTATTGCGGATTTCGAACAGCTGCCGGGCAATCATAACGCAGGCGACTTCCGTTGGAGTTGACGTTATTACTACACAATCCTAGAGAAAGAACATCGGCGGACAATAAGTAGATGCCGCGTTCTACCGGCAAGAACAGTACCAGTTCCATCAACTGATCTCGTAGTTAATCAATAAAGTGTCGAGAACGACGAAGATCGTGATCAGGGGGACGAGAACACTATGCAAAGTGCGGTTTCTCGAAAACCCCAGCAGCGCACAAATCACGATCATTGGAATTGCTGTTGCGTTGTCCCACACGAAGAGCGGCATATCGAACGCGATCGGCCGAAATAGCGTCCCCAACACGACGGTCGCCCCAGCCAGCCGCCACGGGAGCCCTGGATTGGTGAAATAGTACTCCGCCAGGTTTTCGTACTCCGCGTGCGTTGGAAACAGTATGTGAGCGATCGTCATGAGCAATATTGGCGACGAGAGCATCAACAGCATGCCTGGAAACGTCCATTCTTCAATAGACCGCAAACTCCAACTCTCCCAGAACGTCTGTAGCAATCCGAAAAAAACGGCGGCTACCAGCGCCGAATGAATCCAGGAAAACTCGTTTTGCCTGCGCTCACGAAAAATGCGGCCAATGCCGGTGAGTATCTCGGCGAGGCCGAGCCCGACGATAATCGATAGCAGGATCATGAGAAACTCAAACAACGACATGGCTATCTTCCAGGAGATTCGATAACCGCATTGTAGTGTGTCCTGACACTCGCTACCGACAGCGTATCCCTTCAGGACGTTTTGGCCGGTACGTCGCTGTTTGCGGTTGCCATCCAGTTGAGCAAATAGGCGATAGCGCGTCAAACGGGCATGCCAACCACGATTTGCGCCGGTCGAACTTACTGATACACGTTAATCCACTAGCCGCTGGCGGCAAGTAGCTGGGCGACACTGTTCTTTTCGGGAACGGCAACCGCTGTATAGGAAATGGTGCGACCACCCCTGGCAGGGGCTTCGAGGCGGAGCCACGTTCTGTCCTCGCTCGAATACCACAGGGAAATATCGCCCGACTTTGCAGACAACCGATAGCGCAACGTATCGACAGATTCGCCGCCTACATCGAGCTGCTCGCGTTGTTCGAGTGTGACCATAACGTCTTCGTACTCGCCGGTCTGGCTATTCAGTAATTTATTGGATTCAAGTACCGCTGGATTCCAGTAAGCGAAGGATTGGATACATCCCGACAGCGTCGCAGAACCAGCGTTGCTGGAGAGTTCAAAGCCGTCTACTGCGCTGGAACCCCGTACACTAAGTTTTTTTCCGTTGCTGTCCGTCGTTGCCTCGATGCTGCTAAGGCAACCATTCGTCCAAACCTCAGTGTTCTGATGCCGATAGCGGAAAGCAGTTACAAACAGGAACTTGACGTCGAAGCTAGCGTTAGTTTCAAGCACCCGAAGCGACCCGTCCTGGCGCACTGTGAAGGAGTGATTGCCAACCGGTTTACCGTTTAGCGCTACATCAAATTGCCAACGCAAACCAGGCGCGTCCACTGACACATTCGCCGCGGCGCGGAGCACTGGCGCGCAGACCAGTAGTGCCGCGCAGACCAGGCCGTCGAATCTCGTCATCGGCCCTGCCCTCACGCCTGATCCGGAACGGTTGCGGCGACATGGTCTTCGTTACGTGTCGCGAAGTGCACCAGCACGGGCAAGAGAACTGCCCAACCGAGCCCAATGATGAAGAGCGCGAGCGATGTGTTGGCAAAGCCGACGGCCCCCATTTTCTCGCCCGCGAGAAACGACAGCGGGCCTCCAGCTGCACCAGCCGTCGCGGCAACGGCAACATTTTTGCGAAGCCAGCGCATGCCGACGTTGAGCGTGGTGGCAAAAAGCACCCACATTCCAACGATCCAATACGGCGCAAGGCCTGGCAGCATGGCGCTGGCCTCATAACGAACCAGGCCTGTCGCTACGAGAAACGACTCCCAGAGAAGTCCCAGGCACGCTGCAAATGCAAGCAATTTAAGCTCACTATGCGAGTCATCCGCCAGCCACAAATGCGCGCCAACGGCCAGGCCAACCACTATGATTCCGATGACAGGCATACTGGCAGCAGCGGAAAACACCGACGCCAGCCAACCGATCTTGAAAAATGACAAATTGACGAATACAGCTTTCATGCTTTTCATTCCTTGTAGCGCTACCAGCGGCGCAATTTCTTCGTAGGAATGTAGTCTGGAAGAATCGGGCGATGAATAGATCTCAACAAGGTTTCAAGTTGTATCTGTTTGCAACAGGTGCAATTCGCTGAAATGTAAGCAACGTTGGGCATTTCCCGAGATTTTGGTCACACATTGGACCGCTGCCATTGAAGGTTTGAGACAAGAGGCCGATATCGTCATTACCAAAGTGCGGATATCACTCAATGCTTAAACCAACCATACCGATCGACGAGACGGCACGACTGCTCAGTCTGCATTCTTTGCGCATCATGGACACACCCTCTGAAGAGCGCTTCGATCGCATTACGCGCATGGCTCAGCGCATGTTTGGGGTCGAGATCTGCCTGATTAGCCTGGTCGACTCCGACCGCCAGTGGTTCAAATCCAAACAGGGCCTCGAAGCCTGCGAGACGCCACGCGAAATTTCATTCTGTGGCCATGCAATAAACGCCGACGAGATACTGATTGTCGGCGATGCGCGGACGGATCCACGATTCTCGGACAACCCCCTGGTCACAGAAGCGCCGTATATACGTTTCTACGCGGGGTGCCCTATCAGGGGGCCGCGGGGACACCGGATTGGCACGCTCTGCCTTATCGACAGTGAGCCACGTGGCCTGACCATCGAAGATCAGGAAACGCTGCGGGACCTGGCAGCGATGGTGGAAGATGAGCTGCAGGTTGCATCACAGGTAACCGTCGATGATTTGACGAAGATCGCCAATCGCCGCGGATTCAATATGGTGGCCCGCCACATGCTGTCTTTGTGTCGACGGACAGACACAGAAGCGGAGCTGGTCTTCTTCGACTTGGATGGGTTCAAGTCACTCAATGATACGCATGGCCACCAAACGGGGGACGATATGCTGGCGTATTTCGCCGGCCTGCTGGTGAAATGTTTTAGAACTGCAGATGTAATTGCGCGCCTCGGCGGCGATGAATTTGTTGTCCTGATGACGGCATCGCATGAAGCATCTGAAATTGCGCTGGGCCGGTTGGATAAGCTTGCGGCCGAAGCAGATTCCGCAGCGAAGAAGAAACTGGCGTGGAGTGCCGGTGCTGTTTCATTCAATCAGGACCGCCATGACTCCGTTGAACGCCTGCTCGAAGATGCAGACGCCCAGATGTACGCGAACAAGAAGCAACGGCGACAATCGAGCGGTCAGATCTGACTGGAGACAATCCTGTCCACAACACGAAAACCTCCCCGGTCCGGAGGAAGGTTGCATTCGCCTCGCGTTTGCGCAAATGCATGCCGAGATCCTGATTTTTGCATCCGTTTTTCGTCGATGTTATAGGATAAGCGGCGACGCAAGGTGGGGAATCAATTGTCCGCGCAAGAAACCAGAATCAAGGCAGCGATAGCGTATGCCAGTGACGAGCCTTTTGCGACGGGCGAGCTTCTCCTTAGCGCACCGGCCGCTGACGAATTGCTGGTAAAAGTTGTCGCTACAGGAGTGTGTCATACCGACATCGCCTGCAAAAGTAACGGACTATGCGAGTTTCCTATTGTGCTTGGACACGAAGGCGTTGGAGTTGTGGCGTCCCTCGGCCAGGATGTGAGCGGATTCGACGTTGGTGATCACGTTATCCTGAGTTACGACTATTGCGGGCACTGCCCGCAGTGCAAGATTCACAAACCGTCATATTGTGATGACCATGGCAGCCTGAATTTCGCCGGCACACGTCCGGGTGGCCGGAAGACCCATCGCAGCCCGAATGCTGATGAAGAAGACATCTTCGGCTCGTTCTTTCAACAATCTTCCTTTGCAACGTATGCGCTCAGCCACCAGAGCAATACCATCAAGGTCGACAAGACACTGCCCCTGCAAATGCTCGCGCCGCTAGGTTGCGGTGTGCAAACCGGAGCAGGTACGGTTTTGAACACGCTTCAGGCAGAGCCGGGTAGCAGCCTTACTGTATTTGGTTGTGGGTGTGTTGGCCTGTCTGCGGTAATGGCAGCAAAGGTCGCCAGAGTAAAAAACATTATCGCAGTGGATATCAATCCACGGCGCCTCGAAATGGCCAGCAAGCTAGGCGCAACGCACCAGGTAAATCCGGATGATTTTGCAGATCCTGCCACAATGGTCGACCACATCCAGGAATTGACCGAAATCGGTGGCTGCCAATACGCAATCGATACGACCGGCGTGCCGAACGTGCTGCGCCAGGCAATCGATTGTTGTGGGCCGATGGGCGTGACGGCGATGATTGCGCCCGGGGTTCCCGGTACGGAAGTGAGTATCGAGATGTTTGGTCTATTGCCCGGAAAGTCGCTACGTGGCGTCGTTCAGGGCGATTCTGTTTCGAAAGTATTCATCCCGAAACTCATTGAGCTGTGGCAGCAAGGACTGTTTCCGTTTGACAAGATGATTACGGAATACCGGTCGATCAACCAAGTTGACGCAGCCGTGAATGCCATGAACCGTGGCGAGATCATTAAGCCGGTGGTGATCATTGACGAACAATTCAACTAGTATGGTCAGTGCCACACCGCCATGCCGAACTGCCCGGGGCGGCAGCGCTACCAGGAAAGAGCATGCAGCTTGAAAGTAACAATCTGGTGCCACTCGGTGGCTGGATAAACGGTGGCGAAGTCGTTTCTGACGCGACGTTTTCGATTGTAAATCCAGCGACACTGCAAGACATCGCGAGCGTTGTCGACCTTGGCGCCGGACATACCAGGGATGCGATCGAAGCAGCGAAGCAGGCGTTTGTGTCCTGGAAGACAACGCCGCGGCAAGAGCGCATCACCGTGCTGTTGGCTTGGGCCGATCTCATCGAAAAAAATGTCGGTGACCTGGCCACCATTATCTGCGCCGAAAGTGGCAAACCGCTGCGGGAAGCGCAGGGCGAAGCCCTGCAGTGTGCTTCGCTGCTGCGCTGGTACGCACAGGTCGCAACAAATCTGCATGAAGAATCGCAGTCGTCACACGCAGATGGCCAGCGAAACTACACCATCAAGCAGCCCGTCGGCGTGGTTGCCTGTATAACACCCTGGAATTTCCCAGCCGCTGCTGTTGCAGTCAAGGCCGGCGCCGCAATAGCAACCGGATGTACGACCATCGTCAAGCCATCTGATGAAACCCCACTTATAGCGCTGGCTTTGGCAAGGCTCTCCGCTGACGCCGGTTTACCGCCTGGCGTTTTCAACGTAATTCCCTGCAAATCCCCTGCGGCGGTGGGCGACGAACTTTGCCGCAACTCCGATGTACGTATGCTGTCTTTCACTGGATCAACCAGGGTTGGCAAACAGCTTTATGCAGCCTGTGGCGATACCGTCAAACGCATCGCACTAGAGTTAGGCGGAAACGCCCCGTTCATTGTTTTCGATGATGCAGATATGGAAAAGGCCCTGGCCGGCGCCATGGGTGCTCGTTTTTACAACAGTGGCCAGATATGTGTCGGCGCCAATCGCTTCTTCATTCATAAGAATGTCTACCGGGCGTTTACGGAAAGACTGGCTGAACGGGTCGCCGAATTCATCACGGGAAACGGCGCTGACGCCACGAGCGACATTGGTCCGATGATCAATCGCGCGGCGATCGATCGATTGACTGAGCTGGTCAGGAGTTCGATCGAGATGGGTGCCGAGCTGGTCACCGGTGGCAAACAAAAGGACGACGGTCAATCGCGATTCTTTGCACCGACCGTGCTCACCAATATGACGGCCGATATGCCCGCGGCTCGAGCTGAAATTTTTGGTCCGGTTGCATGCCTTTACGAATTTGAAGATGAAGCTCAAGTTCTCGCAGAAGCCAACAACACTGACGCCGGATTATCCGCGTACATCTACACCAGCGATGCGGAACGCTTGCAGCGATTTGTGGAATCACTGGAGGCGGGCGTTGTAGGCGCCAACTCCGCCAACATATTTGCAAACGATCTTCCGTTTGGCGGCATTAAGCATTCGGGACTTGGCAGAGAACACGGCCCGCAGTGCCTCGATGAATACATCGAAACCAAAAGCATCTGTGTCGGTGAGTAGGATCATTGGTCACCGCAACAGAGACGGCGAATTGATATGAGTATGGCACCTGTTTCCTGCCATGCCGCATGGCAAACCATGACAGAAGTCAGCGCCCAACAGTCTGCGCGTAACTATACCCAGTTGCTGGACATGAGCGATTACCTTGTTGAGACGGACCTTTTTCCGCGTGACGTCCTTGAGGCCTATACGTGCTGGAACATGGAAAAAGAAATCACGGACGAGCAAAAACGGCACATGAGCAGCCTTCGGGGAGGCGGCCAGGGTGATTACCGAGACGGGATGCGGCGAAAGATCGCTAATGTCGTCGATTGCCTGGCAAATTATCCGCAATCAAAACGAGCAGTAATAACAGTTTGCAATAACCCGACACCCGACCATCGCAGTGATGACGACGCTAAATGCGTGCGGGAGATTCATCTGTACCTGGACGAGCAAGACAAACTCAGCGGAACCGTGCTCCTGCGCGCACAGGCGGCCTTTCTGTTTCCCAAGAACATCCACATGATTGGCTCGATAATGGCCGAGATTGCCGGCCAGTTGCCGAAGAATCCGGCGCTCGGAACATTATTCTACCTGGCGACAATACTGGTGTCTGATCGCACATAGCGATGGTTTCTCCGTCGAATCCCGGCGATTTGCTCGACCATTCCCCAAGTCGTTTGCTACGCTGCTTTTATTCTCTTTGTACTTCCTGAATCGGATCATTTTCATATGCAATCACGTCGTCAACATAGCCTGCTGGTCCTTGTATTCCTGGCGATCGGCGGTTGCCAGCCGGCCACAGAGTCACCCGCGCCTGCCCCATCGGCGGCGGCGGAAGACACGATGGTCACGCTGCTATTTACCAACGACGTCGAGAGTGCCTACGATCCGATCCCCGCGTTTTGGCTGGACGACATTGCAACAATCGGTGGCATCGCCGAGATGACCACATTAATCGAAAATCTGCGCGAGTCGGAGCCGAACGTATTTCTCTTCGATTCCGGAGACATTTTCACGGGCGCACTGGCGAAATTGACAGAAGGCAAACTCGCATTCGAACTGATGATGACCATGGGTTATGACGCGATGGCAATCGGTAATCATGAATTTGAGTATGGCCACAAAATATTCGAATGGGAGAAAAACAGGGCGCCATTCCCGGTACTTGGCGCCAACTTCTTCTACAAGGATACGGAGCATCCGTATGCGCAGGCGCATACCATCATCGAACGCAATGGCATCCGCATCGGCGTGATTGGCATCATGGGGCAGGATGCCGCAACGGCGATCATTCCTTCCTATATCGCCCCTCTGGATGTGCGCGACCCGGCGACGCTGGTGCAGAAGTCTGTGGCTGAGTTGCGCGATCAGGTTGACCTGATCGTATTGCTGACGCACCAGGGAAAAACAGCACCGATGCAGACTGACGCCGAATCTGATCCGCGCCTGCAGCGCGATATCGACGCGGATATCGCGCTGGCGGGCGCTGTCGACGGAATCGACATACTGTTGGCAGGCCATGCGGATGCGGGTACGCCTGAGCCCGTCGTTCACCCGCAGACGGGCACGCTAATTATGCAAACCTATGGGCAGGCGACGCATCTTGGCTTCCTGCAGTTGCGCATTGACGGGTCATCGGGAGAGATATCGGATTACGAAGGCAGGCTGATTCCGGTTGAGTCCGACAAGCTGGTACCCGATTCGAGAATCATGGCCAAACTGCAAAAATACCGCACCGAAAACTCGGAAATCATGGTCAAGGTCGGTACGACCGCCGCCCCAATGATCCGACGCTATATCGAAGAGTCGGATATCGGCAATCTGTTTGCCGACATATTCGTTGCGGCAACCGATGCAGATATCGGCTTCGTGCATGGCGGCAGTCTGCGCAAGGATCTGCCGGCCGGTGATGTGCGCCTTGTCGATATACTCGATTCGTACCCATTCGTTGACGACGTTAACGTGAAGGAAATGCGCGGTAGCCAGATACGTCGTGCAATTGAACAGTCGTTGACCTTCGAGCGGGGTTTGCTGCAGTTGTCAGGACTTGAGGTGAGCTACGATCTCGATCGACCGAAGTATAGCCGCATACTGACGCTTGAAAAGGATGGACAGGCTGTTGCCGATGACGACCTGTTTACCGTCGCAGCACCCGGTTTTCTGACAGAAGGTGGCGACCTTTACGACTCTTTTCCCGAATCGGAGGTGATTCAAAGCGTTGGCAAAGTGTCCGACGTTGTCATCGACTATTTTCGTAGCAATGACGTCGTCGCGGTACCGCCCCGCGGGAGACAATTCGACCGGTCAGGCAACTAATTCCCAGGCAGCAACTAACTCAGTAGAAAGTGGTTCTGCGCAGCGGCTGATACAGGTCTTTGTGGTGAACGCGTGCCGGGTCCATTGCGTACTGACCGCATCGTGGTTCGCTCATTTCAGGACAGCGCTTGCGGGGCTTGAAAAAGAACCCGTCGACGGCGCTCATGCTATTGCCGGATTTCCGACTATTCTGTCGATTGACTGATACGTGGCGTACCTGGTTGTCCATTCAGGAACTTCGGCAATTACCCTGAACCGGTCTTTGATGCGCTATTCGGTTCATCGTCGCGTCGACTTAAATCACCACCCATCATGCGAGCCTCTACCTCTCGAACCAGCGTATCAACGTCGTGGTGGCGCTCATTCTGATATTCAATGGCAAACGCATCTATTTCGATATCGTAATCGGCATCGGTTTGCGTGTTTCGATCGACAATTCGCTCCATAAAACGGCCGCGGGGCGTATAGACGTCTTCAAGCCTGGATCCGGCAAGCAGCACCACGAAGGCATCGGCTGACAGCCTCGCTACAATATCCGAGTTGCGGAAGCTCGCGAGTAACAATTGCGTCAGTTCGATAATCGCTCTGTCGTTTTCTTCGCTGCCCATGGTTTCGGCGATTGACTGCTGGTTCACGAAATGCAGGAGAACCAGCGATGCGGGCGCATTGGTACGTTCGCACATCGCCAGGATGTGCTCTGCAATGATCGAAAATCCTTCGCGATTTGAAAGTCCGGTGACCGGGTCGTTCCGCATCATCTCCTCGACGACGAACTCTTCCTCAACCATCTGAGCAAGTTCATTGAGCAGACCCAGGTCCTCTTCGGTCATCTCGCGGGGTTCACGGTCGATCACGCACAGGGTGCCGACTTTGCTGCCATCCGGCGCGCTCAACGGACAACCGGCGTAAAAGCGAATGCTGGGCTCTTCTGTTACCAGTGGATTGTCGCTAAAGCGCTCGTCTTCATGCGCGTCTTTGACCACCATCGTTTCATCGTTCAGGATCGCATGGCCGCAGAAAGACACTTCCCGTGGCGTCTCCGATGCGTCCAGGCCCTGGCGAGATTTAAACCACTGGCGATCGGCATCGACAAGGCTTACCAGCGCGATCGGTACGCCGAATATCCTTTTTGCCAGGCGCGTAACCCTGTCGAAGCGCTCTTCTGAATCCGTATCCAGAATCTTCAGGTTGCGCAACGTTTCCAGACGCAGTAACTCATCGACGGGTGTCGGTGGTTTGATCATTGCTCAGCGTTCCTCGATGGACCCTACTGTATGGTCTATCGGCAGTGCTTTACATAACTTTAGAGATTCAGCCCCGGAACAGCGAAAAGACATTTGTTGACCGCTCCAGGTATGACCAGGCAATGATCCGGTGGCCGGGCGATCAACCTAAAGGCCTTGCATAGGCACCATTGCAACGCTCCAAACCGGGATTAGTGCTTGGCGCAGCTGTCGCCGTGGGACAGCAGTTTTATCTCGTTCAACAACGCGTTCATATCAGCTGGTTTCCTGAAATAGCGCGTAAATCGGGACTGGTCTTCTGCCCCCAATCGGGATGCCGTATGCGCAATTACAGGATTCGCGAACCCCTGGCTTCGCAGTTGCAATGCTACCTCCGGGCCACTGATTCCGGGCAGGCTGCAATCCATGAGAACGATGTCCGGCTGGTAGGCAAGCGTCTTCGACACAGCATCCGTGCCGTTGGTCGTCACGATCAATCCGTAGCCAGCGCGATGCAGGTAGTATTCGATGAGCGCCAGCATATCCTCATCATCGTCGCATACGAGAACAGTCACTGCCTGTGTCGCGTGCGATTCTTCCGGCGGCGCGCCGAGAGCCGTTGCAGACGGCGCCATGCTCCCGGCCCCGATCGAAACAGGCAGGTTGACCGCGATGGTGCATCCTTGCCCAGGGGCGGAGTCCAGGGAAATTTCCCCGCCCATCAACTTGGCGAGGCGCAGGGAAATAGTCAGTCCAAGACCGGCCCCGGCACTTTGTTGTGCGGCGCCGCGCTCGAAAGCCCTGAACACTTTCTCCTGGTCTGCAATACTAATCCCTGGTCCTGTATCGGTGACCGACGAAACCAGTCGGCCATCTGCATACGTCGTTAGCAACTGAATACTGCCGACTTCGGTAAACTTAATTGCATTGCCTAGTAAATTGATCAGAATCTGTCGAAACCTGACCTCGTCAGCACGAATCACTTTCGGAACGGCTGCATCCAACTTGCAAACGAACGATAGTTCCTTATCTGCTGCCATTGGCGCCATCATTGCCGCAAGGTCACCCAGCAATGCGTGCAGATCGAACTCTGCCTCTACCAGGTCTATTTGACCCGCATCGAGACGAGCCTCATCAAGGACTGCCTCCACTAGCGATGTCAGGTGTCGCGCGGATCGCCCAATCGTTTCGATGCTTTTGCGTACCCGATTGTCGACATCGTCCGACTCAATCGCAAGTGACGCATAGTTGATAATCGAGGCGAGCGGCGTACGGAACTCGTGGGACATCATGGCGATAAATTCGCCTTTGCTTAGACTGCTGCGCTCTGCATCTTTTCGATGATGATCAAGTTCTGCTCTCGCTTCCACCAGTTCACTGATGAGGTCCCGTTGACGCATGATGAGGCGTTGTTGACTGGCATGCAGCAACTTGAGCTCATTGACAGACTGTTGCCGCTGCTGGATAGAGTCGTGTTCCTGTTTGGCATCAAGCAGAATGACGTAGTAGTTATCATCGATTGGCACGATGTGCACGTGTGCGGCGGTACCGCTGGAAATCGAAACAAACTCAAGAATGTTGGGTTTGTCACCAAATGAGCCAAAGAGAAATGGCGCATGCGTAAGCATGTCATCGCCAGTCTGGATTGACGACATGTCGCACCAGGATGCATCGCCCCACATCTCGAGCAGGCGACTTTCCCGATCAATAAGAAAACAAACCGGATGCGAATCTGCTGCAAACGTCCCCTGCAAGTAGTCAATGACAAACTGCGGAAAACTCATTTCGTTAGCTGGATGTCCCCGGTGACGATGAGCTCTGCCAATTGCGTCAGTGCAGCCTCCACTTCGTCGCCGGTTTTCGCGCTGGTCCTGAAGACATGGCTGAATTCGTCTCCCAGCGACTCCAGTTTGCCTCGATCAATCTGCCATTGACTCGCAAGGTCACTCTTGTTCAAGAGCAAAACGCTGGAGCGCTGACCGTACAATTCCTGGATTTGCTCTTTCAGGCTCATGACAGACGAAAGCGTTGTCGCTCGCGTTCCATCAACTACAAAAACCATGCCAGCGGCGCCGCGTAAATAGGCCATTTCCCGCGAACCGAATTCTTCGGCCCCCGCGACGTCCCAAAGGACGAGCTTTACCGAGACCGCAGGTTCAACCAGTGAAATTTCTTTGGTATCGATTTTGACGCCGACAGTCGTCAGGTACTTGCCCGAGAAATGGTTATTGACGAATCGTTCGACTACGCTGGTCTTGCCGACGGCGAAGTCGCCGACGATGCAAATCTTCCGCGTAATTTGCGTCATGGACGATCGCTGATTGGCACCAGCGTCAATGTCACGTTCGCCGCACGCGTATCTGCAATGGCTTCATCGGAATCGCGAATTACGTTACCCGAGACATCGTATTCAGACAGTATTGCAGACGTTGCTGTACCGCGACGAACGGCAAGGCTCGTATTTAACTCCACGGTGCCCGAGCTATCAGTTGTCCCGAGTATGTCAATCTGAATTCGGTGCCCGGATGCGGCGGCCAACGCCTGTAGTTCGGCAATCCTTTGCGCAAAATTGCGGAGAGCAGTTTCCTGTCCGCCCGCCAAATCGACTCCATTACTGAAAATAAATCGCGACCCGGTGAGCGATTCCAACTCTTGCCGAAGACTTTCCAGATCAGTATTCACTACCGACGAAGTATCAACATTGTCAATGCCAGCCACCGACAGTTCAATGGTCCTGACCTTTTCAATCCACGCAGCGGGGGCACTGCCACTAAAGGTCAATGTCGTACCGGACAATTCGTAGCTGATCGTATCGAAACCGCGGACGTGACGGTCCACCCGGCGTCGAATAATTTCCGGATCCAGTGACTGATATGACTGCAAATTTGTTACTACATTCTCTGGCGAAATGCCGAGACTCTCTACGATGCTGGACACAGGTGTTGCAAGCGGGTCTTGCATACCTTCGACCAGGATCTGATCTCCGTTTCTGGTTACATCCTTTAAAAACAGGCCGGAAGTCCGGTTCAATGCCTCCGTCAGATCGCGAATCTCACGTGATTCGATCCAGCTACTCCTGAGCCACAAGAAAATCAGTGCAACCGCCAGTAGGCCGATGAACATAGCTGCTCGCGAAAACCCGCGACCTTTCTTCGTACTTTCTTGCGTTGCCTGGTAACTCAGGCACTTTTGCAGCTCGTCATCGACCCCGGACAAAGCCAACGTGTCTCCGGAATAGTTCCGAATCGCGTCGCCATAGCGAAAATGAATGCGCTCGAGGATTGCGCTTAAATGGCTGCGAAGATCCTTGGGTGGCACGCCGCGAATGACGCAAACGAGAAGTGCATGCGGCCCATGCACGGCCCACAGTGTGAAGTCACCCATATCTGCGGATTCGAGACGGCCGGTACGATCAGGGGAGAAACTTTCCTTAACGAAATCCTGAATCGCAGTAAACATAGCGGAAACGGCATCGCTGTCCTTGATCTTGGATGCCGGATGATGGACGTGCTCCACCAGCAAGCCGTTCTCGCGACTGATTAAATACGCCTGCTCGATTCTGTAGAGCAGTGTCTTCTGCAGCACGAATTCCCCGAACGGTATACCGGCACGATACGCCTGAAATCGCCAACTCAAACCCTTAGGTGTCAGGCTTTGTTCAACTGCCTGGTTGATTTGCTGAGAAATAGCTCGGAGCGTATGTGAAATAGATTTCCGAATAGCGGGCCCGATTACCGGGTACAACGCATCACCGTAGGTTTTTGGGTCTTCATGAAACGCCTTTTGCACGCACTCGCCCACTGGGTCCTTCAGCGATTCCACAAGATCGGAATTTTTTTTGTGACTTTGAATGATCGACTCAGGCAGTATGTCTGCCACATCGACGGCACGGGTCTCTGGTCGTTCTACCCTTTCTGAGATTGAATCGAGTGCCTGCTTCTCCGCACCGAAGAGCAGGTCTTTCAATTTGTCGAAGTCGTTCATTGAGTCTCAGCTAGCGCCGGATCAACCTTTCGGGGCCTTGGCATCCTTTTTGAGACGTACGGCCAGTTCGGCCAACATACCGGCCAAGTCGTCGCGCCCCAGTTTGGAATCCTCCAGATCCTGGGATTCTTTCCGCAGGCTGACGTTTAACTGGTCAGAGTGCTCATTGATGGCACTCAGTAATTCGTCACCCTGCTCCTTCAATGCCGCATTCAGTTGTCGAGTCTCTGATTCCAGCTGCTCTTCGACTTCCGCAAACCATCCCTCTACCTGTTTTCCAAGGTTATCGACATCTGCTGAAGACTGCTTGCCGACGTCAGATCGAGCCTTTTGCTCCGCTTTCAGCTTGTCTGAAAGCTTGTCGAACTCGCGCTTGGCGTAGGCATCCAGACGGTCGATGCGTTTCTCCATCGCACCAGACAATTGTTCAATGGATTTATTCAACCGCATCTCCATCTTCGCGAATCGTTTTTCATAGTCGCGCATCTGTCCGCCAAAGAGAATCTGGCGAATCTGCTCGACATTACCGTCGAGTTCGTCTGATGAATCTGCTTGATTTTGTTTTTGATTATCTTTACGTGCCATGACACTGATTCCCCAGGTAACGCACTCAACCCTCTTTCTCATGAGAGTTTTCATGCTCAATCCGATACCCATGCTGGTATACCGCCGTCAGTTTCCAGCCGTTTTCACTGTTGAGATGCAATTTTTTTCTTAAGCGGCTTGCATGCGTATCAACTGTTCGCGTTGAAACGCTACTGTTATCCATACCCCATATTGCTTCAAGTATGTGGCTTCTCGATAGTAATTTACCCGCATTTCGAAATAGAAGTACGGCTAAACCGAATTCTCTATTGGTCAACGGGATTTCCGTGCCATTAAGTGAAACGACCTGCTCCTTGATATCAATTTCGTACGGGGCCACATCCGTAATCTTTTCGGGTGCGCCACCGACGCCCGAACGACGCAGTAGTGCCGCTACCCGGGCCAGTAGCTCCGCACGCCGCACCGGTTTGACCAGGTAGTCATCTGCACCTGTATCCAATGCCAGAACAATACTTTGCTCCTGATTCTTGGTCGTCGCCACAATTGTGGGGGTATCGTCATTCATTTCTTGGCGCAGTTTTTTTAGTACGGCTATACCGCTCATATCGGGCACAATCCAATCGAGCAAATACAGATCAAAACTGTCGCGCCGCACCGCCTTCAGAAAACCGGCCGAATCCAGTTGAGCGCTAACCGTATAGCCCGCATCCTGCAACCACAGGCTAATAATTTCCGCCTGGTCCGGATCGTCTTCAAGAAGTGCAACACGCAAGTAGTTTTCGACTATCATTGGCTCGCAGTTCCGGAACGCATCCGGACGGTACCGGACCTTCCGAAAGTAACGATACCAGCATTGGGTCCGACAACAAATAACCGTTACATGATGCCGGAAAATCTATCAATACCGGTGATTAATAAAGCTTTAGGTGCTGTAGATAACGGCCAAGCTCATCGAGCAACGCGGCTATTTCACCGGGTTTACCTGACCGAGCTGCTTTCTCGAGCTCACCGCCGAGGCGGGTGACTTCATCGAGGCCATAGGCTGCGCCCGAGCCATACAGCTTGTGCGCCGTGAGCGCAATCGCGTCAAAATCAGCCGCAGCGAGAGAGGAACCCAATGATTTGAGGTCCTGCTCCCGCCGCTCGAGATATTGTCCCATCAAACGTCTCGCGAAGGGATCCGCAGTTGGTATCGCGGTTTCCGCTTCTTTAACCATTCGTCGATGTTACAACCAGGCTGTTGCTCGAGTCTTTCAAACTAATCTCCGTGCTTGCTTTTCCTTAATAAGAAACTTTTGCTGGCAGTTCTTTAGCCTGAGAAACCCACCCGCGAACCACAATTACGCTTGGCGCTCGTCGAACGAGATTCTTTTGTGCATTGACCTCAGCCATTTTGTCAGCGAGGTTGTCTGCATTTCGATTCTTTAGTTCTTTTACAGTATCAACGCCGGCGCTCTCCAGCAATTCTGCATACTGACTCGCTACGCCGTTGATCCGAAACAGATCGGCCATGTTGACACATTTCAGGATACGGTTTTCATTGATACCTGTGGATGCAGCAAGGTTTCGTCGGGACGTTTTGTCAGCTCCTTTCGCCAGCAGGTCGTCCACTGTTTTGATTCCAGCGCTCCTGAACACTTCGCCCATTTTAGGCCCGATGCCTTCGATTTTTTCAATACCCTTTGCCATTACTAACTCCGATTGATTATTTTGTTCACTATCGTTGAATATATTGCTGTTATCGCAACACGAAGGTGAGTTTCAAGTTGACTCTATATTTGGTTACATGGCCGTTTTTGACGGCTACTTTCATATCCTGAACCCAGGCACCTTCAATCTGGTCAAGAGTTTCATTGGCTCGCGCTAGCCCTATATTGATCGCATCTTCAAAACTCTTTGGCGATTCGGCTGATATTTCTGTTACCCGTGCTACTGACATTTTGTACTCCAGGTTTTTCTTATTGGGTTGTGATCGAGACGGCCGGGGAAGAAACCGCGGCAGCTGATTCATTTTGCTGATGAGAAGAGGCGGGAGTATAGAGGTTCAAAAGCAAGCCCGGTCAGACTGTAACATTCGTTAACAATTGTCTGACCGGGATGCTCGGGGGAGCGAATGACACTGCCTCACCAGAGGGTATCTGGTTGCTGCGCAGCGCCGTCTTGACGGCGCAGTTTTTGCGACTGGGACACCCAGTTATCTCGTTCGATGCGACCTTTGAATGTTTCCAGACGCTGGTCCATTACATCGATATCCTGCCGGGTCCATTCCGCCACCTGCCAGAAATAGTAGACACCGTTTTTGTTAAGTAGCCGCTCAAGCTTTGGCCCGACTCCGGAGATCAGTCTCAGATCGTCCTTCTTGCCATATAATGCAGCACTCAGAATCGTCGGTTCATTGCGTTTCGGCGCAGTGTGCATCTCCCGACGCTCGAAGGACGCAGTGAGGCTATTTTTCACACTGCGCATATCGCTCTCGATTGCGACCAGTCGTCGTTCGATCGGCTCCAGGTTTACAGGTTGCTGTTTTTCAACGAGCGGAACGCGGCGAATTTCCTCACTGATTTCAGCCAAATTCGCCTGGATTGGAGACAAATCAGGAGTCTTGTTGGGTTCTAGCGCTGCGAAAGCAAGAATTGCTTGCTCGACTTTTTCGAGTCGTGCAGAAACGGGGGCGATGTCCGCCGGTATGCGTTCCACCTGGGACTGCAAGGCCTCAACATTGGCGTCCAGATCAACAAGCTTGTTGGAAACGGGGTCCAGACTAAGCGGCTTCTGCGAGAGCGGAATCGGAATTGATCCTACCGTCTTTTTGACGTCCTCTAAGCCAACTTCAATCGATTCAAGATTGACTCGCTCAGGCGGCGGGATGTTTTTAACCGCCTTTTCCAGGTATTCAAGTCGCTTTGACACAATCGAGAGATCGACAACTTCAGGTTGTGGCAGTGAATCAAGGCGACTCCAGAGGCGTTCCCACGACTCGGCATCGGCATTTCCCGCGGACCGCAGATCTTCGTAGCTGTCGCTAACGTCAATGAACTTCCTTCGTGTCATCCAACTTCCAAACAGGTAGCTGGACATTGCCACCAGTAGAAAAAGCAGTGCGTACTTGGCCAGTAGATAGATCACGTTTAATTCCTCCGGTGAGTCGCGGATCTGTGCCGCGCTCTTTCATTACTCACTATTGCTGCACGGTAATGGCGATGCGGCGATTGGCCGCTCTCCCACTATCAGAACTGTTGTCCGCAATCGGACGCTCTTCGCCGTAACCCACGGCAAGCAGACGATCTGACTCAACACCGAGACTTTCCAGCGCCGCACGCACGGCATCAGCACGTAACGCGCTGAGTTCCTTATTCATTTCGGCGTCACCCTGACTGTCGGTATGTCCTTCAATTCTCAACAACCCGGTGCACAGGTCTGAAAGCCTGGCGATTCGCTCAAAGACTGGCTCATTGCCATCTTCGAGCGCGGCGCTGCCGGTCTTGAAACGTATGCTGGTGCTTGCCAGTAGCGACTTGAATCTCTGGTCGCATTGCGCCGATTCATCCAGCGCCCTGACACTAAATGCGCCGAGCGGGATGTCTGTGCCTGCTCCGTCAAACGAGTCTCTTGCCAGGACGGCCTCATCAGCCCTGGCGAAACCCAGCACGGATAGCGATCTGCCTGACCACTTCGCATAACCTTGTTCCAGGTGACTGACAACGCCGATTGCGCCATCGACACCATCCGAATAGTTTTCGGTGGCGCGTAGGTTGGTAATCGCCAATTCGTTATTAACCTGCGAGAAGTGCATCTTCGCGGCGTCCAGAATGCGCTGCTGCTCAACCAGGTTTGGAACCTCTCCTGATAGCGTGATCGTATCGTTACGCAGGTCGATCATGATCTGATGTGGCCGTGAATCGATCTTTCGCGGTTCGTCTTCCACCGTGTTTAGAGCAACGGCTACGGTCGTTGGGCATGGCAAATTTCCAGCCCAGGTCGAGCAGCGTGTCAACCTGGCAATCTGCTTCACGGCCATCTCGTTGGTAGCATTTTCGTCAGCACGAATTGAAACTGCCTGCCCATTCGCCGATACGATGGCGGAGCCAATGCCAGCACTATGAAGACGTTCAGATACCTGCTTGCGCACATCTGCTTCAATAACGGGTGTTAACAGTAATGCGCCGATCAGGAACAGCATTGCCAGCCACGCCAGATGTAGCAGTCCGTGAGGAAACCATGGCTCCGGCGTCTCGGCTTTGCGCCAGCAACGTTGCTTCGCACCAAACTGCAATTCGTTGTTGCTGATTTCACTTTCGGCATTCATCTAATACAGTCCCCGTAGGCATCGCATGTGTTACTCGGTCGCGTCGCTGCTTGAATCGTTTTGTAATTTGCAACATCGAACTTACCCGTTCGGCTGTTCGTACGACAATGGATAGATTGTGAACATTTGTTAACAAACCGGATCCCGATCAGCTGGCATCGCAAGACCGGCTATTCGCGCAGATCCGTGTGTTCTAACTCAAATTCCATGACACAATTTTTCACAATTGCGCATGCCTCGATCTCGTAAGCTGGCAATTCCTTAAACAACTACAGCGCAGGTAACACAATGGATTTAGAAAAAATTGCTATGAAAATGTTTATGAAAAAATTTGGCGGCTCCGGTGGCAGCGATGCTTCTGCGGCGCTGGAGGAGCTAACGGGTAGAAGCGGCAAATTCGACATTGCCGATATCGTTGGAAAATTCACTGGAGCGGGCGGTGATATCGAAAAGAAGGCTCAATCCTGGCTCAGCGATGGCACTAACGATTCTATTTCCACGACGCAGTTAAACGACGTCATTGGTGCCGACAAAATTGACGCCTTCGCCGCCAAACTCGGCATAAACGCTAACGATGCAAGCGGTGGTTTGGCTGAACTACTTCCGGAACTGATCGACAAGAGTAGCTGTGACGGCAGTCTGCTGCGCTCTGTCGGCGGGACTGGCGGCCTGGCCGGTTTGGCGTCAAAATTCTTTCGCTAAGCACGCCCGGCAGACAGTCTTATCGTATGTCAAATAGACTATTGCCCAACAGCCGGAAGACGCGAGCTTCAATCGGTAGAAGGTAATTAAGACTAGAAGGTATATAAAACGCAGACCGCACTTAGCCCGGCTGGTGGCCGACAATTTGGCAGCGTCCCTGCTGCCGCGCCCAAACGCCGGTGTAACCTCGAACGCAATTCTTCCAGGCGTCAATCCTATAGTCATATTGAAAAAGTAGCCGGGCAGCCTGATCCAACCTTCGCAGCCAAACCGGGCCAGTGGGTCTCTCGTGCGAGTTAGCCAATGCGTCTTATGCCTGAATGGCGAGTGTACAGATAGGAAACGGGATGCGGACCCAACGAATTGTGAACGATTGCAAACTTACTTACCGGGCTGAATTGCCTCCGTATCGCGTTGGGTCTTCCCGTGCGCGTTAGCGCCTTGCGCAGTTCACAGTAAGAAACCATGACTGCGAACGGCAATTCAATGAATCATTGTCGCGGCGCGTGGCGGTTTACATAAACCAGAAGGCGCGGCGAGACCAACGTCACAAAAATCGATAATGGGCGGAAAATTGTGATGAGCCTCACAATATTAGATGTGATCGATATCTCAATTTAAAATCTACGGTACAACGCGCACCTGATTGATCTCAATTCAGGAGGCAGGGAATGCCTACAGGGGAATGGCCTGGAATGGGCCACCTTCGGCGTGTTTCGGCGGCAAGCGGGTCAGAACCATCATGGTGACGAGAGCAGCGGAGGCATCCGCGTCCCACCAGTGGACAAACGACCCATTTGGCGGATCGGGACCGCGCTGGCGGGAAATCCTTCGCAAGCATACTGCAGCGTTTGGTTTCGCCGCCGCCGCGGCGCTGGTAGCCATCGGCTGGTTCGCGCGTGATTTCGATTTAATCAGCGCCGAGACAGGGGTTGGTTACGCATTGGGGATCGTTTCGGCCGGCTGCATGCTGGTGCTATTGCTGTATCCGCTGCGCAAGAAATTTCAGTTCCTCAAGTTTATTGGACCGTTGTCAAAGTGGTTTCGGAATCACATGGTGCTGGGTGTGTCAGCGCCAATCGCAGCGCTTTATCACTGCAACTTTCAACTTGGTTCTCTAAACAGTCGGATTGCCCTGTTTTCCGCACTCGCGGTTGCAGGCAGCGGCCTTGTAGGCAGGTTCATCTACCAGAAAATTCATCGTGGCCTTTACGGCCGAAAAACCACGCTCAGGGAGCTGTTGGCGGGCGTAAAAGTAACGTCTCCCGGTGTCGGTCGACTCGGAAATTTTGTGCCGGAACTCACCCAACGTATGACCCGCTTCGACAAGGAAGTGATGGTACCGCCAAAATCGATCCTGGATTGTATGCGGCTGCCGCTTGTTTTGTTCATTCGAACACGCCTGCACTATTTTCGATTGATGCGATTCACCCGAGCCTCGCTTGCCTACGAGGCACGTGATTCGGCTGAAGTCGCCAAACATCAAAAGCAGCTCGAACGGGCCGTTCGCAGGCACGTTCGCAATCACCTGTACCACGTACGACGTGTAGCGGAGTTTACTGCGTACGACCGATTGTTTTCGTTGTGGCACAAACTCCATTTCCCGTTCTTCGTTCTGCTGCTCGTTACTGTCATCGTGCACGTAGCGGTGGTGCATCTGTATTGATGGTGCACCGCTTTGCGAAAGTCACTTTCACTGTCGGGGTCAGCTTTTTATTGCTGTTTCTTATGTTGAACGCTGCAGAGGCCAATGAGGTTGAAAAGTGGTTGCTCATGCCAGGCGAGGTCGTCGCATCGCATGCCGAATTCGAGGCCGACTGCAGCCTGTGTCACTCGCCATTGAGCGACACCACTCAGGGTGAACTGTGCGTCGACTGTCATTCACAAACTGGCGAAGACATCGAGCGGTCTGTTGGCTTTCACGGCCGTTTGCCAGCAGATACTCAAATGGATTGCGCTGTCTGCCACACGGATCATGAAGGACGGGATGCCGACATACTCAGTCAAAACGATAGCGCGTTCGATCATTCCCTCACAGATTTCCAGTTACGAGGTGCGCATGCAGACCTCGAATGCGCCAGTTGTCACGAGCCTGATACACCGCGAAGTGATGCGCCAACACAGTGTATCGGCTGTCACCGTGCTGACGACGTGCACAACGGAAGCCTGGGAGAGGATTGCGCATCGTGCCATGTCAGTCAGGACTGGCAGCAAACGCATTTTGACCATTCGAATACAATCTTTCGTCTAACCGGCGCCCACACGGAGGCCGGATGCCAGGATTGTCACGTATCAGAGAATTTTGCGGACGTTGGAACCACCTGCGTCTCCTGTCACCAGGCTGACGACGTTCACAACGGCCAAAACGGCACCGAATGCGGCAGTTGCCATGTCACGGTCAACTGGATTGGCATCACGTTTGACCACTTTGACGTCTCCGGATTCAGACTGGCAGACGGACATGACAACCTGACCTGCGGTGCCTGCCACCGCTCGGAGAGTCACGATGATCTTGGCGGCAGCAGTTGCCAAAGCTGTCACGCCAACGACGATGTTCATGAAGGTCGATTCGGTAACGATTGCAGCAGCTGTCACAATTCTCGCAGCTGGTCGTCCTCGCGCTTTGATCACGACACGAGAACAGACTTCAAATTGCCGCCTGGGCACGAGCAACTGGAGTGCGCTTCCTGCCACACCGGGAAACTGACAGACCCCCTACCGCAGGATTGCGGCACCTGTCACCAGGACAACGACCCTCATCAGGGACAACTCGGATCGGTATGCGAGGCCTGTCATATCCCGACAAACTGGGTCGAAAATATTTCATTCGACCACGATCTTGCCGCTTTTCCGCTTCTTGGAAAACACGCGGATATCGGGTGCGACCAATGCCATGCCTCAGCCGCATTTCATGATGCGGACAGCCAATGTGTCTCGTGCCACCTGGAGGACGATCTGCACAACGGTTCGCTGGGAGTTGAATGCGAATCGTGCCACAACCCCGCGACCTGGACGGCGTGGCTGTTTGATCACGACCAAAACACAGATTTCGCATTAACGGGTGCGCACGCCGATGTCAGCTGCTCGTCCTGCCATGTTTCGAAAAACGGCGTTCAGGAACCGCTGGCACAAACCTGCGTTTCCTGTCACCGCCGAGACGATCGTCACAGCGGACGCTTCGGTGACAACTGTGGCAGCTGCCACACAACAGATTCTTTCTCACAAATTGGAGACAGATAGTGCGAGCTTCGACCACTCTTGTTGTGCCTCTGCTTCTCGCGATGATCAGCATGGTATTCGCACTGTTGATGCCTTTCGATTCGTCGGGCACGGAAGCAACGCCAACGTTCGATCACTTCACAACCGGATTTCGACTCGAAGGCTCACACCGCCTGGTTGAATGCGAAGGATGTCACATCAACGGCGTATTCGCTGGCACGCCGGATGAATGCAACGGCTGTCATGCACAGGCCAGTCGGATCCGCGCCACCTGGCAACCTCCCAGGCACATAACGGTAACCAAACGGTGCGAGAGCTGCCATCGGTCGGTGACGTTTGTGCCCGTTGCACGAGTGGATCACCTTGAAGTTCAGGGTAGCTGTTCATCCTGTCACAACAACATCACCGCTCCCGGTCAGCTGCCCCAACACATACCCACGACCGAAGAATGTGATGCCTGCCATAACACGAGATTCTGGCGTTAATGCGATGTGTCATTTACTTACTAGAAAAGCGCACAGCCTGACAAGTCAATTGACTTTCGTTTCGCAAGTTCTTTGCGTACTGCTGGTTTGCCTGGCGTTCTCTCCGTCGGTTCGAGCCGAAGCGCTCGGTGATATCCGGGTTTCCCGGGTTGGCAGCAAAGCAACGATGGATATCGAGTTTGCCTGCGCATTGCGCTATATCGACCATCGACAACAATCTGCGGGTACCGAACTAATAGTCGAACTGGCAACCGGCATGGATTGCCGCCTGCCATTACGCGATGTGTCGGGCGATTTACGCAGACCGCGAAGCGGTCGTCTCGCGAACGTGTCCGAAGTCGAATTTCTCAATGGCGATGCCGGAGTCGCCACCCTGATAGTGCGATTTAACGGGTCATACCGACCTGAAGTAGTGCAGTCAGCGAATGAATACCTGATTACCGTAAACGTCGACACAGATGCCTTGTCTTTGCCAGATGAGCCTGCACGGACGGCCGATATTGTTAAAGACCCTGTCGCAGCTGTCGCAACGCGCGACGTGGTCCCGACCCGCCGCACCGACCTTGCTGCCGAAACCGGTCCGAACGCCTATGTCGTTCGCGTCACTGATAACGGCGCAGACGCTGCGGCGAATCACCCGGCGTTGCAGCCCTATC
>JBPCYD010000308.1:0-2595 GCA_051007895.1 Woeseiaceae bacterium
ATCAGGCTGTCGCCCTGCAATTCGTCCGATGAAGGCATGTTGCTGCCAGCCGGGCTGGATTGCTGAGGCGGCGCCGATGGCATCTGCTGTTGCGCACCCGGATTCGCGCCGCCCATCATCTGGTCCATCATGTTGCCCATGCCCATCTGCTCCATCATCCGGCGATCTTCCGGCGTCATATTCTGCATGGCCTCATTGTACTGCTGCATGGCTTCCGCCATTTCGGCAGACTGTGCGCCTGACTGGCCCATGGCTTCCGAAATCTGCTGATTGATGTCCTGAACGGGCATGTTGGGCGGCAAGAGGCTCTCGGAACACCATTCTGGCCGGAATTCGATCAGTCTCACGTCGGTGATAACCGAGTGCGAGCGACCGCTGACTGACGTTCGGCCCATAATCTTCGATTCAATCGTCTGGTCGATCTTGAGCGGCAGACCGTTACGCAACATGCCGACAAGATTGTTGACCAAACCGGCGAAGAATGAATTCCCGGCCTGATCCGGGGACACTTCCCGGGTAAGGTTGTTGTAAAACGCGCGAACGATATCGAGTCCCGGGACAGCCTCAGACACCCAGACCGTACCGGAAGTCTCCGTGGAAACCATTCCCGCCATCGGAACCGATCCCGGCCCACCGAGTCCCCCCGAGTACGAGAACTGGTAGCGAGTCGTCGGGTAGCCGATCCGAGTTCCGCCGGACGTCGGCGCTGTCATCTGCACCTGGCTGCTCCAACCTGCGCCCGTCACGGTCGCCGCGGCATCGAACCCTCGGCTGAGGGTGATTTGCATAGCCTCACCCTGAGTGTAATCTGCAGCAGACATCGTGCCCGTGCCGATTTGTGGCGGAAGGTGGATGTCCATCACCTGGTATGGTGTCACCATCGCCATCCGGCAATACGCGTAGGTGATCGCAAACGGCTGCACCTGTGGCGGCGGTGGCTGTTGTTGGCACACTTCGTCGCGCGCGCGTCGCACGCTCTGCCGGATGCCCTCGCGAGTGGGTGCGCCCGGCAGCGCTTCGACGACATTGAAAGTAATCGGTGACCCAGCCTGCGTCATGCTTCGTTCGATTTCGTCTACAATGGTGTTCATCGCCCACCCGATCGTATCGCTCGCGCCGCAAAGCGCTTCAAGCGTTCCGTCAAACTCGCCGAAGACAGGTTGTTCGTGGACGACGTCGCCATAATTTGTCTGAACGCCCTGTACCAGGACGGCCTGATTGATCCCGGTTGCATACTCGCCGGTAGCCGACGAAAGGCAGTTCTGAACTGCGATGCTGCGTCTGACGAGAATCGACTCGGGTTGCGCCTGAACGTAGCGAATTTCGAAGAAGCCTTCCTGTGCCGGAGCCTCCATCTCTGCAGGATTACCGCCTGACGTCGGGCGGGCGGCAAGACTCTGACTGGCGGGAAAGGATGATTCCGAGATCGCGATCTGGTCGCCAGAGCCATTGGGCCCGGACCATTCGACTTCGAATTCATCTCCAATACAAACGGTATCTGGTGCCTCCAGAGACTGGGCCTGGGCGCGCTCGTGCGTAAACAGGATAAGTGCCGGGAGCAGTACCGCAACTGTTACTGCGGGATGGTGGATCGCGCGGAGGCAGAATAGCTTCATCGTCTCGTCCTTGGCGTTACCTATGGTCGAAAGGTCTTACAACTGAGGGTTTTGGCATGCCTCGAGATCGTCGTTCGTCAGCCCGAGATCCTTCGCGGCTCGGTCCCAGTCGTCTGCAGTGGCATCGGCGCGGTAGATGTCGTAGCTCGTATCTCTCACCGCCCGCGCGAGCTCATTGTTGCCCCCGAACCGCACGGCGGTATTGGTAACCGCTCGCATCAGTGAGCCAAAGCCGCGTTTCTTCTTCTGCGAGGCCTGCGCGTTTTCTACTTTTTCCTGCAGGCAGGCCTGTTGTGCTGCCTGGAGTGTCGCCGCGTCCGTTGCCTGCGACCCGGCCTCGTGTGCAACTGCTGCCGCAGGCGCGCTTGCCGTGGCGGCGCCAGGATTGTTCTGTTCCTTTAGCTTCGCCTTGATAATTCCAGCCAGCTGCGGGCTGGCTTCACCGGTTACGTCAATGTTGTTCTCGGCCTGGAACTTCGAAATCGCGACGATAGTGTCCGTCGACAATTCACCCTGGATGTTTCCCGGGTCGTAGCCCAGTGCGATCAAGTCCTTTTGAATGATCTGGGTCAATTCGTCAGCCACAGCTGCCGCGGGCATTAGGACCGCTATCAGCAGGCACATGGGGATGCATTTCCTGAGCATGTGTTTTCCCTCCTATCGATCGAATTCAGCGAGCGACAAACGACTGCAGTTCGTCCTCGTAGTCTTGATACAACGCATAGTTATGAGTCACGGTATCGTTGATGTCTTTCTGAATATACGCAGTCCGCAGGGAATTTTTCACCCATTCGTATTCGGCCCAGTTGCCTCCGGCGGTCTTCACAACCTCGAGTTCGATCGTATTCATGCCGATTATCGTCGTGGCACCGCCCATCATCTCGCTCATCTCGCTGATCGAGAGCTGCTCGTTTTTTTCCGCTCGTTCAGCAAGTTCGCGAATCCGTTCACCCCGCTCCTCCATGATTTCCCTGGCGCG
>JBPCYD010000309.1:0-11535 GCA_051007895.1 Woeseiaceae bacterium
GTGTCTGCACAACAACACCAGGTTATCCACACTGGTTTCTCCGCCATTAGCCCAATGCCTGATGTGGTGCCCATCAATGAAACAGGTATGTGTGCAGCCCGGAAAGCAGCACCCTTCGTCTCTTGCCCGAAGCGCACGCCGCATCGGCGCTGGAATGACCCTTGATTTGCGCCCGATCGTCAATGGTGCGCCGTCCTGGTCTTCGACGAGCAGACTTATCGACGTATCACAGCACAGCCGTTGCGCTGTTTCCGCGGAAACGTGCGGACCCGCTTCGATACGGCAGGATTCGTTCTGCGATGTATCCGCGGAAACAGCCGGAGCCAGTGTTTCTGCGGAAACGTGCACCATGACCTGATAGCGATCAGCGGATGAAGATGGCTGGTCGCCACTCTCAAGATAACTTTCAGTGACCCTTGCCAATGCGTCTGCCCGACGGGTCGCAAACGTTGGACGTGTTTCAACAGGCGTTTCCGCGGAAACGCCTTGCTCGTTGTCGGCTCGATCGACGGCTTGGTCCAGCGCCTTGATGAGCATCGCACCTACCTCGCCGGGCAGGCGCCCCTTGATGACCAGCGAGCCATCATCATCGTAGTGATAATCGAATGATCGGGAGCAGAATTGTTTGTTTGCACTCTCGACGTCATTTAATTGCTTCGCGCGCCGATAGCGGCGCACCACGGTCTCTACATGGTATGCCGTGCCATGTTGTGCAATTTTCATAAGAAATTCTTCGTTTTCCGGTGTGGCTACCCGGGTCATCGCGCGTGCCTTCGAATAGCTGATTGCACCCTTCGAAAACGCGTCACTCATCTTAGGCAATGCAGCGAGCGCGTTTGCCACGCGAACTTTCTCTCTTGCTGCATTCATTCCGATGCCACATTTCCAGTTCAACCAATGTGCACAGGAACAGACACCGTCCAGCTGCCACAGCTTCTGCCGGTCAAACTTACGAATAAGAACAAGCAATTCACAGGTAGCTGCGGTGATTAACCCGAATAACGCTGTGATCTCGTCACCAAGTGCATCTGCACGTCGATAGGAGGCATGTAGGCGAAGGGAATTTCCTGTCATGATCTGATGCTCGGATGACTGTTTTTATATACAGTATTATATTCTTATCTATATGATTAATAAAGTTAATTTCTGTATGATTCTCTGCAAATGAAAGCGTCCACCGAGAAAAGAAATGAGCGAATATGGGCGACAATTCGCGACATTCCGGAAGGGTGTGTGGCGAGCTACGGGCAGATCGCGGAAATAGCCGGCATTCCCCGCGGCGCGCGCCAGGTTGGCTATGCATTGAGACACCTGCCGCACGGAAGTAACGTACCCTGGTATCGGGTTATCCAGGCCTCCGGCAACATTGCGTTTTCAATAGGCAGTGACGCGTTTAACGAGCAGAGCAAGCGACTAAAGAATGAAGATGTAGCTATTCGGAATGGGCGCATCGACATGAAAAAATATCGTTGGCAGCCGGATCTCGATGAGCTGCTGTGGAAGCCGACTGCCGCATGGGATGATGAGTAGATGAAAGAGAAACTGCGGTCGCTTTATTTCGCCTGGTTGCTCGACCCGCGCTTCATTGAAATAAGGCGAAGCGTATCTGAGCTGTTCCCGAAGCTCATGTTCAGAAAACGCGTTGTTTCTGTTTTTCTGCAGCTCGATGATCCTTACTCTTACCTGTTGAGCCACTATCTGCAATACGTCATTCAACGCTACCAGGCAGTCGAATTCAGATTTTTGATATGTCAGGGGCTGCGCGGCGAGTACATGCCCGAGCCCGCACTGCTGGCAGAGCATGCACTGCAGGATTGCAAACTGCTGGCACAAGAGTTCGGCGTGCCATTTCTCGATAAAGGTGACACGCCAGTGGTTGAGTATCGGTTACCACTGCTGGAATTTCTGGCCGCCGAGCAAAACGAAGATGACTTTGCGGAAACCATGACCCTTGCGCTCGCCAACTACTGGCGCGGCGACACCGAAGGCGCAGCCCGGTTGATGGGGCGCACCTACGGGGAAAGTGCGGAAACGAGTGTCCTTATTGGCAAGAATCAATTGTTGCTGCGCAAGATGGGACACTACAACTGTGCAACGATGCACTACTCGGGCGAATGGTATTGGGGCGTGGATCGCCTGCATTACCTGGTCGAGCGTCTCGAAGAGTTGGGATTGAATCGGTTTGCCGAGCCTGTTCCCGAGCTTGCTTCTCTCGAACGCGCCATGCAGTTAAATCTGCCCGCAACAGTCCCTGCGCGCGCGGAGGCATTGCCCGCGCTCGAAATGTTCCATTCGTTTCGCAGCCCGTACTCGTACCTCGCGCTGCAGAACGCGTTTGATATTGCTGATTCGTTTGGCTTGAAGCTACAGACCCGGCCGCTTCTGCCAGGGCAGGGGCGTCGTGTGTCTGTCCCAAAGACAAAGTTGCGCTACTTCTTAAGCGACGCTTCCCGGGAGGCGCGATTCCGTGGCGTCGAGTTCGGCAAGATCGCGGACTTCACCGAGTTGCAGGCAGAGCGGCTGATTGCCGCTTACTTCTACGCGAAAGACCAGGGTCGCGAGCGTGATTTTCTAACCGAGGTCGGCAAAGCCATTTTTGCCGAGGGAATCATGGCATCCAGTGACGAAGGAATGCAGGTCGTTGCAGAACGCGCAGGTCTGTTTTGGCCGGAGCTCCAGGAAGCAATGCGAAGCGATAAGTGGCGTGATGAAGTGAAGCGCAATCAGGAAAGACTGGCTGATACTGGCCTGTGGGGTGTGCCCGTTTTCAAGCTGGGTGAGCAGATATTCTGGGGTCAGGACCGTGCCTGGTTAGTCGCACGCAAGATCGAGGACCTTTGTCACGGCGGTGAGGGAATAATGATATGAACAGGCCGACTGTCATCTTTTCCCACGGCCAGGAAAGCGGCCCCTGGGGAACGAAGATTCGGGCGATGGCCGAAACCGTTAGGGCCCTTGGTTGCGAAGCCGACAGTATCGACTATCAGGGCATTGCAGATCCGGCAGACCGCGTTGCAAAACTGCTGCACGCTTGCGGCGGTATTGACAACCAGCTAGTACTGGTTGGGTCGAGCATGGGCGGGTATGTGGCAACGGCCGCGGCAAGCGAGCTGAATACCGCTGGCCTGTTTGTACTTGCACCCGCCTACTACATGCCCGGGTTTGACGAACTGACACCCGATGCCCCGGACGTTCCGACATTTATTGTGCACGGCTGGCACGATGACATCGTGCCGGTCGAAAACAGTATCCGTTATGCCAGGAATTGCTCGGCCACATTGCATATTGTTGACGGAGATCACCGTCTGACGGACAACATTGATGATATCAATGACTGCCTGGTCCGGTTTATTGACCGGCTGTCCTGATTTCACGGAGATTCCCAATGAAGATCCTGCTTACATTTCTGGCGATACTCGCACTGTTTGGCTGCACTTCGGAAAATACTGAAGAGGTCAGTGAAACCGTCGGTAAGCAAATCGCCGACGATTACAATGCCGCAATGGACAAAGCACGGAACGTCGAGAACGAGCTGCTTGAGCAGAAAAGGAACATAGACGACGCCTTGCAGGACGCTGAAAACGCGTCGCCGAATCCCTAGCCTGCGCACCTGTCGACGTAAGCAGCCAGGCCGATCAGCCCTGGCTCGGCGGCCGTAATTACCCAGGTTGGAATTGCCTGCATGTAGTTGGTGTAGCGATTCTTGGCTTCAAATCGCGACCTGAACCCCGAGGTACGAATTTCGCTGACGCAGGCCGGAACTATGCCACCAGCAATGTAAACACCGCCGTACGCACCTGTTATCAACGCCAGATCTGCGGCGGCGGATCCCAGGAACTGGAAGAACTGATTTAGCGTTGCCGCACAATACTGATCGTCGGCATTCGATGTAATTTCTTCCGAGGTGGCGACATCGATACCATGCATGACGCTATGCAGCGTGATCAGGCCAGGGCCCGACAGAATTCGCTCCGCCGAACAGTGTCCGAAGCGCTCGCGAAACGCGACGATAATCCTGTCTTCGGCCGCATCGCGACCGGAAACGGATATGTGGCCGCCTTCGCCGAACATCGCCGCCGTATTCGTTTCTGATTTGATCCACGCTGCCATGCCGAGGCCACTGCCGGGTCCGAGTACTGCGATGGTGCCGTTGCGGTACGCCGTTGCGTGACCAATCTCCACTCGATCTTCGTCGTGCAACTCGGGCAGGGCAAAGGCGACTGCGTGGAAGTCGTTAATGATCTTGACTTGCTTAAGCTTGAATCGCTTGCCGATGTCGGCACCGCAGAAAGTCCAGTCCCGATTCACCATTCTTACATCGTCGCTGTCAACCGCGGCTGCAACGCCGAGCGCACAGTTCACAGGAGCAACTTTGATGTTGGAATGATAGGCACTGAGCAACGTCAACAAATCCGCGAAATCATCGTTTTTGAAAATCTGCACATCACGCGTCGCCCTGTCTATCGGTGTGTAGATTCCACAGCGACTGGACGTTGCACCGACGTCGGCGATCAGCCAAGAATTTTGCGCGTCATTGGTTGTCATAGCGCACGCAGCATTACCGAGCAACTCAAAAAAAGCAATGGGTTGCGACGGTGCAGAAACGGGTAGTATTGGCACTCGATGAATGTGACACAGCATCTTTTGCGCCCATGGTATTGGTTTGCCGGCAAGATTTTCGGCAGCTGGGCCCGCCCGGTCGTACAGCCCGACTCGCCTGCTGAGTTGCTGGCGGGTACCAGCGCACCTGTTTGTTACGTGCTGGAGACAGGTGGACTTGCCGATACGCTCACGCTCGAGCGAATCTGCCAGCAACACAAGCTTCCGCGGCCAACGGAATCCATCGAGTTCTGTGGAAGAACAGAGCGGCGCATCATCGTTCTGAAGCGCATGCGTGGCGTGTTTTTTCGGCGACGTGGCCCCCAGGGTTCGATGCGTCTGCAACGCCTTATCGATGCCAGTATCGAAGCTGGCGGTGAGGAACTGTTGCTGATTCCGGTGGGAATCTATTGGGGACGGTCACCGAAAAAAGACCATTCCTGGCTGACGGTACTGTTTTCAGAGCACTGGGATGTCGCAGGACGAACGCGTAAATTTTTTACGACGCTTTTTCAGGGACGAAATACGTTGTTGCGATTCAGCGAGCCGCTTGCGCTCAGCACAATCGTGCATAACGGTCATGAATCGGAGACGGCATTTCGCAAAGTATCTAGAATTCTCCGCGTACATTTCAGACAACGGCGGATCGCGACCCTCGGGCCTGACCTGTCGCATCGCCGCACATTGTTAAGTGCAGTTGTCAATGATCCCAGTGTGCGCGCTGTCATCGACGCCGAAGCGGATGGGGATCGCGTCAAGCTGGAGCGAACGACTCAAAAGGCCCGCAGCCAGGCACAGGAAATCGCCGCGCATATTTCGTATCCGACGGTGCGCGTTGTAGAGCGCTTTCTTGGCTGGGTATGGAACCGAATCTACGATGGTCTGGAAGTGCAGCATATCGAGACCCTGCACAATGTCGCACGTGACAATGAAATCGTGTATGTGCCGTGCCACCGTAGTCACGTCGATTACCTGTTGCTCAGCTACATTGTCTATCACGAAGGCTTGAGCCTGCCGCATGTAGCGGCCGGCGTGAACCTGAACATTCCGGTTGTTGGCGGAATTCTGCGCCGGGGTGGCGCGTTTTTTCTGCGACGCAGTTTTAAAGGCAACCGACTGTACACCGCTGTCTTCAACTCCTACATGCGCCAGATTCTCGCGCGCGGTCACGCGATCGAGTATTTCGTTGAGGGCGGCAGAAGCCGCACAGGCAGGTTGCTTACGCCAAAAGCAGGCATGCTGGCCATGACGGTTCGTGCCTATGTTCGCAACCCCCGCATTCCGGTGGTGTTCGTGCCGGTGTATTTCGGATACGAGAGACTCATTGAAGGAAATTCTTTCATCTCGGAGATGGGCGGTGCCAAAAAACAGAAGGAATCCTTGCTTGGCCTGTTCCGATCCATAAAGGCGCTGCGCGAGCACTTTGGCAAAGTCTACGTCAACATCGGTCGACCGATTCGGCTCAATGACATTCTCGATAAGCACAATTCCGACTGGCGTGATTTCGAACTGGCAGCGGGAGAGAGACCGGCCTGGATCGGCGAGATAATCGATGACCTGGGCGACCGGATCATGGGTGAGATCAATTCGGCGGCGGCGGTCACGCCCATCAGCCTGCTGGCCTACACGCTCCTGTCCACGCCGAAGCAAAGTATGGGTGCACTCGAGTTGCGCGCACAAATAAATCTTTCCAACCGATTACTGCGCCGATTCCGTTACTCGGACCAGGTGACCATTCCTGACTGGTCGGCCGACGAGATTATCGACCACGGCGAAAAACTCAAAGTGATTTCCCGAACAGCGCATCCGTTGGGTGACGTTGTCAGCATGAGCGAGCACGAAGCAGTGCTGATGACTTATTTTCGCAACAACATTCAGCACCTGTTCGCCGTGCCGGCTTCTATCGCGTGCTGCTTCATCCAGGGCCGGCGCCTGGAGCACAGCGAACTCCAGAGACTGGTTGGCATGATCTATCCTTTCATGCGCAAGGAATTGCACCTGCAGTGGCCGGAAGAGGACATTGGTGCCGTAACGACGGCGGCGATCGATGCGTTGATTGACGAGGAAATTCTGATACGAGAAGGGGATTTTCTCGTCAGGCCGCCGACTGGTTCGGCTCCCGCATTTCAGCTGATGATGCTCGGCCAGTCCATGGTGCCGATGTTGCAGCGCTTCTACCTCGTCATTGCGTTGCTGGTCAGGAACGAATCGGGCACTCTGACGCGGGCAAAACTCGAAGGTCTTTGCCAGAAGAGTGCGCAACGGCTGGCAATGATCTATGGATTGGCTTCGCCGGATTTCTTTGACAAGGCGTTATTCCACGATTTCATCCGAACGCTGCGAGAGCGCGATGTAGTTCGCCGCAATGACGCCGGGTTTCTCGAGTTCGGCGGCGAGATAAACCAGATTGGCGAAGACGCCCGGCTGGTGCTCGGAGAAGAGATTCGTCACAGCATCCTGTCACTCACTTTTTCCGGGCCGGGATTCGAACGCCTGTGAACGTCGTGTCATTTTACCGGTTTGCGGATGTTGCCGATCCTGAAAAGATCCGTGGCCGGCTGCAGGTGGTGTGCGAGCGAGAGCGGCTACTCGGCACGGTCCTCATCGCTAATGAGGGTGTGAACGGCACGCTCGCAGGTTCCGTCGGTGGGGTGAATAAGGTTTTCGACTGGCTGGAAGCGTCTCTGGCATTATCAGAACCTATAGAGGGCCGCTGGACAGAGGCGAGTGACGCGCCTTTTCGTCGCATGCGGGTGAAGGTAAAGCGCGAAATTGTGACGCTTGGCAGGCCCGACATCAGGCCGGATCAGGTCACCGGCAGGCACGTGGGAGTCGATGAATGGAATGCGCTGATATCCGATCCGGATACGCTCGTCATTGATACGCGCAACCACTACGAGTTCGAGGTAGGAACGTTCAGGAACGCGGTCGATCCGGAAACTGACAGCTTCAGGGAATTTCCGCAGTATGCGCGTCGACTTGCAGATTCAGAATCAGACCGCAAGGTCGCCATGTTTTGCACGGGTGGCATTCGTTGCGAAAAAGCGAGTGCATTGATGCTCGAGCTTGGCTTCAAAGATGTGTCTCAACTGCAGGGTGGAATTCTCAAATACTTAGAAAACGTTGATGACAAGCAGAATCTGTGGAAAGGAGAATGTTTTGTCTTCGATACCCGGGTTGCCGTCGATCGTGATCGCGCCGAAGGCGGCTACGTGCAGTGTCACGCCTGCCGCAGGCCGTTAAGTTCAGAGGACATTGAGTCAAGCGACTATCGTGAGGGTGTGTCATGTCCCAAATGCATCGGGACCCTTGCAAGAGATCGTGCCGCGCGGCTCGAGGAACGCCGCAAACAGGTCAAACTGGCGCAGGAACGCGGCGCGGAGCACATCGGCGCAACGTTGGACTAGGCTGCGTTTGGCGTTGCTGCCGAGCATTATCTTCGGCTTAGGCAGAACAACTACATTCAACATCATGCGCTACGGGGCGACCGACCGGCCGCCTGCTATACTCAGTTCGTGCGATCTTGAGCTTTCCCAAGTTAATTGACTGAGGATGGTGATGACATGAATAGAATAATGTTGACAGGATTGATCGTGACCCTCGCGGCGGGCTCCAGTGCGGTACTCGCCCAGGATAGTGACCCGCCACAAGGATTTGCCTACGTCACTTATTTCGAATGCAACGCGGGAAGGGAATATCGCGCCGATGAAATTATCGAACGCAGTTACAAGCCCCACTATGACGCTGCAGTAGAAGCGGGAGATATTCTCCAGTGGAGTTGGTTGTCGCACTTCGTCGGCGGAAAATGGCGACGCGCGCTCGTGCTATCGGCGCCGGACATGGACAATCTGCTCAGTTCGGCAGGTGCCCTTGGCGAGGCAATCGCAGAATCGACACCGGAAGCCGGCCGGGTATTCACTGAGATCTGTCCGATCCACGAAGACTACATCTGGGAAACTGTGCCTGGAGTTGGTGGAACAACTGTGGGCGAGGCGCGCGGGATGGCTGGGCTCTCCATCTACATGGACTGTGATATGAACCGCGAGGAACGGGTCGACGAGCTCATGAGCGGTCCCATTGGCGAAGTTTACGATGCACATGTTCTAGACGGCGAGCTGGTCTCCTGGACCTGGCTTGCGCATACCGTTGGTGGCCAATATCGGCGACTGTTGAGCCTGACGGCCGATGACCACAATTCGATGATGAGAGCACGTGCCGCAATCATTGCTGATCTGGACACGGGCCGAATGAAACGATCCTATACGCAGATGAACGAGATCTGCCCGGATCACGACGACTACATGTGGGACATTCAGATGGCGACGCCCTGACCGCGAGATAACGTCAGGCAAATTGAGTTGTCGAATGCAGGCTAAAACGACCACTGTAGTTGATAAGTGGTCGTGCAGCTTGTTCAGCGGCACGTGATTGTCCTGCAAAAGCGTCAATGAATCTGCGCGCCACGGTTTAGAACCAGAATCTGGCGCCGGCGACCAGTGACACATAATCCTTTTGACCGCTCGAATTGTTCCAGCTTATTCCCAGGTAAGGCGCGATTTCCCGTTTGATCTCGTAGCGAAGCCGTAGATCGATTTCGGTTGATTCTGATTCGCTGTTGAATTCGAGACGCGGCTGCAGAATCAAACGTTGCGTCAGGAGCGCGTCGTATTCAATCTCGAGTCGCGCTGACAGGTCACCATCATCACTGACAAAGGCTGCGAGGTCGATTTCGAACCACTGCGGCGCAAGGCCTTGAAGTCCGAGGACAGCGTAGTTTTCCGCCGGCTGCGGCTCAATTGCGCGTCGCACACCCATCTGCAAGTCCCAGAAAGGCGATATTGCCCTGCTATAAAGCAGCTGAATTTCGGCGTCATTGCCATCAATTTCGCCTTCGGTCTTCCACCAGAATTTTTGTCGATCTCCACCGACCCAGCCCTGCATGTCCCAGATCCATGACTCTTCATACTCTTGGTATTCAAAGCGATCGAGCTGCACAAATGTGAAAATGTTGGCGTCTTCCGCTGTGCACGTAGCGGCCAGAGCGAGTATGCCAAGCGGCGACAGGCGTCGGATGAATTCGTTCATGTGTCTTCTCTGGCGATTTCGCTTACGGCAACTTCACGCATCATTCCGGCCGCCATGTGATAAATCATGTGGCAGTGAAACGCCCATCGCCCGACTGCATCGGCCGTCAGGTTGACGGTAAGGCGTTCAGCCGGCTTTACGATGACCGTGTGCTTGCGCGGATTGCGTACACCATTTCCATTGTCCAGTTCCACGAACATGCCGTGCAGATGAATCGGATGGGCCATCATTGTGTCATTGACGAGCGTAAGTCTTAAGCGCTCGCCGTAACGCAGCTGAATGGGTTCTGTCACATCCGAATATTTGACACCATCGAATGACCACATATATCGATGCATGTTTCCAGTTAGGTGTAGTTCGATTGTTCGTGAAGATTCCCGCAGATCGACATTCTGATCAATGTTTCTGAGGTCGGCATAGGTCAGCACCCGATGTGGAACATCCGTCAGACCGATGCCAGGTTCGGCCAGGCGTTTCGCTGGATTCGCCGTCAGGTTTGCGACGCCGATGCCAGTTTTGTGATTGTGCTCGACAGGTTCCGTATTCGGCATGCTGTGGTGCGGCATATTCGCATGATCCATTGCCATGGCACTGTCGTGCATACCCATGTCTTTCATGGACAATAGAGGTCTTTCGCGTAGCGCCGGTACTTCCGCTACCAGACCCGGCTCGGACGTAAGCGTGCCTCGTGCATAGCCGCTTCTATCCATCGATTCTGCGAACATCGTGTAAGCCATCCGTGATTCAGGCTGAACGATCACGTCGTAAGTCTCTGCCACGCCAATTTGCAGCTCGTCAACCCGAACGGGCTCGACGTTCTGACCGTCACCCTGGACTACCGACATCGATAAGCCGGGGATACGAAAGTTAAAAAATGTCATGGCCGAACCGTTAATGATCCGCAAGCGAACGCGTTGGCCCGGTTCGCATACGCCAGTCCAATTTGCAGACGGATCGCTGCCGTTCATGAGGAAGGTGTAGGAGGTGCCCGTCACGTCCGCGACGTCAGATGCCACCATGCGCATATTGCCCCACATGCGACGATCCGCCAACGTCTCTCTCCGGCCATTTGAGGATATATCGGCAAAAAAATCAGCAACCGTCCGTCGCTGGCGATTGTAGTAGTCGTCCATCTTCTTTAGGTTCGAGTACATTCGCTGCGGATCCTCGAACGTCCAGTCGGACAGCATCACAATGAACTCGATGTCATAGTCAACCGGATCCGGATCGGCCGGATCAATAATGATCGGCCCATACACGCCTGTCTGTTCCTGGAATCCGGAGTGACTGTGATACCAATAGGTGCCGTTTTGGACGACATCAAACTCATATCTGAATCGGGTGCCGGCGCGAATCCCTGGAAAACTTAGGCCTGGTACACCATCCATGTCACTCGGTAGAATCAGGCCGTGCCAGTGGATCGACGAGTCTTCATCAAGGTCATTGTGGACATCGAGTGTCACTCTTTGACCTTCCGTCATTCTGAGCAACGGTCCCGGCACAGTTCCATTGATTCCAGTTGCCATTGCTTTTCGGCCACCAATTACTGCCGGTGCCTCGCCTATCGTCAGATTGAATCGGCCGGATCCATCCATGGCATCTGGAGTGGCTAAATCCGACGTCCATCCAGGCACTGGCAATAAACTGCTCAGGCCAGCCGCGCCGGCCGACTGTACAAACTGTCGACGCGTATAACTCGCGTATCTTTTCAAGGTTTATCCTCGATGCTTGATCAATGCGGTTCCGCCAGGTTTCAAGCGGAAGTAAGCGGTACGACTTTTCGTCGCAGCTCAGGCGGACCTAATCAAGCATCCGGTCAAAAGAAGTGACCGGAGTATTCGACGGGTGATC
>JBPCYD010000310.1:0-28772 GCA_051007895.1 Woeseiaceae bacterium
CCCTGCAATCTCGTAATGAGTGCACGCAAGAAGACTTTGTTAAATCTCAGCTGGCAGGCTTGCGAAACTTGCTCCATTAACGTGGAGCTCACGCGAAGTATCTGAATGGATCCGTTCGCGGTTATAGATGCCGTTCTTTTTGCGCCGCGAACGTAGCTCGTTTCGCCGAAGCAGTCGCCATTGGACAACACGCCGAGCTTTTGGCCGTTGGCCTCTACGTCGGCCTCGCCTGAGACGATGATGTAGAAGCGGTCATCCATCTCACCTTCGCGAACAATGTCTTCACCATCCTGGTATTCGTGCCAATCCGACGCACGCAGCACTTCCCAGATCTCCGCATGCGAAAACTCGTGGAAGAATGTCAATGTACGCAGCAGGTCGAAATGCTCCTGATTGTCGAGGCTGTCGTACTTGGTGCGCAAATCCTGGTAAACGCGGGTGAGATCTGCCGCCATTGCGTTGCCGTTGGCACAGCGCTTGCCCGGCACTTTCTGCATGGTCATTGCAACGACCTCTTCCAGCTCTTCCGGCAGGTCATCGCGATAAGTATGGATCGGCGGAGGCGTCGCATAGACAATCTGATGCAATAACTTGGACAAATTGTCAGCGCGAAACGGCCGAAAACCGGTTAGCAGTTCATACAGTACGGCGCCAAGCGAATAGATATCAGAAGCCGGCGTCAGATCCTCGGACTGCACCTGTTCGGGTGACATATAGCTGGGTGACCCGGCGATGCCCTCAATGCGCGATATATCCGCATCAGCGCAAATGGCGATGCCAAAATCGATTATGCGAACATCATTGTCGATTGTCAGCATGACATTGCTGGGTTTGATATCGCGATGGATGACGCCGCGACTGTGCGCGTAGTGCAGCGCCTTGGCACACTTATAAATAATTTCGACAACATCGTCGACGCGCAGCAGATTGTCGGGCCGGCAATACGCGGCTAACGTGCGCGCGCCCTGGATATGTTCTGTAACTACGTAGTACTGGCCATCCTCTTCACCCGCATCGTAGATGGGCATGATATTCGGATGCTGCAACATGCCAACCATGTGCGCTTCGTTGAAGAACATCTTGCGGGAAACCTTGGCGCGGTCGGCATCGATGTCTTCCTCGATATTGTAGACCTTGATGGCAACGTCGCGACGATAATACGGATCGTGCGAGAGATAGACGTCACCGGTGCTACCTTTACCAACCTTGTTGATAATGACGTACTTGCCGATTTTCTCGGGGACATCATTCGGTTGCTGAATTTCGCTGACGTTCCGTGCCATTTATCCGTTTCTCAATTAGTTGAAAATCCACCCCCCAAAACCGAGTAACAAAGCGGCATACAGAGCGGCAACGAGGTCATCCAGCATAATTCCCGTGCCTCCGGCCAGTCTGTGATCCAGGTCCCGAATCGGCCACGGTTTCCAGATGTCGAACAGCCTGAAAAGCCCAAACGCCAAGGCCCAGGCCGCTACCTGGGGGGGTGCGACCAGCAACGTTATGTACATACCGGCAATCTCGTCCCAGACGATGCCCGGGTGGTCATGAATCCCGAGCCGTCTCGCGCTTTCCCCGCAAATCCAGATTCCGCTGAGAATCAGCAGGATTGCAATGCCAACGCGCCATTCCATGCCTAAAGGCAGCGTCAACCAGGCCAGCAGCACGCCGGGGACGGACCCAAAAGTGCCGGGCGCCTTTGGGGCGAGGCCGGATCCGAAACCAAATGCCAGCAAGTGGACGGGGTCACCGAGCACCTTTTTCCATAGCGGTGCTTCGCTAGCGTTACGACTCATCGAAATGCCTGTAGCCGGTATCGTGATAATGAATATTTTTGCCTGCACGCGTGCAGGTCAATTGCCTCTCGTCAGTCACCTGCCCTATTCGCGTAACAGGAACACCTGCGATTCTGGACTCGTTTTCGAAAGCATCGCTCGGCGCCGTAAAACATAGTTCGTAATCGTCGCCGCCAGCCAGAACGTGACGCAACCTCTCATCCGTGTCAGTCGCCGCCCGGAAGGGATCTGACAGCGGAATTTCGTTGACTTCGATCACTCCACCAACGCCGCTTGCGGTTAGCAACTTGTCAAGATCAGCAAACAATCCGTCAGACAGGTCAATCGCTGCGGTCGCAGTCTCCGCAATATCCTGACCCACCTGCACACGCGCATCCGGCTCCGTGAATCGCCTGATCAGGAAATCATCGCCACTCGACCGTGCCACATCATCCTGCGGCGACTTAAGCTTGCTCAACCCAAGCGCCGCATCACCGATGGTTCCGGTGACGTAAATGCCGTCGCCGACCCGCGCGCCGCTGCGTGTTATTGCTTGCCCGGCCTTTATCTCACCGGTTATTTGCACGCTAATTACAATTTCGGTGCCACGCGTCGTGTCGCCACCGACAAGCTCGACGCCGTGCGCGGTTGCTGCAGAATCGAGTCCGTTGGCGAACCCTTTCAGCCAATCGGTCTGTGCATTATTCAATGTCAGCGCAAGTGTCATCCATCTTGGTCGGGCCCCCATCGCGGCAATATCCGACAGATTGACGGCAACGGCTCGATAGCCTGCATGCTCAGCAGGTAAATCTGTCGGGAAATGCACGCCGGCAACCATCGTATCCACGACCGTTACCAGGTCCAGGCCGGGCTGCGGGCGCAGCACTGCCCCATCATCCCCGACGCCCACGATGACGCTGGCACTTTTTGTTGCAGGGACAAAATGCCGACGAATAATTTCAAATTCGTCCACGCTGCAACCTAGGAGGCGGGCCTGAGTTTGGCGGCAGCGCGATCGAGAACAGCATTGATGTACTTGTGTCCATCGACCGCACCAAAGCGCTTTGTGAGGTTGACTGATTCGTTAATGACGACCTTGTAGGGAACGTCGCCCTGCATTTTCAATTCATAGATACCGAGCAACAGAATTCCGCGTTCAACTGGATCAAGCTGTTCGAGTGGCCGATCCGCAAATTCCTGGATATTTTTCTCGAGCGATTCAGTCTCGGCACAGATCATTTTGAGCGCATTATCGTAGTAGGCCTTATCGACACGAGCGTAGTCCGGCCGATCATGAAACTGACGCAACAGCTCGACGACATCGTGTCCGCTTATCTGTCGCTGATATAGCGTTTGCACAATGAGCTCTCGTGCGCGACTTCGCGCACCGGGGGAATTCGATCTGGACACTGGGCCGGTTTTCCTAGTCGAGCTGGCGCAGCAGGCTGACCATTTCGATAACAGCCAGCGTTGCCTCTTCGCCTTTGTTACCGGCTTTCGTCCCTGCCCGTTCGATCGCCTGTTCGATCGACTCTGTTGTGAGTACGCCCATACCTATCGGGATACCATGCTGCCTGCCGGATGCGGCAATGCCGCGCATGCACTCACCCGACACGTAGTCGAAGTGCGGCGTAGCGCCGCGAATGACGGCGCCTAACGCGACAATACCGTCAGCGCGACGCGCAGACGCGACTTTATCAACGGCAAGCGGCATTTCGTGGGCGCCTGGCACACGTATTATTTCGATCCCAGAATCCGTGGCACCGTGACGACGCAGACAGCTGACCGCACCTTTAATCAATGACTCGACAATAAAATCGTTGAATCTCGCAGCAACCAGCGTAATACGCATGTCGCGCGCATTGAGGTCACCTTCGATTGTCTTGATCTTGTCCATCAACTCTCAACGTATTCAGTGACTTCGAGATCGAATCCGGAGATACCATACATCTGTTTGGGTGCAGACAATACCCGCATTTTCTGAATGTTCAGATCGCGGAGTATCTGTGCACCGATGCCATATGTACGCAGCACGGAGTCACCGTCCCTGCGCTGTTTCAGGTCGTCGCGTTTGTCTGCCAGTCCCTTAACGGTGTCCATTAAATCCCGCGCGGATTCCTGTTCTCGCAATATAACGATTACGCCAGCGTCTTCTTCGGCAATGCGCGCTATCGCACTTTCGAGGGGCCAGCCCAAATTGGGGTTACGAATGCCAAGCGCGTCGCCCAGCGTGTCCTGAATATGTACGCGGACCAGTGGATCAGGTACGGAGTTCAGGTCGCCCTTTGCGAGGGCGATGTGCACTGTCTGATGCACGTGGTCGTCATAGCAGTACATGGTGAGCTGACCGTGATCAGTCGTGACGGTTTGCTCGGCAATACGTTCGATATTGCGTTCCTTTTCAAGACGGTATGCAATCAGATCTGCAATGGTGCCTATCTTGATGTCGTGCTCGCGCGAAAACCGCTCAAGATCCGGGCGGCGCGCCATGCTGCCGTCTTCGTTGAGAATCTCGACGATTGTTGCGGCCGGCTCGAGCCCTGCCAGTCGAGCCAGGTCGCAGCCTGCCTCGGTATGCCCGGCGCGAGTTAAAACACCGCCCGGCTGAGCCATCACTGGAAAGATATGGCCAGGCTGGCTTAAGTGTTGCGGCTTCGCCGCCGCTGCGACCGCAACCTGGATGGTACGCGCACGATCGTGGGCGGAAATGCCAGTCGTTATTCCTTCTGCTGCCTCAATGGAAATCGTGAAATTGGTAGCGTGGCGTTGGTCGGTCTCGGCCACCATGAGTGGCAGCCGCAGCTGAGCACAGCGCTCCCGCGACATGGTCAGGCAAATCAGACCACGCCCGTAACGTGCCATGTAGTTTATATCTTCGGGTCGCACACGCTCCGCTGCCATGAGCAGGTCGCCTTCGTTTTCGCGATTTTCGTCATCGACCATGATGACCATTTTGCCGGCAGCGATGTCGGCAATAATTTCCTCGATATTGCTGAACGCCGTGGTCGCCGCGCGCGGATGCAATGTAGTGTTTTCAGACATAGCCATGAGCTCTCAAGAATTCCTTAGTAATACCGTCGCGCCCGCCGCCTTTAAGCAGCCTTTCCAAATACCGGGCCAGCAGGTCGACTTCAATATTCACCAGGTCCCCTGCACCATAGTCACCGATGATCGTGACTTCCGCCGTATGTGGAATGATATTGACGGAAAAGCCGGTTGCAGATACCGCATTCACGGTAAGACTGACGCCATCGATACACACTGATCCCTTCTTTGCGACATAACGTCGGTAATCGTCGGGTATCTCCACTTCCAGTCTAACTGAGCGGGCATCCGACTCGCGACTCTTTATCTCACCAATGCAGTCCACGTGGCCGCTAACGAGATGGCCGCCGAGCCGTTCACCAAGTGCCAGCGATGGTTCCAGATTGACACGGCTGTCCGAACCAAGCCCCTGCAGCGCTGTCACGTTCAGCGTTTCCGAAGACACGTCCGTCACGAACCCATCAGCGAGCAGCTCTACGGCAGTCAGACACACGCCGTTGACGGAAATGCTTTCCCCAACGTCGAATTCTGACCACGGCAAGCCTGTCGACCTGATCGTCAGGCGCATATCGCCGCCCTGCTGGGTAACCTGCCCGACGTTGCCGACAGCTTTAATGATTCCGGTAAACATTTTTCAGAACGTCTGCTTATAGTGGTTTAGCGGTGATACGCAGGTCGGCGCCGATCCTTCTTGTATCGAGAATTTCGAGGTCCAGCCGCTGGTTGAGCGCATGCCACATTGGCGTCGCCACCATCCCGCGTGTCTCGCTCCCCATGATATGGGGCGCCTGATAAATAACAAGCTCATCGACGAGTCCGTGCGTGAGGATGCCGCCCGCAAGCGTTGGGCCTGCCTCGACCAGGACATCGTTTATACCGCGCTTCCCCAGGTGTTCGAGGACACTAGTCAGGTCCGGACGTCCGTCCTGGGCACGGAGCATGACAACTTCAGCACCGTGATCCTCAAGCGGCGACCTGTTCTCGTCGGCAATGCAAAAAACCAGCGTCTCCCCTTTGAGGCTCAGCATTCGCGCAGAGGGCGGCATGCGTAAGGTACTGTCGACAATCACCCTGAGTGGCTGCAAAAAATCGCCGCATTCATCTGTGTCCCGGACCGTCAGCGACGGGTCGTCGGCTAAAACCGTGTTAATTCCTGACAGGACCGCGCCGGATGACGCGCGCATGAGCTGCACGTCTCGTCGCGCGGCGGCGCCTGTGATCCATTGACTCTCCCCACTCGCCATCGCGGTGCGACCGTCCAGGCTTGCCGCAATTTTCAGGCGCACAAATGGTCGTCCACGCCGTACCCGGGACAGGTATCCTGCGTTGAGTGCTTCGGCGGCACTACTCATCAAGCCAACACGAACGTTGACACCTGCTTCCTGTAATTGCGTACACCCGATTCCGGCAACTTTCGGATAAGGATCTTGCATCGCGGCAACAACGTTTGCGACTCCTGCATCAATAAGCGCGCGCGCACATGGCGGTGTCTTGCCGTCATGTGCACAGGGTTCAAGTGTAACGTAGGCGGTCGATCCGGCTGCCGCAGCACCCGCCTCACGCAAAGCGTTCGCTTCGGCATGCGCCTCGCCTGTCTTACGATGCCAGCCCGTGCCGATAACCTCACCGGCCTTGACCAGAACGCAGCCAACACGGGGATTTGGATGGGCGCTATAACGTCCGTTTTCGGCCAGGCGTAAAGCCAGTGCCATAAACGTATGATCGGCCGAGTCGAACTGTGACATCAGGGACTCCCGGCTATTTTTTGCCAAGCAGCTCAGGCAACAAAGACATTTGCTCGCGTGCAGCGCTTGCATCAGATATGTCCTGCAGGCGCTTTATTTCGTCTTCAAATTCGGTGATGTCCTGGAAACTGCGATAAACCGATGCAAACCTGACGTAGGCAACCTCATCCAGGTCGCGAAGCTCTTCCATCACCATTTCGCCGATAAGCCGTGACGGCAGTTCGCGCTCACCCATCGTACGCAGTTTGTGAATCAGTCGACCAATAGCCTGCTCGAAGTCGTCGGCAGAAACGGGGCGTTTTTCCAATGCCCGTACCATACTGTTGCGAATCTTGGACTCGTCGAATGGTTGCCTGCTGTTATCGCTCTTTATCAGGCGCGGCATGACCAGTTCCGCACTTTCAAACGTGGTAAATCGTTCATTGCAATCGAGGCACTGTCTGCGACGGCGGATCTGCCGGCCCTCGCCGGCAAGGCGCGAATCAATGACTTTCGTTTCTTCGTGACTGCAAAAAGGACAGTGCATCTGGCGCTTCCCTGGGCAATCCTATCGCACGGAGAATAGCATTCAATTACGAATACACGGGAAAGCGCTTGCACAGGTCGAGCACCTGCCCACGAACACGCTGGATGGTGACGTCGTCATTCAAATCCTCGAGAATGTCACACATCCAATCGGTTACCTGGCGAACTTCTGCAGTACCGAATCCGCGGGTCGTAATTGCCGGCGTCCCGAGACGCAGACCGCTGGTAACAAACGGCGATCGCGGGTCGTCAGGTACCGCATTCTTGTTGACCGTGATATTGGCACGGCCGAGCGCCGCATCGGCATCTTTGCCGGTGATGTCCTTGTTGACCAGGCTGAGCAGCATAAGGTGGTTATCAGTGCCACCGGAGATGATGTCGTATCCCCGGTCAACGAAAGCCTGCGCCATGACTGCCGCGTTTTCGACGACGGCACCCTGGTAGGCGCTGAATTCCGGGCTCATGGCTTCCAGCAGGGCGACCGCTTTCGCCGCGATAACGTGCATAAGTGGCCCACCCTGGATCCCTGGAAACACCAGGGAATTGAATTTCTTGGTTAGGGCCTCGTTTTCCCTGGCCAGTATCAATCCGCCACGCGGACCACGAAGTGTCTTGTGCGTTGTCGTTGTGACGACGTCCGCAACCGCGATTGGACTCGGGTAGTGGCCGGTAGCGACCAGGCCCGCGACATGGGCCATATCGACTACCAGGTATGCGCCAACCGAATCCGCAATATCGCGAAAACGCTGCCAGTCAACAATTCGTGAATAGGCAGAAAAGCCGGCAATGACCATGCGCGGTTGGTGTTCGTTTGCGAGCGTTTGTACCTGTTCGTAGTCGATGTATCCCGTCTCGGGCACGACACCGTACTGCACCGCGTTGAACAATTTTCCCGAAAAATTCACCTTGGATCCGTGCGTGAGGTGGCCACCATCTGCCAGGCTCATACCGAGAATATGATCGCCCGGTTCCAGCAGTGCATGAAATACTGCGGCGTTTGCCTGCGATCCCGAATGCGGTTGAACATTGGCATAGTCAGCGCCAAACAACTCCATGGCTCGTTCAATCGCCAGCCGCTCGGCGACATCGACGTACTCACAGCCACCGTAGTAACGCTTGCCCGGGTAGCCTTCCGCGTACTTGTTGGTCAACATGGATCCCTGTGCTTCCATGACCCGTGGACTCGCATAATTCTCCGACGCGATCAGTTCGATGTGTTCTTCCTGTCGCCGGGATTCGTCGACAATTGCCTGGAACAATTCGTGGTCAAACTTCTCAATAGTGGTTGTCTCGGCAAACATGCTGAAAGGGGTCTCCGGGGTTAAAGGGGGTTGTGCGGCGGCAGCGCGGGTATTGAAACGCTGCGGAATTGTACATGAGGTGGAAGGCAAGGCGCGAGAGATTCGCGCCGATTAAGCTATGGACCCGAATCGGCAAATGCCTCGACAACCCGGGTCCAGGCGCGTGCGAGGTTGTCGCGATTGTAGCCGCCCCCGCCAGTACCAATGAGTCGGCCGCCGCACAGTTTTCTCGCGAGTCGACTTAACTCGCGAGCGGCGCGCGCATGGGCATTCTCGGTAAACTTAAGGTGCGTGATCGGATCGCCCTCCAGGCTGTCCGCGCCGCATTGCAGGATAATAAATTCAGGCTGCATGTCCTCGATATAAGCCTCGACTCTTGGCCAGGCTTCATCAAACTCAGCGTCACCCGCTCCAGGCGGCAGCGGAATGTTCAGTTTTGTGCCCTCGGCACGCCCTTTCCCGGTCTCAGTGGCCGCCCCGGTGCCGGGGTAGAGAAAGCGCCCGTCTTCATGAATATCAGCGAATATCAGGTCCGGGTCATCCTCGAATCCGTAGAAAACACCGTCGCCGTGATGGGCGTCGATATCGACATAGGCGACACGCGTAAGCCCATACTTGTCACGGAGATACTCAACGGCAATGCCGCAATCGTTGAAAACGCAAAACCCGGCAGCGTGCTCGCGGCCTGCATGGTGCAAACCGGCGATGGGAATAAATGCCTGCTGTGCCTTGCCGGACATGACGGCATCGATGGCGGCAAGCGTCGTGCCGGCAACATCCGATGCCGCCTCGAAGATGCCGGCAAAAGCCGGCGTGTCGCCGGCATCAAGAAAACCGCAGCCTTCCTCTGATTTCCTGGATACGAAGTTTATGTAATCGGGCGAATGAAACAGCGACAGTTCGTCGACGCTTGCGCGTCGCGGCGTCGCGTAGTGAATTGCGTCGCCAAGATTCGAGCGCACTAACTCGCGGTGAAATGCTGCATGTCGATCGTGCCCGAAAGGATGCCCTGCCCCGAAGCCGTAGCGAGCGAGCTCATCGCCGCGATACACGTAAACCGGCGCTTTTTCGCTGATTGAAGTCACCTTACAAGCCTCTTCGGCTGCGGCCGATTTCGCTATCAGCGCAGCATACCTGAAATTTGCCTCTATAATGCGCGCTTCGTTTCGACTACGTGAGTCAGCATGGCGCAATACATTTACACGATGAACCGGGTTGCCAAGATAGTGCCGCCCAAGCGATTCATCATCAAAGACATATCACTAAGCTTCTTTCCCGGCGCAAAAATCGGCGTGTTGGGTCTCAACGGCTCCGGTAAATCGACGCTACTGCGCATAATGGCTGGCATCGACAAGGAGTTCGAAGGAGAGGCCAGGCCGCAGCCCGGCATCAACATCGGCTATCTTCCGCAGGAACCGGAACTCGACTCACAGAAAGACGTGCGCGGCAATGTTGAGGAGGGCGTGGCGGCAACCAAAGCGCTGCTTGATCGATTCAACGAAATCAGCATGGCCTTTGCTGAACCGATGGACGATGAGCAGATGAACTCGCTGCTCGAAGAGCAAGGGAAGTTGCAAGACGCGATTGACGCAGCGGGAGCCTGGGAGCTCGATCGGAAACTGGATGTTGCAGCCGATGCGTTACGCCTGCCGCCATGGGACGCAGACGTTGGCAATCTATCTGGTGGTGAGAAACGCCGTGTGGCGCTTTGTCGTTTGCTCCTCTCGGAGCCGGACATGTTGCTACTCGACGAGCCGACAAATCACCTGGACGCTGAATCCGTCGCGTGGCTCGAGCGCTTCCTGGAGGAGTATCCGGGCACCGTCATTGCAGTTACCCATGATCGGTATTTCCTCGACAACGTTGCAGGCTGGATTCTCGAACTGGATCGCGGCCACGGAATACCCTGGGAAGGAAACTACTCTTCCTGGCTTGAGCAAAAAGAACAGCGACTCAAGCAGGAGGAGTCGTCGGAAAAGGCTCGACAAAAGGCAATGCAGTCGGAACTCGAGTGGGTTCGCACCAATCCAAAAGGGAGACAAGCGAAATCAAAAGCCCGTTTGCGCCAGTTCGAAGAGATCTCGTCAGAGAACTACCAGAAGCGAAATGAAACCAACGAAATCTACATTCCGCCAGGTCCGCGCCTTGGCGATGTCGTCATCGAAGCCGCAAACCTCAAGAAGGCATTCGGCGACAAGTTGCTTATGGACTCGCTTAGTTTCACGTTACCGGCCGGCGGGATTGCCGGGATCATCGGTCCGAACGGCGCAGGAAAAACGACGCTGTTCCGCATGATTACCGGCAGCGAATCGCCTGATGAGGGCAATATTCGATTGGGCGAGAGCGTCAAGGTCGCCAGCGTAGATCAGTCTCGTGAAAGCCTGGACGACAGCAAGACGATTTGGGAGGAAATATCAGAGGGACAGGATCTGATTACGGTAGGCAAATACGAAACGCCGTCACGCGCCTACGTGGGTCGATTCAATTTTCGCGGCACGGAACAGCAGAAGAAGATTGGGCTGCTGTCAGGTGGAGAACGCAATCGCGTCCATCTCGCAAAAATGCTCAAGGCGGGCGGCAATCTACTGTTGCTGGATGAACCAACCAATGACCTTGATGTCGAAACGTTAAGAGCACTCGAGGAAGCGTTGCTCGAATTTCCGGGATCTGCAGTAGTCATTTCGCATGACCGCTGGTTTCTGGATCGAATCGCGACGCACATCCTGGCCTTCGAGGGAGACAGCCAGGTGACATGGTTTTCAGGCAATTATTCTGACTACGAGGAAGATCGGCGACGTCGCCTGGGCGCTGAAGCCGACCGACCGCACAGGTTGAAGTACAAGCGACTCGATGCCTGATGACCATCCTGGCAGCCGGTAGCGCACTATTTGCCTTGCTGGCAGTGTTTTTCCTGCTACGAGCCGGACACTGCTTGCGACGAGGGCGCATCTTGCGCGCGAGTAGTTCGGGGATCAGCTGTATCGCATCTACCGGCGTCGCCGCGCTGGGTGCAATAGTGTTGCTTAGCTATCTAAGCTATACACGCCTGGTTGACGAGCAACCTGTGTCGCGCATTTTGTTCAACCGTCTCTCACCTGACGAATACCAGGCGCGACTCATGATCTCGGGCGAACTTGATCGTTTTTTCGTGCTGCGCGGCGATGAGTGGCAGCTTGATGCCAGGATCGTCACCTGGAAAGCACCCATGACTGTACTGGGGCTCGATCCGATCTTTAAACTTGATCGACTTAGCGGCCGCTATGCGGATATTAACCGCGAACAATCGCAATTGCGCACGGTCCATGCGCTTGCAGCGAACGGTCCGACCGATCTGTGGCAGTTTGCGCATCGCTTCCCATTCCTGTTGCCGGGAGTTGACGCCCACTACGGGACAGCGACCTACGTGCCGATGGCTGACGGTGCAAAATTCAACGTTTCGTTGAGCCGCGACGCATTAATCGCGCGCCCCGCCAACGATAGTGCGCGCAAAGCGGTCGGTGCCTGGAACGGGAATTGATTGTACAGAAAATGGGACGGTATTATGTCGAACGAGGGAAGTGCCGAACTTGGCTGCCGCTATACTGAATCGGCACTGTCCCAAACTATAAAACTAACCAGCGGACAGGGTTGGAAACTACAATGACGATAACGATCGAACCAGGCAGGGGCATCCAACGCCAGTCGGAGGAAGAGTTCGGGCTGGAGTGTCCGTACTGTGGCGTATACGCTCACATGTCCCCGCAGTCCATACCGGATTTCGACAATCTCGAAGAGTCACGGCCCAAACATGTCGGCCTGGTGTATCAGTGCGACGCCTGTTCGGCGCCCGTGTTCCTGCGATTCGCGGTCAAACAGTTCAGTGAACACAAGATAGAGCTTTACCGGAATTTTATAGAACTCGAGCGACCCAAGGAGCGTTTTCAGTTCTCATACCTGCCAAAGCACACTGAAATCATTTTTCGTGAGGCGCTGGCGTGTTACTCCACCAACAATTTCAATGCCTTTGCTTCAATGTGCCGCAGGGCTGCGAACAGCGCGTTTGAGGCACTCGGCGAGAACGGAAAATTGCGCGCTTTTGATGAAGTCATGGCCGCGCAGGACATTGCGGAACTCGACGACGTCAGTTTTGAGCCAATCAAGAAAGTCCTGTTCGAGCAAAGCGAAGAAGAGGACCTGCCGTTACTGAACCGGGCACAAGCAGGCATCCTGCTGGAAGTCGCAAAAGACATGTTCTACCAGTGTTTCGTGCGGCGCGGAAAACTGACCCGCGCCATTAAGGTGCGACGGTTCTTCGTTCAGGAAGCCAATGGCGGTCTCAGCACTTCCGCCTGATTAGTTCATGACCTGGGGAGGTGCCGGGGCCAGCGCTTCCGTATCATCCAGAACGTCAGATTCGCCCTCTTCCACGGGTGGTTCTTCGCGGGCAGCAGCGGACACGCCGCATTCCCATCCCATTTCCAGGAGCTGACCGACAAACTCGGTCATCTTTGCCTCGCAATACCCCACCTCATTCAGAGCGCGCCAGAGAACCTGCTGTTGCCCGGGCGCTTCGTCATCCTTGTAGTAGTGAACTTCACAGGGGACCGATACACCGGTCTCGTGCACTATTTCTACACGGCGCGTCAAATCGCCCATCTTGCATGCATAATTTTCATTGTCCTGCCCGTATGACACGATCGGCAGTAGAAAACCCAGGATGATTATCGATGACTTTTTGATCATGGCGTACTCCTGAAAGTGCAACAATAGTAAAAGATTTGCACGAAGATTGCGCCAGTCCACATTCTTAGTGCGCCAGCCAGCCTGACAGCGGTTTAAAGCGACCGTCTTCGAGCTCGCAAATAAAACCTGATTCCTGCGCGTGGTGATCAGTTGCCGAAAAACTGACCGGGGGCAGGATGCCGCCACTGTCCCAGTTGCGGATCGATTCCATCGCATCGAGAAAGCGCTCCCGGGTAAGGTTTTCGCCTGCCCGTTGCAGTCCTTCGACAACCAACTGCCCGAACACGTAGCCATATAGCGAATATCGATTTGCTGCATGGCCCGGAAAGTACTTCGCCAGCAATGATCGATACCTGGCAATGCCGGGTGCCGAACTTTCGTTTGGGTCGGGATAGTGGCAAAAGCCTATGGTGCCCTCGGCCTCGCCACCCGCGACATTCAAATACTGCTCATCGGTCAGAGGACCTGCAGATACCAGGCGCACCTCCCATGCGAGTGCCGCTTTCGCTTCGATTGCCGTCCTTGCGCCAGCCGGATAAAGAGCCATTAGAACGATATCCGGCTCGAGGGTGGCAAGATGTGACATTTGCTCGATCGCGCTTTCCGGTTTGTTCGGCAAAGCCTGCGCGCCAACGAACTCGTACCCGAATTCGCCAGCCAGCGATTCAGCACGGTCCCTGAAATACTCGCCGTAGATATTTGGCGCATGAATTACCGCAATTTTTTTGACGCCGCGTTCCGTTGCCAGGTACCTGAACATCGCGCGGGACTCTCCTGCGTATCTCGGAAAGGATGTAAAGACATGGCGTTCCCCGTCAACGGTCAGCAGCGCTGTGTGCGGAAACAGGTAGGGAACTTCGTTTGCCATCGCGTACTTTCCTATCTCGACAGACGCTGGACCACCGAAATTAAACAGGAGGAACGCACCCTCGTTCTCAACCAGCAGCCTCGCATTATCGATGGCCTGCTCGACCGGGTTTTCGCGGCCGCGCGAGTAGGCCACGACCTGAAGCCGCCGACCGTGGATTCCGCCGAGGTCATTGACCTGTCTTACCACGAGGTGCATCCCGAGGTTCTCCTCGTCGACAGAGAAGGAATTCGCTGGGCCCTCCATACCAATGACAATGCTGTCTTGCGTGACACCCTGGGCAAGCACAATCATCAGTAGTGAAGTGAGCATCGCGGCTAAACCTCTAATATCTCCACGACGTTACATCGGCACCAGCCGGCGCGGTCGTTAACAACCTGTCAAGGATGCGAGGAACATACATCGTGTTGTAGCGCAGCCGGGAAATGTAGTTTGGATTCTCCTGATCGCCATTCCAGCAGTGCTCCTGTCGATCCCCATAATCAATAAAACCCTCATAGTATGGATCGGTCGTGCTTTCCAGGAAATCCTCCAGCAGGTAAACGGCATTGTTCAAATGATAGTTGTCCATATCCCCAATGAAAACGTGCAGCTTTCCCACAAGCTTCGGGCCAAGCGTTTCCCAGTCACGCTCAAGTATATGGCGCATGTCATAATTCTCTTTCCAGTAAGCAGCCACCTCGTGATTTATCTCACCGGTTCGTTTGTCCCAAATACGCATTGGGTAGCCGTCGTCGCCCATAGGGGAATAGACCGCTTCCCACGCATCCCACTGCCCACCGGAGCGGCTCTTGTCACCAATCACGAGCTCCATGTGATTTTCGTCTTCCATGGTGACGCTGATGTTGCCCAGATAGTCTCGATAAGCAGGCCGCTCAACGGAATTGAAATCGCCAATCATCCGATAGGCATTCTGGTCTTCGTAGATATTGGTCGCAGAATAATGCCTGAAATCCAAAGAATCAGGGCAGGCCGCAAACGTGCCGTTGAATTCATCCGGATAAAGCACCTGCACCCCGAATGCCTCCCAACCACCGGTAGACCCACCGTACAAAAAACGTGCCCAACCTGCTCCGATGCCACGAAATTGCTTTTCAATATGGGGAATCAGTTCGTAGGTGATTGCATCGCCATACGGTCCCATGCTGGCGGAATTCACCGCATAGCTGTCGTCGTAGTACGGGTTGGCGTGCTGTACCTGGATGATCAGCATCCTTGGCATTTCCGGACCTACCCACCTTTGGTAAAAATCATAGGCCTCCTGTTGCCGCACACGATTGTAGCAATTGACCTTGTCGCGCTCATTGCGCTCGCATTCCAGGTCGGCGTCGGGCGGCTCCGTTCTGAATCCGGCAAAATCAGCGGGAAAATGACCGTGAAATACGGCCAGCGGAAAACGGGCCTCAGGGTGCTCATCGAAGCCGGCTGGCAGCAGCACATGCGCCCCTAAATACATATCGCGACCCCAGAACTCGCTGAGCATTTCACTTTTGATTCTTATGTGCTTGACGAACTCGGTGTCTTCCGGCGGAACAATCGCTTCGATGACCTGGTCCATAACGACTGGCAGGGGCGATTCGTTTGCCGCGACGCTAATCATGCGGGGCTCACTGTAAAGATTCCCTGGTGACGATTCCCATTGTTGCCCTTCACCCTGGTCCATCGGCAATTTCACCGTCTTACCATTGCTCAGGGTGAACGTGTCGTACTTGTGCAATAACGCCTGGACGTAGTATTCGCCGGAGGGTACGTCTGCCAGGCTGTCGTGTGGATAGCCGAATATCGAATCGTCCAGTATGACTACCTCGCCCGGCGCAAGCCCGTCAACATTGATGCCGAACATTTGCACCGCATCGATACCCGGGCGTACCTGGAAACGAGGTTCGCTGGTATCGTCTTTAGACAACAGTAGCAACAGCCTGCCGTCGAGAGACTCCGTTGATGCTGCAGTGGAAAATGACAAGGAGAATTTGGCGGATGCCGAGACTGGCACGTCCGCTGACTCGCAAGCACCGAGCGACAGCGCAAACAGTGCAACCAGAATTTTGTTCATACTCCTACCTCTGTAATCGGTCGCATTGTTAGCATGCCTGTCAGGTCATCGCCACCCGTGCATTGCGGAACATGCGCAACCATGGCCCATCCTCCCCCCAGTCGGCCGGGTGCCAGGAGTTCTGTATTGTCAGGGCGACTCTTTCGGGGTGCGGCATCATAATCGTGACGCTGCCATCCTCGCTGGTCAAACCACAAACTCCATTGTCCGAGCCGTTCGGATTGGCGGGATAGCGAGTGGCAACTTCGCCGTAGTTGTCCACATAGCGTAGCGCCACAGCCGCCCCGCTCCCCGCCTCGGCATCTGCAAACACGGCTCGACCCTCGCCATGAGAAGTCGCAATCGGCATTCTTGATCCACTCATGCCCGAGAAAAAAAGTGAGTTTGAGTCTGTGACTTCAACCAGGTTCACCCGCGCTTCAAACTGTTCCGACTTGTTGCGCAGGAAGCGCGGCCAATGATCGGCGCCAGGAATCAATTCGCCCAGATGCGAGATCATTTGACAGCCATTGCAGACGCCCAGGGAAAAAGTATTGGGGCGTGCAAAAAAGGCGGCAAACGCATCTCGCAAGCGGGTCTGAAACAGAATGGACTTGGCCCATCCACCGCCGGCACCGAGAACGTCGCCGAATGAGAAACCACCGCAGGCAACTATCCCCTGGTAGTTTGCGAGATTATCTCGATCGCTGGTCAAATCATGCATGTGCACATCAACTGCATCGAAACCGGCGCGTATGAAAGCTGCAGCCATTTCGTACTGGCTGTTGACGCCCTGCTCCCTGAGAATAGCCACCCGTGGTTTGTTGCCGCCTACGAAAGGCGCAGCAATATCATTCGCCGGGTCGAAAGTAAGCGCCGCATTCAGTCCGGGGTTATCGGCGTCGAGAATGGCTTCATATTCCTCCAGCGCAGTGGCCGGATTGTCGCGCATCGCCTGCATGCGCCAGGTGAGCTCTGACCACGCGCGTTGCAGGTCGATCCTGCCAATTCTCAAGGCGACGACATCGTCGTTATACAAGGTTAACTGATCGTCGTGTTCGACCTTGCCTATCTCAACCCAGCCCGCACCGCAGTCCTCCAGCAATTGGTAGGCCTGCGCCAGGTCACTATCGGCAATCTGCAGAACGGCGCCCAGTTCTTCGCTAAACAACTGCGCCAGTAAATCCGTCTCGGAACCGGCAAAGCGGAGTGACGCACCAAGATGACCCGCAAACATCATCTCGGCCACAGTCGCCAGCAGGCCGCCGTCGGATCGATCGTGGTATGCCAGGATCAGGCCATGCTCGCTAAGCACCTGGACTGATCGAAAAAGACCGAGCAACGATTGCGCATGGTCAACGTCAGGCGTCTCGCCGCCCTGGCGGTCGAACACCTGGGCCAGGCACGAACCGCCGAGCCTGTTCGCCCCCGTCGAAGGGTCAATAAGCAGCAACGTACTGGGCGCATCGATTGACCGTAGCTGTGGCGTCAAATGTCGTCGCACGTCCGTAACCGGCGCGAATGCTGAAACGATCAGCGACACCGGCGCAACCACATTGTGCTCGCCCTGTTCATCTTCCCAGCGGGCGCGCATTGACAGCGAGTCTTTACCGACCGGAATCGCAATCCCCAATTCACGACACAGCTCGGCGCCCACCGCCTTGACGGTGTCGAACAGGTTTGCGTCCTCGCCTGGATGCCCTGCTGCAGCCATCCAATTTGCAGAAAGCCTGATTTGACTTATGTCTGCAATCGCAGCTGCCGCAATATTCGTTACGGCTTCACCGACTGCCATGCGTCCGGAGGCGGGCGCATTTAATGTAGCTAATGGCGTACGTTCGCCCATCGCCATCGCCTCACCGCTAACAGCCTCAAACCCACTGGCCGTGATCGCGACATCGCTGACCGGTGTCTGCCACGGGCCCACGAACTGGTCGCGCACAGACAATCCGCCAACCGTTCTGTCACCGATGTGAATGAGAAAGGTCTTATCAGCGACCGCAGGAAAGCGCAGCACCCGAAAAATCGCTTCCTCAAGTTCAATGCCGGACATATCTATTGGCGAGGACGGTCGACTGAGCCGTTTTACATCGCGCGTCATGCGCGGTGCTTTGCCGAGCAACATCTCCATCGGCATTTCAACCGGTCGATTGTGAAACTCGGCATCGTTGACGACCAGCTGCTCATCATCTGTCAGGACGCCAATGACCGCATGCGGACAATTTTCGCGCGCACAGAGCGCGGCGAATTCCTTCGTTCTGTCGTCGGCGACGATCAGGACGTAGCGCTCTTGTGCCTCATTGCACCAGATGCCCATGGGTGACATACCGGGTTCGGCATTGGGAACATTCCGCAATTCGACGACCGCTCCGTGGTTGCTGTGATCGACGGCTTCCGGTACCGCGTTCGACAGTCCGCCGGCACCGACGTCATGAATAAGCAGTATCGGATTGTCATCACCCATGGCCCAGCAACGATCAATGACCTCCTGTGCGCGCCTTTCCATTTCCGGGTTGCCGCGTTGTACGGACGCAAAATCGAGATCTTCGGAACTGGACCCACTTGCCAGGCTGGACGCCGCGCCACCCCCTAGCCCAATCAGCATGGCTGGTCCACCTAACACGATAATGTTCGCCCCGACTGGCACATCGATTTTCAATGCATGCCCAGCTCGAACGTTGCCGACGCCACCAGCGATCATAATCGGTTTGTGATAGCCGCGGATTTCATTGTCGGGAAGGTCCGGAAGCCTGGACTCGAAGCTGCGAAAGTAGCCAAGGAGATTGGGCCGGCCGAACTCATTGTTGAAAGCCGCGCCGCCGATTGGCCCCTCGAGCATAATTTGCAGCGGCGTTGCCATTCTGTCCGGGTGCGGGAAATCGGATTCCCACGGCTGCGCATATCCAGGTATGCGCAGGTGCGACACGGTGAAGCCGGTCAATCCCGCTTTGGGTTTGGCGCCCAGCCCTGTCGCCCCCTCATCGCGAATCTCCCCACCGGAGCCGGTAGCCGCACCAGGGAAGGGCGAAATTGCAGTCGGATGATTGTGCGTTTCAACCTTCATCAGGATGTGGATCGGTTCGTCGGCATAGGTAAATCGGCGATCTGCCGCATTCGGTATCAGCCGTCGTCCGTGCCACCCCGCTATTACGGCCGCATTGTCGGAGTAGGCGGATAGCACGCCGTCGGGACTTGCATCCGTGGTGCTGCGAATCATGCCGAATAGCTGCTCCGACCGGGGTTTGCCGTCGATAATCCAATCCGCATTGAAAATCTTATGGCGACAATGCTCGGAGTTCGCCTGCGCGAACATCATCAATTCGACGTCAGTCGGATCCCTGTCGAGCGCGCGATAGTTGGCCGACAGGTATTCGATTTCGTCGCCAGACAGCGCCAGCCCGAGCTCAATGTTGGCCCGATTCAATGCAGCCGAGCCCTCGGCCTGCAAGGGGATTACGCACGAAGTCACTGGCGCATGGGTCGCAAACAATATGGCAGCATCCGCGCCGCGCATAAACTGGCACTCAGTCATGCGATCGTGAAGTGCCGCGCCCAGCTTGCGCAACGCCTGTTCATCGAGCGTCTCCGTGCACTCCAGCGCATAGCAAATGGCGCGTTCGACCCGATCGACGACACCTAAATCACAGGCCAATACAATTTCGGTCGCTTTACTCGACCACGGTGAAATAGTGCCCGGTCGAGGTGCGACGAAAATAAGCTGCGCGTCTTTCGCGAAGGACCGGACGGGTTCACCAGACAACAACAAGGCATCCACTTTTGCGCGATCACCGGCCGAAATGTCACCGATTCCACTAACCAGATAGGTAAACCTGGCATCAAGATTCAGAACCCGCGCGTCGAGGCGGCGGAGTTTTTCAAGATGTCTTTGCAGACGAAATTCGGATAACGCGGACTGACCCGCTAGTTCATTGAATGATCGTGTGATCTCTGCCGGCAGTTCAGACGCGGGTATGGACAAGCTGTTTCCTGATCTGGAATCTGTTCGCGTAACGTGGGGAGTTCGAGTGATCGCGATGATACCGAAGCGACCTGCGACCGACCAGCAAAATTAACGCGAATCCGCGCGACGAACGACTTCAGTTCTTGTTGCCCTCGCCGGGCGTATAGACCGGCATGGGAAATTGGGCAACGTTTCCACCCTCGACTTTGGAAATCTTGCTCGTACCCTGTTTATCAACTTCGTCGATCCGCACAATGGAATGCATTGGCAGGTAAGTACGCTTGACGCCCTTGAATTCGGTCTTGATTTTTTCCTCCGAAGGATCCAGCACCACGGTGCTGCGTTCGCCGAAAATCAGTTCCTCGACCTCAACAAAACCGAACATTGAACCATGGCCAACTTCGCTGGCATAGATTTCGTAAATCTGGCCCTGGTTCATGAAAATAACTTTGAAGATGGTTTTTTCTGCCATGCCTGTCCGCTTTAGATCGAGTTCGACCGCCAAAAAGGGCGGCCAGTGTACCCAAAAATCGGGAATGTTACCGACCGCATTCAGGCCGCCCTGAAAACGCCGTATTTGGTCATAATCTTTCAGCCCTTCCACAAGCGTGGCCTGGAGCACATTGATTTATGTGAACTAATAGGCAGCGGAACCTATTGAAAATACGGCAATATCTGTTGTCAGACCGGGCGCTAGAGCGACGCCAGTGAATGGATTGAATGAGAGTTTGCATGCCGTTACAGATTGAAGTTGTAAGTGAACATCAGGAAATACTCGGCGATGACCACATTCGCGTATTTCATGAAAATGGCGGCACGATCGGCCGTTCGCTTGAGAGTGACTGGATTCTTCCCGACCCGGATCGATATATTTCCAGTAAGCACGCCACGATTGATTTCCAGAGTGGTGCTTACTACCTGGCCGATATCAGCACCAATGGTGTCTATGTCAACGACGAGGATGAACCACTCGGCAGGGGCAATCCCAGGCGGCTCTTCCACGGGGACAGGCTGCGCATGGGTGATTTCGAATTTCACATCTCGCTCGATGAGGGTGAAGGTCTGGAATTACCGCCACCGGCGCCGATGACCGTTGTACCGGATCACATCGAACAGCTCGTCGATGAAGATTCTCTGAAGAGCGGCATCCAGCTGCTGGACGAAGAAGCCATTACCGGCGACGCCGATTTCCAGGAAGCACTGTTTGGCGGATCCAGCAAAGCCCAGAATGCTGCCAAGAAATCACAACCGGACAACCAGGAAAACCCGTTCGCTGCTCCTCCGCCGAAGCAAAAGCAGGCAATGACTGATGCGGCAACTCTGCTGGACTCTTTCATGGATGGTCTGGGGATCGAACGCGCTGACATCCATCCGTCGACCGATCCAAACCAGGTGTTGGAAAATGCGGGACGGGTACTCAAGGAATTTGTGGACGGTACTGCAGACCTGCTCGTCAGTCGTACTGCACTGAAGAGTATGTTTCGACTGGACCAGACCACTGTCCTGCCACGCCACAACAATCCGCTGAAGCTGGCGGAAAACACCCGCGATTCAATGATGCAGCTGCTGGTCGGCAAAGAAGGTGAGTATCTCGGGCCCGTTGATGCCGTGCGGGAAGTGTGCCGCGATCTGAAGTATCATCACGACGCCGTCCTGGAAGCCATGATTATGGCGTACCAGGAATTCGCGGATCGTTTCGATCCGGACGAACTACAACAGAACTTTGATCGAACGCTGGATGGCAAGCCGTTATTCAAGAAAATGAACCAGGTGAAATACTGGCAGCTTTACTGCGATTTGTATCCGATCATGACGCAATCAGGCTCAGGTAAGTTTCCGCACCAATTCAGTGAAGAATTTGTACGTGCATACGAAAAGAATGTCGCCGATTTCAAACGCACGGAGCGCAAGAGCCAGGCACCCAAGGTGCGCAAGCTGCCAGACGCACCGGTAGCGTCAAATGATGGTGAGAAAGAACTCACCGATCAGACTGAAGAAGCGGGCTACGCCGACCAGTTCTGAGGCTACTGATATCGGCGTTGGTGACATTTAATGCCGACTCAAATCGCCTGTTGATTCATCGATTCAGTCGATTCGCAACGAGATCATCGACGACCCCCGGGTCCGCTAAGGTCGATGTATCCCCAAGATTGCCATAGTCATTCTCGGCGACCTTCCGCAATATACGGCGCATTATTTTTCCTGATCGTGTCTTTGGCAGTCCCGGTGCCCACTGGATGAAGTCCGGGGTTGCGATCGGCCCGATCTCCTTACGCACCCATTGCCGTAATTCTCCCAGCAATTCATCGCTGGCCTCCACGCCTTCCATGAGCGTGACGTAGGCATAGATACCCTGACCCTTGATCTCATGCGGACAGCCCACGACGGCCGCTTCCGCCACGTCCTTGTGTGCTACCAGCGCGCTTTCGACTTCGGCAGTTCCCATACGATGGCCGGAAACATTGAGAACGTCGTCGACTCGGCCAGTGATCCAGTAGTAGCCGTCTGCATCGCGCCGGACGCCGTCACCGGTAAAATACCAGCCGTCGAAAGTCGAGAAGTAGGTGTCAACGAAACGCTGATGATCACCATAGACGGTGCGCATCTGGCCGGGCCAGCTATCTGTAATGACGAGCACACCCTCTGCCTCGCCAGCAAGAATTTTCCCATCGTTGTCGACTACTTCGGGCCGCACACCGAATAACGGCCTGGTCGCTGATCCAGGCTTCAGGTCGGTTGCGCCAGGTAGCGGGCTAATGAGAATACCGCCGGTTTCCGTTTGCCACCAGGTATCGACTATCGGGCAATGTTCGTCACCAACGACGTGGTAATACCATTCCCACGCCTCGGGATTAATCGGTTCGCCGACCGACCCCAGAAGACGCAGGCTCTGTCGCGATGTTCTCTTGACCGGTTCATCACCCTCGCGCATGAGTGCGCGAATTGCAGTCGGTGCGGTATAACAAATGTTGACCTGGTGCTTGTCGCAGACTTCCCAAAAGCGCGACGCGGTGGGATAGTTCGGAACACCCTCGAACATCAGGGTCGTCGCCCCATTCGCAAGCGGGCCGTAGACGATATAGGTGTGCCCGGTGACCCATCCGACATCTGCGGTACACCAGTAGATGTCGCCTGGATGATAGTCGAATACAACCTCATGTGTCAGCGAGGCGTAAACCATGTAGCCGCCGGTCGTGTGCAAAACGCCTTTCGGTTTGCCCGTCGAACCTGACGTGTAAAGGATGAACAGCGGATCCTCTGCACCCATTTCCTCACACGCACAGTCCGCATCGACCGTTGCCTCCAGATCGTGAAGCCATGCGTCCCTGCCATCCGTCCAGTTAATATCGGCGCCCGTATTTTTGACAACCAGAACGCGCTTGAGCGTCGTTACATTCGGGTTTTCCGCCGCTCGGTCCACGTTGTCCTTCAGCGGGATCGGCTTTGCGCCGCGAACGCCTTGATCGGCGGTAATGACGATATTCGATTCACAGTCGTGGATACGTCCCGCCAATGCATCGGGAGAGAAACCGCCAAAGACGACTGAATGAACAGCACCGATTCTTGCGCAGGCAAGAATGGCGACAGCGGCTTCCGGGATCATCGGCATGTAGATCGTTACTCGATCTCCCTTTTCCGCGCCCAGTGCCTTTAGCGCGTTGGCAAAACGGCATACGCGCTCATGCAGCTGCCGATAGGTGATAGACAGATCAACCGCAGGGTCATCTCCTTCCCAGATGATGGCAACATCGTCACCTTTCGACTCGAGATGCCGGTCGACACAGTTATAGCAAGCATTGAGTGTGCCGTCCTCGAACCAGCGAATATGCAAATCGTCTTTCGCGAACGATACATCCTTTACCTTCGTGAACGGCTTAATCCAATCAATTCGCTCGGCCTGTTCCGCCCAGAATCCTTCGTTGTCGTCCACGGACCGCCGGTACATTCGCTCATACTCTTTTGCGTCGACCAGTGTTTTTCGCTGAGTGTCGGCCGGCACTTTGTAAATTTTTGTCATCAGGATTTCCTGTCAATGCTTGCTGCTCGTTCCAGAATTCGTTCCGCCTGAACCAGGTGCGGTCGATCGATCATTTCTCCATCCATGCCTAATGTGCCAGCCTCAGGATTGTCACTAAACAGTTTTACAATCTTCCTTGCTCGCGCAATTTCTGTCTCGGTGGGCAGGAACGCCGCGTTGATGACGGCAACCTGGTCGGGATGAATCGCGAGCATGCCGGCAAAGCCGTCACGTCGTGCAGCCGTGGCATATTGTGCCAGTCCATCTAAATCTCGAAAATCGGTATAGACCGTATCAATTGCCACGACGTCGGATGCGGCAGCAGCAAACAGTGTTAACGAACGAGCCAACTCGTACGGTGGCAGCCAGTTGCCGTCGGCGTCCCTGTTGGCAAGGGCGCCAACCGCGGCACTCAGGTCCTCCGCGCCCCATGCAAGACCGGACAGGCGCGGCGTGGCCGCGGCATATTCGTGCAGATGAAACATCGCGATCGGACGCTCAGTGACAATGGGCAACAGTGCGGTTCGACCAGGCTCAATATTGTTCTCCTGCTCCAGCACATCGACGAGCATGGACAGCTGGTTAACATCCCTGGCGCCTTCCGGTTTTGGCAGAACAATACCGCCGGGCTGCGACGGCATAACCGATCGCAGATCCTCCAGGGCATCTACAGAATCGAGCGCATTGATACGCACCCAGACGTCCGCTGCGTGTTCCTTCGTCAGGAACTCGCACGCCAGCCCGCGCGCGGTTGGTCGCGCCTCCGGCTGAACGGAGTCCTCGAGATCGATAATCAGCGCGTCGGCACCAACATGCTCTGCCTTGGCCAGTTTCTGCTCGCTGTCTCCGGGAACGAATAAGAAGCTTCGGCTCATGAAGGGCGTCGTAACATCAGCGCCGAGCGCTTGCATTCACCGACCAGGACCCCGTCCTGGTTGTACGCTCGATGCGCGAATATGACTATGCCATTGTCGGGCCGGGATTTGCTGTCCCTGACGTCGAGCACTTCACTCTCGATTCGAATAGTGTCGCCGTGAAAAAGCGGGTGCGGAAATCGGACTTCATCCCAGCCGAGATTTGCCACCGTCGTGCCAACCGTTGTGTCTCCGACCGAGATTCCCACCATAAAGCCCAGCGTCAGGCAGCTGTTGACGATCGGCCTGCCAAATTCACTTTCTTTCATGTACTCGGCATCGAGATGCAATGGAGCGGGATTATGCGTTAGCGCACTGAACCAGACATTGTCCGCCTCCGTTATCGTCCTCGTTATGCCGTGCCGAAATTTTTGCCCGACCTCGAATTCTTCGAAGTAGTGTCCCGCCATTGCTCGCACCTTCTTATCGATCAGTCTCCATGATAGAAAAACGCTCGCCCTGTCACCAGAGCGAGCGTTTCTGACTGGCCATCTCCCCTTCTGATTCAGGCGGCGGGGAGCGCGTCTACAAATTCCTGCATGCGTTGGCGAGCCGGCGCATCGGGAAGCTCCCCGTAGGCGGCGCCTATGTTGTCGAGCATGTTTTTCGGCTTGCTGGTGGCGCCGGTCACGCAGGTTACCGCCGGATTGGCCGCTACGTACTTTATGAAGAACTGTCCCCATGAATTTGCGCCAAACTCCTGCGCCCATGCGGGAACATCAATACCGCGAACACGCGACCAAAGCCGTGTGCGACCGAACGGCACGTATGCCAGCACCGCAATGCCCAACTCCTGTGCCAGCGGCAAAATCATGTTGGCGGACTCGCGATTATCGACGGCGTAGTCGACACCGATGAAATCAACGGGTTCTTCACGCATGACTTGTGCCAAGTCCGGATAGCGGCGGGCACTGGTCGACGTCACGCCGATGTAGCGCACACGGCCTTCTTCTTTGTATTCCTTGAGTATGGCCATTTGCGTCGGTACATCACCGAGGTTATGCACCTGGATCAGATCTATCGGATTCTTGCCGACATACTCGAAAGAGCGTTCGATCTGTGCCCGGGCGGCGGCAGGATCGGCACGACCGTCACCACCCCGTCTAACGACGTTGACTTTTGTCGCCCAGAAAACATCATCCAGCAAACCCATGTCCTGAACAATACTTCCCGCGACTTCTTCGGACGCACCGTATCCTGGTGCGGTATCAAAAACAGAGCCGCCATTGTCGACCAGGGTTTCAAATACGCCGCGCAGCGCCGTGTAATCATCACTTTGTGCCACCGTGCGAAAAGTCGCAGAACTCCCCAGTCCGACAATGGGCAATGCTTCGCCGGTTTTCGGAATTGCCCGCTTGATAATGTCACCCGACTCAAGCGCGTGCAGCAAGCTGGCAGGCAGCGTCGCAGCTGCGCCTGTTAGTGCCGAATATTTAAGACAGTCGCGTCGCGTCAGCATGATTTTTCTCCTTCGGAACCGGTCTATGGCAATGCACGTTTTTTGATGACTCAAGTGTCATCGACCTGCCCAAAGATGGCAAGTTCCTCGTTCCGCATCGTTGCGCGTCGCGAACCGGAAATTGATGCGCAAAACGGTCGGGGAATTCCGCGCCCGGACGGTGTCAATTGAACTATTTTGTGAATCATCGGCCTCGTGAACCAAGTCAACATAAGGTCGTTGATTACGGCGGGGAGCTCGGAGGCCTACGGCGAGACTGACAATCTCCTGTGGTTGATCAGGCAGTTAGCGAACGAAGCTAAATGAGGTCTAAATTCCACAGATTCCCACTCGAATCGAATCCCGCAGGGCCCGTGACGCAGGCCCGAAACCACTCGTGAAACGTGCGCTGAAATTGAGATCCAGTTGTTGTACCGTATCGGCATCCGCTAGGGCGAAAACTCATAAGTAACTGATAAATCAGAATATCCTGCGGATATTGCCTGCGCACTGAATCGATTGCCATGAATTAACGGTTCGGTCGCTGGTCAAATCTCATGAACGGTTCGGTCGCGAACCACCAATGCGCTTGCGGAGAGCTGGATGTTGCGTTTGTTGATGGTCGCATTCCTGGCAGCACTGATGGGCACTTGTTCATCGCCGCCCTCCATGCTCGATCAGATCATCGAGCTGGGTGAGCTGCGCGTTGTCACGCGAGACACGCCAACTTCTTATTTTGTCGGACCCGAAGGCCCGGCGGGTCCTGAATATGACCTGGTACGGGGCTTCGCCGAGGATCTGGGTGTCACCCTTTTAATAGAGACTGTCGACAGCGTATCCGAAATATTGCCCTACCTTGCGGAGGGCAGAGCACACATGGCGGCGGCTGGTTTGTCTATCACTGATTCGCGTCGCGAAGTCCTGGACTTTGGCCATCCGTATAACTCAGTCGATATGCACCTGATCTATAAACTTGGAACGGGCAAACCACGATCTATTCCGGAAGTATTCGGCCGCTCAATCGAGGTCGTCGCCGGGAGCAGTCATTCGGACATGATCAGGTCGTTGAGCCAGGTTTACCCCGGCCTTGAGTGGTCGGAAAACGATACAGATGAAGTCGCCGACCTGATGACCAAAGTCGCCCTGGGTGAAATCGACTTCACGATCGCTGACAGCACGGAGTTCAATATCCAGCGTCACTTCTATCCGGATTTACGGGTCGCACTCGATCTGAAAATTGACGATCCGATTGCCTGGGCATTCATTAAGACTGGCGATCAAAGTCTGCTTGAGCGCGCTGATGACTATCTCATCAACAGCGATCGCACCGGATTCCTGGCACAAGTCAATGACCGCTACTTCGGCCATACGGAGAAATTTGATTACGTTGGCACCCGCGCTTTCATCCGGCATTTCGAATCCCGTCTGCCCCGCTATCGTCAAATGTTTGAGGAAGCCGGAGCAAGCTGGGATGTCGATTGGCGACTGTTGGCTGCCCTCGGCTACCAGGAATCACACTGGCGCTCACACGCAGTGTCTCCGACGGGCGTGCGCGGCATCATGATGCTGACTTTGGCGACTGCCGACTACCTGGATATCGAAGACAGAATGGATCCGGCTACCAGTATCGCCGGTGGCGGGCAGTTCTATGCACGGCAAACCGAGCGGATTCCTGACAGCGTTACCGAGCCCGATCGAACCTGGATGGCGCTCGCCGCCTATAACGTGGGTTTCAATCATGTTAAGGATGCTCGCCAAATTGTCGAGTGGCAGGGTGGCGATCCTGACAAGTGGGTTGATCTGAGCAAGGCACTGCCACTACTGGCGCAGCACAAATGGTACACGCGTGTTCCCTACGGCTACGCACGTGGCTGGGAGCCGGTGCTGTACGTCAATAATATACGCGCCTACTACAACATCATTCGGTGGCTGACGGAAAACGAAGCGCCGCCGCCCGGGGATGCCGGGGAAGGCAGTGATAATGACCCCGAATTGATTGCGCTGAAATCGACGCCTGACACTAAAACCGAGTTGGCTGCTATCGACGGGATTTGAAGAAGTCTTGCAGTAGTTCGCCGCACTGCGCCGCAAACAGGCCACCGTTGACCTCGATCTGATGATTGAATCTGCGGTTGTCGCTCAAATCGACTACGCTGCCAGCTGCGCCCGCCTTCTGGTCATAGGCGCCGAATACGACGCGCGACACCCGCGCATTCAGCATGGCACCGACACACATAGCACATGGCTCCAGCGTCACGTATAACGTGGTATCCAGCAGCCGGTAGTTTTTCTCCGCCGCAGCCGCGGCCCGAATGGCCATTATTTCGGCGTGGGCTGTGGGATCAGAATCCTGGACGGGCCGGTTCAAACCACGACCGATGATTTCCCCGTTGCGAACCAGTACGGCGCCAACAGGAACTTCACCTGTCGA
>JBPCYD010000311.1:0-9726 GCA_051007895.1 Woeseiaceae bacterium
GTGTGACGGTGGGCATGCTGCCGAATTGCATGAACGCATTCATGATCCCCCAAACCGTACCGAACAGGCCCACGTACGGACTTGTTGAGCCGATAGTAGCCAGCGTTGCCAGGCTCTGCTCGAGTCGATCGACCTCGCGCATTTGCGAGACGCGCATCGCACGCCGGCATTCATCGACAATCTTGTCCTGCTGCACCCCGCCCTGCTGAGTCAGTCGATTAAACTCACGAAAACCGGCTTCGAAAATGCTGGCCATACCCTGGCTGCCACCTTTTTGTCTGCTGGCACTGCGAAACAGCGTATTGAGGTCACCACCGGACCAAAACGCCGTTTCGAATTCATCAGAAGCAGATTTAGTGCGTCGAATCAGTCTTCGCTTTGTAAAAATGATGCTCCAGGACATGAACGATGCACCCAGCAATAGCAGCATCACGAGTTGAACAGGAATGCTGGCATCAAATATCAGCGCCAGAACGGACGTATCAGTCGTCATGTTTTTGGTCCTTAAAGATATGAGCAGGTACCCGTACCGGTTTCTGCGTTTCAGCGTTGACGTAAGCTGCCTTCGTCAATCCTTTGCACAGCAATTCACCGTCAAGGCTGTTTCGATAGATATTTTGTTCGATCAGGAAAGTCGCACGAGTTAATCCGGTGAGTCGGGCAGTGGCAACAAGCTGATCGTTAAATTTGGCGGGTCTCAGGAACTCGGCGTTGGTTTCAATCACAACAAAATATCTCCGCTTGTCGTTAAGCAGTACATCCTGTTCGACACCCAGATCGCGTAACCATTCCGTTCTGGCCCGTTCCATGAACTTGAAATAATTCGCGAAATAAACGAGACCCTGTGCATCAGTGTCCTCATAGTAGACGCGTAGCGGCCAGGCAAACGGCTTCTGATCTGATTGCTTTTCCACAACTAGAGCTGAATCAGTCAGTTACTATCAAACAGCGGCAGCTCGGGAGCAGACTCCCGTGCTGGCGGTGTCAGGCCGAAATGCAGGTAGGCATTGCTTGTTGCAACCCGGCCGCGTGCGGTTCGCATCATAAAGCCCTGCTGTATCAGGTAGGGCTCCAGCACATCCTCTATCGTGCCGCGTTCCTCACCAATTGCAGCAGATAACGATTCGATACCCACCGGACCGCCGTCGAACTTCTCAATAATGGTCTGTAACAGGCGCCGATCCATCGAATCGAAGCCGTTCGGATCGACATCGAGCATGTCCATCGCGCTGACTGCGACCGCTTCGCTGACGACACCATCTGCTTCTACTTCTGCAAAATCACGAACCCTGCGCAACAGGCGATTAACAATTCGCGGCGTACCGCGGGCGCGACTCGCAATTTGCCTGGCACCTTCGTCTTCCACCGGCAGATTCAGAATTCCGGCCGACCGATGCGCAATGGCGCGCAATTCAATCTCGGAATAGAACTCGAGCCGCTGGACAATGCCAAATCGATCGCGCAATGGGGATGTCAGCAATCCCGCTCGCGTCGTTGCGCCAACGAGCGTAAATGGCGGCAGGTCGAGCTTAATCGATCGTGCCGCCGGGCCTTCACCGATCATGATGTCAAGTTGAAAGTCCTCCATCGCCGGATAGAGAACTTCCTCAACGACCGGGCTGAGCCGATGAATCTCGTCTACAAAGAGAACGTCATTCGGCTCAAGATTCGTGAGAATGGCCGCAAGGTCTCCAGGTCGTTCAAGCACCGGGCCCGATGTCTGGCGCAGATTCACGCCCATTTCATTAGCGACAATGTGCGCCAACGTAGTCTTGCCAAGTCCGGGTGGTCCAAAAATCAAAACGTGATCCAGCGCCTCGGAACGATTTCTGGCCGCAGTGATAAATATATTCATCTGCTGTTTAACGGCGGGCTGGCCGATGTAGTCTTCCAGTCGCTTGGGGCGAATGGCGCGGTCGAACGCCGGCTCATCGTCCCGTGGTTCGCCGCTGCCGATGCGATCATGATCGATACGGCTCATATTCTGCCACCCACTTCTTTAGAATCTTTCATCTGTATGTTCGATACCCGACCTAGCTGGCGACCTGCCGGAGTGCGAGTCGAATGATGTCTTCAGCCGATTTGTCTTTGATCTCGATCTGCCCGAGTAGTCGCTTCACTTCCGCAGGCTTGTAGCCAAGCGAAACCAGGGCGTCCATCGCCTCACTCTTCGCGTCGCCTGTCACGTGCAGCCTGCCACCAACATCCACATTTGCCGGCGTATTATCAAGCTTGTCACGCATTTCTATGATCAATCTCTCCGCCGTTTTCTTGCCAATACCGGGGATCTTTATGAGCATCGCCGTATCTTCATGCTGGACGCAGCGTGCGAAATCGGCAGCGGTCATTGCAGATAGTATTGCCAGCCCCATTTTGGCGCCGACCCCGCTGACTTTTAACAACGTGCGGAACAGTCGCCGCTCGTCTTCACTGGCAAATCCAAACAACAGGTGTGCATCGTCGCGTACCAGCATGTGTATGTGAATAAAAACGTCTTCACCCATTGCTGGCATGTCGAGATAAGTCGACATTGGCGTCTCAACCTCGTAGCCAACACCGCCACACTCAATGATCACAATCGGCGCCTGCTTTGCTGCCAGGCGGCCTCGCAGCGACCCGATCATCCGGTCGCCGCTCGATTCGCAATCAGGCCTATCAGCATTGGGACGATCATTTCGATCCCGCCATCGCGGCGGCATTGCCGAGTGCACGTTGCAGCAAACGCTGATTCGCGTGACACAGCGCCGCTGCGAGCGCATCGGCCGCATCTGGAGAGGGATCCCCGTCAAGCGCGAGCATATGCCGGATCATGTGCTGGATCTGCTCTTTGGTTGCCCCACCTGAGCCCACCACTGCCTGCTTTATTTCTCGCGGCGCATACTCGAAAACCCGCACTTCCCCGGAAAAAGTTGCACAAATAGCAGCCGACCGCGCATGCCCGAGCTTTAACGCACTGGCCGCATTCTTATGCATAAAAACACTTTCGACCGCGACAACATCGGGACGATATTCAGTGACTATCTCGCCAACTGCATGAAATATCATTTTCAGACGGTCGGGAAACTCACCATCGACACTGTTAATTGACCCACTGGCAACATAGCTTGCCTTGTCACCGTTACAGTCCAGTACGCCGAACCCGGTCAATCGTGAGCCGGGATCAATGCCGAGAATTCGCAGGCGATTACTCAAGTATCACCTCAGAGTTCCGCCAGGACTGCATCCGAAATATCTGCGTTGCTGTAGACGTTCTGTACGTCGTCCAGGTCTTCCAGCATCTCCAGCAACTTGATCATCGAACTGGCGGTCTGTAGCTCGAGTTCAGTGCTGTTCGATGCCCGCATCGTAAGCTCCGCATTGTCGGGATCAAAACCGGCGGCGCGCATTGCGTCCCGAACCGTTTCGAATTCAGCTGGTTCAGTCAGGACTTCGATGGACTTGTCATCGTCAACCACGACGTCATCAGCGCCGGCGTCGATGGCCGCCTCCATGATCGCATCTTCGTCGCTGCCTGGCGGATAGCTCAGGTTGCCGACGTGCTGGAACATGTAGCCAACGGAACCATCGGCACCAAGGTTGCCGCCAAATTTTGTGAACGCGTGACGAACCTCGGCAACGGTCCGGTTCTTGTTATCTGTCATGCAATCGACCATGACGGCTGTCCCGCCCGGACCATAACCTTCGTAGCGAATTTCCATGAAATCCGCCCCCTCGAGATCGCCGCTGCCTTTCTTGATGGCGCGTTCAATATTGTCTTTTGGCATGCTCTTGGCTTTGGCCTTGTCGACCGCCAGCCTGAGCCGCGGATTCGCATCCATATCACCACCGCCCATCCGCGCCGCCACCGTAATCTCACGAATCAGTTTCGTGAATAACTTGCCACGCTTCTTATCCTGCGCGCCCTTGCGGTGCTGGATGTTAGCCCACTTGCTGTGTCCCGCCATTTGCTGAATTGCCCTGCTTCGTCTGTCACACAACGGGTTACGCGAACGACGCCTGCGACGTGCTTTGCCAGATTGTCATGTGCGGCCCAAACCCGGAGCGTATGATAACGGTTATGCACTAACTGCACACCACCTATAGCCGCGCCAAATGCCTGACAATCAACAAGAATCTCTGGAGATCGGCACCGCCTCGTCAGATGCGGTCGCCCGCGCGCAGCGCCTGCTGGCAGAAATCGATGACCAGCAAGCGGCGGCCGCTGCGGTTGGCGAGGGAAATGATATTTGTGCCATCCTGGAGCCACTTGGGCTGCCGTCAGTCCTGGACGCGGCGGTGCAGTTGTATCCGGCAGTGCGCTTGGGACTTATCAGCGGTAAGTCTCTGAAAAAAATAAACATACCGGAAATTCCCCGGTTGGTTGAGGGGCTGCTGCAACTGGGAGACTTCACGCTCCCGGAAGACTGGTCGCCCGGTGAAGCCCTGGCGACACAGCAGTCGGAAGCCCTTCGCAAGATGTTGCTGGCAGTCGTATCTGACGCCCGCCTCGTCGTGGCACGTATCGGTGAGCAACTTTACCGCCTAAGGCAGGCTAAAACGGCGGCGCCAGCGCAGCAGCGCGCAATTGCGATCGAAACCCGGGAAATATACGCGCCACTGGCGAATCGCCTGGGTATATGGCAACTCAAGTGGGAACTCGAGGATCTGGCGTTCCGCTTCCTTGACCCCAGCACCTATAAGCAAATTGCGACGGCCCTGAATGAAAAACGAACGGAGCGAGAAGAGTTCATCGCCGACGTCACGGCGACATTGCAGGAAGAGCTTTGGAACAGTGGCATTCACGCCGAGATCAGTGGCCGCCCAAAGCACATCTTCAGTATCTGGAGAAAAATGCAACGCAAAGACAAACAGCTCGAACAAATATTTGATATTCGTGCCGTTCGGGTGCTTGTCGAAGACGTCAGCCAGTGCTATGCCGCTCTCGGAATCGTACACAACATCTGGGCGTATTTGCCTGGAGAATTCGATGACTATATTGCCAACCCGAAAGACAACGATTATCAGTCTTTGCATACAGCACTGATTGGACCAGAAGGCCAGACTGTGGAGGTCCAGATACGCTCACATGACATGCATCGGCACGCGGAATTCGGTGTCGCTGCACATTGGCGATACAAAGAAGGGGGCGTTGGCAAAGCCGCATTTGAGAAAAAGATACGACTGCTCAGGCAACTATTGGAGCCAACCGGCTCCGGTGGAGATTTGCTGGACCAGATTCGCGGGGACGTTTTCGAAGATCGCGTGTATGCCGTCAGTCCCAAAGGCGACGTTGTTGAAATGCCGGCACGGGCGACACCGCTGGACTTCGCATATCACGTACATACCCAGGTAGGTCACCGTTGCCGAGGGGCAAAAGTGAATGGACGCATTGTCCCCCTGACTTACCAGGTACAGAACGGCGACAAGATCGAGATTATTACAGGCAAGAACGAGCAGCCGAGTCGCGACTGGCTAAGTCCGCAACTTGGCTACCTGGCAGCAACACGCAGCCGAACCAAGGTCAGGAACTGGTTTCGACAGCGTGACCGGGATCAGAACAAGAGGCAGGGTCGCGAGATACTCGAACGTGAACTATCGCGTCTGAACGTTCGCGATGTCAGTACAGACAGCATAGCGAAGCAGCTTAAATTGAAGGATACCGAATCCCTGTGCATCGCCCTTGGTGCCGGCGACATTACCTCTGCTGCGGTGGCGTCCGCCCTGCAGAATTTGCGTAAGGACGATTCTACCGGAGTTATACCCAAACGGCGGCCGAGGCGGCGCAAAGAAACCGCATCTGGCGCAGTAGCGATAAGCGGTGTCGGCGATCTCTTATACAATTTCGCCCGGTGTTGCCGGCCTGTGCCTCCGGAAGAAATCGCTGGATACATTACGCTTGGCCGCGGTGTCAGCATTCATCGACAGGACTGCGGCAATTTTCTCAATCTTCAGTTACGTCACGCCGAGCGCGTAATTGAAGTTGACTGGGGCGGTTCGCCTGACGCCGTTTACCCGGTCGAACTGTCGGTGCAGGCATTCGACAGACATGGACTGTTGCGTGACATCAGCACAGTGATGGCCGATGAGAAAGTGAGCGTCGACAGCGTCCAGACAAACACCGATAAGAAGACGATGCAGGTCGAGATGTTGCTTGCGATCTCTATACCGGGCCTGCCAACTTTGAGCAGACTCATCAGCAGACTTGAGCTGCTCCCCAACGTCACTTCAGTACGCCGGCGATCCTGACGCCATCGAATTGCCTGACGCCAAAATGTCCCGGCAATGGCGAACTACAGACTCCACTCGGTAAAAAACGGCTGCCATCCCGGGATATTCAAAATGACTTCAATCGGCATCTCAAGACCCGGCGAGCTATTTCGACTGACGTCAGAGCAATTTGCATAGCTGGAATCAACTGAGCCGCCTGATACGTATCCGGCCGAACTACCGCCAAGTGACGGCGGGACAGCCGTTCTGGAGCTTTATCCAGCAGGGCTATATCTAAGTCCACGGCGGATGGGTCGAGTACAAGATAGGCAGCGCGTAGCCGCGCAAGCGATTACCGCTTTGGACACACGTGGAAAAAACTAGCGATTCGGATAGTTCAAAGCCTTGTTATCGACGGCGAGGGACGCTTCGTGAATAGCCTCTGCAAGGCTGGGGTGAGCATGCACAGTCCGCTGAATGTCTTCGGTGCTGGCCTGAAATTCCATCGCAAGCACGACTTCCGCAATCAACTCGCCTGCCATAGGTCCGACAATGTGCACGCCCAGAATTTCATCATCGTCGTCGGCCGAGATGATTTTCACCATGCCGTCGGTTTGCTCCATTGCCTTCGCGCGTCCGCTGGCTGCGAACGGGAAGCTGCCGGTCTTGTATGCCTTGCCGCTTGCCTTTACTTCCTCTTCGGTCTTGCCGACCCAGGCAATTTCAGGCGCCGTGTAAATCACTGATGGAATCACGTCATAATTTACTTCTGTAACCTCACCCGCAATGAGGTCGGCTGCCATAACGCCTTCTTCGGACCCTTTATGGGCGAGCATCGGGCCACGAACACAATCGCCAATGGCGAATACGCCTTTGGCGCTGCTACGACATTCGTCATCGACCACGATGAATCCGCGTTCATCTTGTTGCACACCGCTGTCCGCAGCCAGGAGATCGTCTGTGAACGGCCTGCGACCAACGGCGACGACGAGCTTGTCAACCGCCAGCTGCTGCTCGCCGTCATTGTCGGTGTAATTAACCTGCACCTGGTTACCACTGACTTTTGCCGACGTCACGGCAGCACCCAGTCGAATATCGAGATCCTGACCAACAAATTGCTTGTGCGCATCCTTTGCCAATTGCCGGTCAGCCATGAACAGGAAATCTTCCATCGCTTCCAGGATGACGACCTCCGAACCAAGCCGGTTCCAGACACTCCCCAACTCCAGGCCTATGACGCCAGCACCGACCACCCCAAGTTTTTCTGGTGCTGACTCAAAATCGAGTGCACCCCATGAATCGACAATCCTCTCCCCGTCGAATGCCGCAATCTTGAGCTCCACGGGTGTCGAACCAGTGGCCAGGATAACGGAACCGGCTTCAAACACTTCTGCCTCTCCGTCAGTCGGTGTAAATTCGACTCTGCGATCGCTGAGCAACTTGCCATGTCCGGCAAGACCCACGACCTTCGCAGCTTTGAGCAGGCCCGCGATTCCACCGGTTAGCTGCCTGACAATCGTGGCCTTGCGTTTCTGCATTTTCGTCACATCAACCGACACGTCACCGGTGGAAATGCCGTGCTTTGAAAATTCATGCGTTGCACGATGATATAACTCCGAAGACTCGAGCAATGCCTTGGAAGGAATGCAGCCTGCATTCAGGCAAGTACCACCAAATGCGTTCTTTCCATCGCGATTCTTCCACTCATCAATACAGGCCACGCTCAGGCCATGCTGCGCAGCCCTTATAGCAGCGATATATCCCGCCGGACCGGCACCGATTACAACAACGTCGAATGCTTGACTCATCAGTTTCCCTTACCCTTCGTCTAAACCTGCAGTAACAAGCGGCCCGGATCTTCCAGGGAATTCTTGATACTGACTAGAAATTGCACCGCTTCCCGGCCATCGATAATTCGATGGTCATAGGTAAGGGCAAGATACATCATTGGCCTGATGGCTATCTCGCCGTCGATTACCACCGCTCTTTCCTGGATGTTGTGCATGCCGAGAATTGCACTTTGCGGTGGATTCAAGATTGGCGTTGATAACATCGAACCAAAAATTCCGCCATTCGTAATGGTGAAGGTTCCGCCGGTCAGATCCTCCATACTCATCGAACCATCACGCGCCTTGCCGGCATAGATGTTGATATCCGATTCAATCTTGGCAAAACTGGCGTGGTCCACATCACGTAGCACCGGCACCATAAGCCCGCGTTCGGAAGAGACAGCGATACCAATGTCGACGTAGTCGTGATAAACGATGTCGTTACCTTCGACTGAAGCGTTGACTGCAGGATATTTTTTTAGTGCTTCCACGGCCGCTTTCGCAAAAAACGACATAAATCCGAGTCGAACGCCGTGCTCTTTCTCGAATGATTCCTTGTATCGCTTGCGCAAAGACATGACTTTCGTCAAATCGACTTCGTTGAACGTCGTGAGCATAGCTGCGGTGTGCTGAGCCTCGACCATGCGCTCCGCGATACGAGCCCGCAGCCTGGTCATCGGTACGCGCTGTTCGGTCCTGGTGGGGCCAGCCGCAGCCGCGGCAACCTCAAGTTCCGGCGCGGGATCACCCGGAGTCACATTTTCGTCGCTATGCGTCTTCAGGTAGCTCATCACGTCGGATTTCGTGATGCGCCCGTCTTTTCCGGAACCAATGACAACCGTCGCATCCAGATCGTGCTCTTCGAGCAAGCGGCGTACGGCGGGACTCATTTTAGTCGGGCCGGTGTCTGCTGATTCGGCGACCTGCGTCTCTGCCTTTTTTGCTGCCGGCGGCGGTGCCGCCTGTGCAGTCGCCCCTTCTTCCAGTAGCGCGAGCACGTCGCCCGCTACGACCGTGGCACCATTCTCTACCTTAAGTTCAGTGATCGTACCGGACGACGGTGCGGGCACTTCCAGCACTACCTTGTCAGTTTCGAGATCGACGAGATTCTCGTCACGTGATACCGCTTCCCCCGCCTTCTTATGCCAAGCGACAAGCGTCGCATCAGACACAGATTCAGGTAATGGAGGAACTTTAATTTCAATGGTCATTTGGTTTACCGTTATTTGGCGGGCCGCTTGGTGGACTTTCGGGCCGTTGGCTGAATGCTAAGCGCCGCTTCGACCAGGGCCTGCTGTTGCTGAAGATGGAGCTTGAAGATGCCGGAAGCCGGCGCTGCAGCACTAGACCGTCCGGCATAGAAAAGTTGCTGCTCGTCATTCAGTGCCTCTTGCAGGCGATGCCGTATCTGATACCAGGCGCCCTGATTCTGCGGTTCCTCCTGGCACCAGACAACATCATCTGCGTTGGCGTAAGTCGCAAGCACCTTGGCGTACTGCTCGATCGGAAACGGGTAGAGCTGCTCGATTCTCACAATCGCAACGCCGGCCAGGTCGTGCACTTCGCGAGCTTCGGCAAGATCGTAGTAAACCTTGCCACTGCAAAAGACTATGCGCTTGATCGAATTCGGCTCAAGTTGGGCACTGTCGGGAATGATGACCTCGAATTGGCCATCTGACAGTTGATGGAGCGGCGACACTGAAAACTTGTG
>JBPCYD010000312.1:0-3635 GCA_051007895.1 Woeseiaceae bacterium
CGTATTGTCGTTGAGTGCGCCGACATCCTCGACGTAGCGAACGAAAGACTTGCCGTGCAGCAGTTCACCATGCACACGTTGCGTCTTTGTTTCCAACACGTGCATGTCGAGAGACATGTTGTTTGTGGTGCAGAAGTTTGACAGCGCCCGTAGATATTCCGGCGTCACGCGCTGCGGCGCCGATACCGAGCCGTGCAAGGTCAGTCGGCCGCTTTCCGAGGCATGCCAACGATCAGATACTGACTCATACAACTCAATCAGTTCGTTCGTATTTCGTAATGGCTCGTCAGGCAACTGCGATTTTGCAGCATCCGTAAGCAATTCATCCAGATAGGGCAGCTTTTCAGTTTCCGGAACGTTCGAAATCCCGAGTGCTACCGACGCTCTCATGCCGGCATCCCGGAATGCCTCAAAAATGCCGTCAATCAGGTCTTCCGTAGGGTGACTGAAGAAATGTGCGTCGTCCCGTACTGACGTGATTCCGACCTTTAGCATGTCCATTGCTGTTAAAAGCGAGCGCAGGTAATAGATGCGTTTCGTTTCCCATTTTGCTTTGAGTGGCGCTTCGTAGAGCATGTAGGGCTCGAGGTGCAGGCCCTCGAGAGCGCCCTTCATGAAGGCGCTTGTCGAATGGAAGTGCGCATTGATGAGGCCGGGCATGGCCAGCAGCCCCTGCGCGTCGATCGCATCGACACCGGACAGGTCGACACTCTGCTCCAGGTCTGGGCCGATGCGCTCAATGGTCGAGTTACTGATCAGTATGTCTGCGCGCGGGTACTCATTGTCATGCTCGTCAAGCGTGAGCACATGGGCATTTTTAATGATTTTTCGCGTCTCAGGCATTGTTGGTTGAAAAATAGTTAGGGTGCATCCGCGATTTCTGGCGCAAGCGTTCTGACACGCAGGTAGGCCGGCAGGAAAATAAAGAATGAAATCAGCGCACAGGCAGCACCAAAGAAAATGACGGCAGAGTATCCCAGTCCGGCGGCCAGGATGGCGCCGGCGGCGGGTGAACCGACTGCCGCTGCCGTATCCTGCGCGAAAGGTACCAATGCCCCGTATCGCCCCGTGTGGTCGAGATTTGCGAGCGTGCCCATCTGGTACACGTTGACAAGGACCCAGAGGATGTTAAACACGATCAGCCCGGAAAAATAAGTACTGTAGGTCAGGTTGGAACCGATCACGAAAAAGACCGCCGAAACGCCCAGCAACGAGGCCAGCAACATCTTCCCCTGTCCCCATTTCTTACTGAGCCAGACTGCGATCAGGGCACCAACGACGCCGGTGAGGTTGACGATAGACAAAATTTTGCTCACGGTCGCGGCCTCGATCCCGGCCGAAATTCCGGCCCGTTCGATGTACGTCCAAACTGCACCAATGACCACGGTATAAGCGACTATAGACAGCAGGTACAGGACGGGCAGGTAGCGTGGCAGTGAATCCTTCCCGGTGAAATCCTCATCTGCCTGCGCATGAGTCGCCAGCGGTTTCTCAATCGGGAAGCGGCAAAGCCAGGCCACGAGTGGTGCGCCGACAATAGCGGCCACGATAAAGAACAGAAATATTCCATTGACGCCCATGTAGCCGGAGAGTGTGGGCAAGAGCAAGGCTTCGCCCGCACCTTGCGCGAGCAACAGAAATAGGAGAATGCTGAAGTTTCGCGCAGTGTGATGCGTGCCAGACAGGTTGGCGATGGAAATTGAATAAAGCAGGCCTGAGCCGACGCCGGCGAAGATCCGGATGATGATAAGCGTGTTGACGTCGTGAAAAGATAGTGACAACAGGTTGCCGGCAACGAGGATTAATATCCCCGACCCAGCAATCAGCCTGCGATTGTAGCGGTTGACCAGGAGCGCCGTGAGGACCGAGCCGAGGGCGAGCCCTGCCATATCGGCAGAGAATATCCAGCCAGCATGCTGCTCGCTGTAGCCTGCCGTGTCGACGAGCGAACCAACGAGGAACGGTGCTCCCATGAATATGAGGTTGCCCAGCATGCCCATGACCAGCGCAGAAGCGATTGCACGCGGCTCATCGAAGATAGTGTGATAGTGGTTGGCTGAGGCGTCGCTGGATCCCACCGTACGGTTCTACCTGCTTTCGCCGGTTGATGCCTGCCACGCATTGGCAATGTCGGTGCAATTCGAAAACCACGCGTCACCGTGTGCGCGCATGAATGCCAGGAACTCTCGCAGCATTTTCAAGCGATTGGGGCGACCGATGATCTGCGGGTGTAAGGTAATCATGACGAGCCCGCCTTCCTCGTGCATCGCGGTGAATTCCTCTTTCCACAGCTCGAGAATATGCGTTGAGGGCACGATCGGCGGCATGTAATCCATCATGAACAGAGAAATTGCGGAATCATCGAGGTGCCAGTGAAAAGGCAGCTCTATCGGACCCGGTTTGCCATTCTCCAGGCTGTGTCGATACGGAAAGTCGTCGTCAGAAAACGAGCTGTCGTAAAGAAAGCCATACTCGTGCACCAGCTTGATTGTGATGTCGCTGGAGTCGGCTGCAGGCGCCCGATATCCTGCGGGCTTGATTCCAACCACTTTGTCCAGGGCGGCAAGGCCCTTTTCCATTTCTTCGATTTCCTCATCCGGTTTGTCCGGATCGATGAATTTGTGCAGGTGTCCATGGTGGCCAATCTCGTGGCCTGCCTCGGCGATCGATTGGACGGCGACCGGGTGGTTCTCGGCGGTCCAGCCCGGGACGAAAAATGTGGCCGGAACATCGAATTCCTTCAGCACGTTTAAGATCTTCGCTAATCCCACCTTTGGGCCATAAGTACCCTGGGACAGTACCGATGGCTTACGCGCGTTGATCGCTTTTTCGGAAAACCACAGCGATTCGGCATCGAAATCGAAAGTAACGGCAACGGCGGAACGGGAATCGCCCGGCCATGTGCATTGGTTTGGGTTAATAGCTTGTTTCAATTCGGGTTTCTCGAGCATTTCTAGACCAGGGCTAGTATAGGAATGGGCGCCGGCGGCAACAAGCGACTTTTGGGATCAGGCGTTGTTCCGATCGTTCGCTGTGCCAGTTCTGTCGCCATCGGCAAACCCACAGAAAATCAACGATTTGATACTGGCTACTGCTTGTGACCGTACAGAACATCGCTTGCAACAAAAGATCGCTTGAAAAGGCGCCGCAGCGGGTGTGCAATCATCGATGACCTTTGTCCGGCAAACTGAAATGCACATTACCGTTATCAATCCGAACAGCAATACGGTCTATACCGAGCAGATTTCGAGCGCGCTCGATGCTCTCAGACGGAACCGTGAAACAACGATCGATTGCCTGACCCTCGAAGATGCTCCACTCGCCATCATGACAGATGACGATGTCCAGTCGGTCGTCGACCCGATTTGTCGTGTGGTGCGAGACCTCAATAGCTCGGTTGCCGGTGTGGTCATTGCCTGCTTTGCCGATCCCGGGCTGGAGGAGGCACGAGCTTTGGGTACTCACCCGGTGGTCGGATGCTGCGAGGCCGCCGTCGGGGAGGCGCGTCAGCACGGTACACGTATCGGCCTGATAAGCACTGGAGACGATGTTGCGGCAGATCGGGATCTTATGCTGTCGTATGACGCCGGAATCGAGCGCGTAGTGGTACAAACGCTGGGAATCCCAACGGCACA
>JBPCYD010000313.1:0-4222 GCA_051007895.1 Woeseiaceae bacterium
ATACTGACCTTATGGCGCACCGCAACAAATCAGGAAAAAGAAACAGTTGGCCACGACTCATAATCTGATGCTTTATGATTTACATAATTTGTAAAGCGCATAATTTGGTGCTAAAACGATAGTCGAAGCAATTTTGTATCTAACGAAACAGAATAAAAATTGTTAGTGCCATGGCGTCGATCTGTCTCGATCGAGTCAATAAAAACTCTATAAACTTTGGGGAATACCATGGGAATGATGTCCGAATTTAAAGACTTCGCAATGCGAGGTAACGTAGTCGATATGGCGGTAGGTATCGTCATCGGTGGTGCCTTTGGCAAGATCGTGTCGTCCTTTGTAGCAGATGTGTTGATGCCGCCAATTGGCCTGCTGATGGGGGGTGTCGACTTCAGCGGCTTAAGTGTGCAACTGCAGGCGGCGTCCGAGGGAGTGGACGAGGTACTGCTGAATTACGGAAGTTTTATCCAGACGGTAGTCGACTTCATCATCATTGCATTCGCGATCTTCATGGTCGTTAGAGCGATGAACTCGATGAAGAAAAAGGAAGAGGAAGCGCCGGCTGCACCGCCGAAGCCTTCTGACGAAGTCGTCCTGCTGCAGGAGATTCGTGACGCACTCAAATCATCCTGATTGCAAAACTAAAAAGTGCAGAAAAAGGGACCCACGTGGGTCCCTTTTTCGTTGGCGACGACAAACTCCAGCTCGTCATTCACAGGCAAGATCATTTGGATGTTGCACTACATTGAGGTGTACACTGGTAAAAACGGTGGGAACAAAAGTCCGGGAGCCCGATCATGGTCAGGACAATCGCCACACTCGTACTTGGCGCGCTACTAGGCGCCTTTGCCCTACTCGCAATCGAACGATTCAACACGGTCGATTATCAGACCGATCAGGAAATCGTACGTGACATAGTCGATGTTCCGGTTATGTCTCAAGCGATTGCCGACAAGCATCGGGACGAAAATTACACGAATGTCAGGACTGTCGAGCAGATCGTGTCCTTACCCACAGAGTTCGCACGCTCTGAAGCGCTGTACGCACTCGCCGGTCGCTCTGATCCCGCGTTTATCCAGCAACTGATATTTGAAGCGGATCGAGTCGCGAACGACGGACAAAGAATTGAATTCCTGAGAATATTATTCTTTCGACTGGCGGAGGCGGACCCGAATTCCGCACTGGCCTTGTCCAGAATTGACCGATTCGGTGGCGGAAGACAATTCGAACAGATTGTCTGGCGCACTTGGGGACGAATGGATCTAAACGGCGCATTAAGTGCCGCGAGTTCGCAGGGCTCATTGGCGCGACGAAAGTTGGCAGCCCAGAGTTTGTATGCGGCTTTTGGGTTTTTGGGCAATGACACTGTCGAACAGATCGAATCGGAGCTGGGAATCGGACCTGATTGGGAAACGCGGAATCGCTATCTCTTTAAGCTTGCAGACAAATCACGGACAGAGGCCATTGCATTTATCAACGGCATGCAACGCGGCGATGAGCAGCGGCGAAACGTTCAGTGGCTCGCTGAGTATATTGCCATTCGCGAGCCGGAAATGTCGCTCACTTATGCAAGTCTTTTTACGACCGAGTCAGACGGCGAACGATTTAAAACAATCATCAATAACAGGGTAGCTCGCGACAATCCGCAAGCAACTATCGAGCGACTGCTGGCGGCTGGTGAGAATCTGCGTATCAACGGCGAATACCGAAGCGCGGTAAGAGCGTTGGCGTCCAACGATCTCGAGGCTGCCAGGTACTATTTCGAGCAAGCACGGTCAGCCGACGATCGACAAATGTGGGGCGCATCCATTGCTGCGCAGATGGCAGTTGAAGATCCTGTCGAGGCGCTGGCATGGGCCCGCGAAAATGAAGCTGGAGGCTGGTCTTATATTCAGATGACCGTGCTGAACACGATCGCTGAAACGGATCCGCTGTTCGCCCTGGCATCGGCCCTTGAAGCGCCCAATTCGCAAATGAAGTCCAGACTGATATCGATGGTGGTGCAGCGAGTTGCGAACACGGACCCGGCAACAGCCGCCAGCTACCTGGATCAGATTCCGGGGCGACAGCAACGCCTCGAGGTCGGCTACCAGCTCGCGCAGACCTGGATACAACGTGATCTTGAATCCGCGCTTAAATGGATCCAGAGCAATGACAAGGAGACTGCAGGAAAATTGTTGCAAAATGCAAGCCAGAGTTTACTCCGCAGCAACATTGACGGTGCGATCAGGATATTGCCTGATTTACCGGATCAGGACCGGATACATATGCGGCAACAAATCGCGGAGCAAATCGCGACCACGCGTCCGCCGCACGAGGCGCAGAGTTTCATTGCACAATTCCAGGGAGAGCCGGGCTTCGATAAGCTGCAGGCGTCGCTAATTGCGGGTGTCGCTCAATCAGACGCGTTGGCGGCCAAGCAAATGGCTGATCAATTGGCTAGCAGCGACGCGAGAGACGCGGCGTATGTTCAAGTGATAGGTCAGCGGGCGCAGACCTATCCGGATGAGGCGGCACGTTGGTTGAGCAACGTAAAAAACGAGTCCATGCGCGGCGCAGCAGCAGGTCAACTGGCTGCGCAGTGGTATGGCGATAATCCAGATGCCGCGACACTTTGGGTTAGTAAGCTGCCGACTGGAACAATGCGAGACGATGCAATTATGCATTTGTCGTACGCGTGGGGAGAACCCACAGCCGCGACTGACAAACTGATTGCGAGCATCGCGGATCGTGACAAGCGCGGCCAGGCCAAAGTTAGACAGGTCTATAGTTTGATGAGGTCGAATCCGACCAAAGCCAGGGAGTTGTTGCAGGATGAAGATATACCAAGCTACCAACGTCAACAGGTCGAGTCTAACCTCAACCGTGTTGGTCGGAATTTTTAATCGACAGAGTTTGAACCGCTACACTTTTCAATTTACCCACGCATTGCTGTTATGCGTTTTTCTTGCTGCATGCGGTGATACGAACAAGGCTGCCACTGATGTCGACGATGGCCGTTTCGATCCTGAAGCGAGATTGGATGAACTTGGCATCGTCCTGCCTGAGCCGCCACAACCGGTAGCAAATTACGTGAACGGCGTGCGCACTGGTAACCTCATATTTCTTGCAGGCAAAGGACCCAAGCGTGCTGACGGCAGCGAAATCACGGGTAAGTTGGGCGCAGATGTCACCATTGAGCAGGGCTATGAAGGTGCTCGGCTAACGGCAATAAACCAGCTTGCCGTATTGAAATACATGCTCGGCGATCTGAACAAGGTGAAACGGGTGGTTAAAGTCCTGGGCATGGTCAACTCGGAACCAGACTTTGTTGAGCAACCAAGCGTTATCAATGGTTTTTCAGATCTTATCGTCGATGTGTTTGGGGAAAGGGGAAAACATGCCCGGGCAGCAGTTGGTATGGCTTCGCTGCCGAGAGGTCAGGCGGTCGAGATCGAAATGATCGTTGAAGTCGAAGACTAGTGGTACGTTAACAAAATCGGCAAATGGAGAGGAAGTTAATGAGATCTCAAAAAAACATATGGCTGCACGCTACGTTTGCGTTTTTGCTAAGCGTGGTGTCACTGCAGTCGGTTGCACAGACGAATCCTCTTTGGACACAGCAAAAAGTCAAAAACTATCTGCCACACATGACCTATCCGGAGGTCGAGGCATTTCTCGAAAAATCCGACATGGTCATTATCCCCGTCGGTTCGCTCGAACAACACGGCGACCATCTCCCCATCGGTACAGATTTCATCAACGGCGTCGAGCGCTGCAAACTTATTGCCCAGGAACGCGATGTGCTGGTGGCGCCAGTACTCATGGTCGGGCAATCGCCCTACCACATGGGCATGGCTGGCACGATCACACTCAGTGCCGAAACCATCGTCCAGGTCCATCTGGAGGCGGTCGAGAGCCTGATACATCATGGATTCAAGCGCTTTATCATAATGAATGCGCATGGCGGCAATCGTGCGATTACGACTTTGCTGGTAGACCAGATCAATCAGACGACCGCGGGTATTGCTGTCAACTTTGGACAAGCAGCCGCACCGTTTATGGAACCCGATCCGGAGCCGCCCGCCACTGTACTGGACCGGCACGGCGGTACCAGCGAAACCTCAAATTCGTTATACCTGATGCCGAGCCTGGTGCAGCTGGATAAGGCGGTTGCTGCCGAATTGACCCTGCCAAATCACATGGACGAGATGCTTCCGGAGGTTGTCGACGGCGACCCGACGGC
>JBPCYD010000314.1:0-4307 GCA_051007895.1 Woeseiaceae bacterium
GGTAGAGGGTGGAAACAAACAATTCTGCTCCCGATCGTTCGATTATCACTACGATGATGATGGCTCGCTGGTCATCAAGGGGCGCCTGCACGGCAGGTAGGTGCGATGCTCATCAAGGCGCTGGATCAAGCCGTCGATCGGACCGACAACGAGCAAGACGTTTCCGCGGAAACGCCTGTTGAAACACGTCCAACGTTTGCGACCCGTCGGGCAGACGCATTGGCAAGGATCACTGAAAGTTATCTTGAGACTGGCGACCAGCCATCTTCATCCGCTGATCGCTATCAGGTCATGGTGCACGTTTCCGCGGAAACACTGGCTCCAGATGTTTCCGCGAATACATCGCAGAACGAATCCTGCCGTATCGAAGCGGGTCCGCACGTTTCCGCGGAAACAGCGCAACGGCTGCGCTGTGATACGTCGATAAGTCTGCTCGTCGAAAACCAGGACGGCGCACCATTGACGATCGGGCGCAAATCGAGGGTCATTCCACCGCCAATGCGGCGTGCGCTTCGGGCGAGAGACGAAGGTTGCCGCTTTCCGGGCTGCACACATACCTGTTTCATTGATGGGCACCACATCAGGCATTGGGCTAATGGCGGAGAAACCAGTGTGGATAACCTGGTGTTGTTGTGCAGACACCATCATCGCTTGGTACATGAAGGCGGGTTTGACTGCGAGCGAGAGCCAGGTGGAGATGTTGTTTTCAGAAATCTTTTGGGCAAGCGAATCGGAAATTCGACATATGCATCGCCGAAAAATGTCGAAAACCCTATTCCACAATTAAAAGAAACGCTCGAAGATCGACAAATCCATTCAAATACCTGCGTGACGAAATGGCAGGGCGAGAAGATGGATCGAAACCTAGCCGTTGAACTGCTTTGGCAAGAAGACAATTGGCACGAAAATCAAAGCAAGCCACGCTTTATTCGTAACCCGCCTGCAATGCGTGTTCTTTGATAGGCGTGGTTTCGCGAGAGAGCAATTCACCAATTCGCCGGCGCAGCTTTCTCGCTTTCCGGTATTTTCCGGAAGCGACCAGCAATCCCGCTATAGCCTGCAGAGTTTCGACTTGCTCAAAATTGTGCGGGCCAAGATTGACATGGCTGATATGCACCGCGCGCGACCAGGTCTCCTGCGCAAGATCGGTTTGACCGGCCCGCATTTGCAATCGTCCCATCTCATTCAGCGGATAGAGCAAGCTCATGCTCAGGTTGTTTTCCACTCTCTCAACGATGTCAATCGCAGCAGACAGGTTTTGTATTGCGGCAACGTACTGCTCGTTTTCGGACTGCAGTGTCGCGAGATTCGTGAGGGCTCTCGCGGTATCGTGACTGTCACGTCCGTATGACTGAATGGAGATCTCGACGATTTGCTTCGCCAGCATGTCCGCCTCTTCCAACATTCCCGCCATTCGTGCGTCTTCGTACAGTTCGAGAAGACGATATATCTCGTTTTCGATCACTTGATCAGTCGCACTCACATTGGCGCCGCCGACGGAATGATTGAATTCTTTAACGATTACCGGGATAGGCGAATCACCGGATTCGGCAGGCATCGCCTGCTGTGTCACCAACGCAAGAAGTAGCGAAAAAAAACTAATTGTGACCGAAGGACTGCATGACATTTTTTATGCTCTTTTATTTTGATTGTAGCAGCTCAGAAGAATTCTGAAATTCACATAATCTCGCGATGTGGCAGCCGGGCAGCCCCTGGGACGTATAAACGCAAGAAAACGTGCGCCCGGTAACGCGCAATTAGTGCTCGGCAGTGAGCGCCAAGTGTCGTGCCGGGCTCGCTTAAGGGCCTGACGCGCCTCGCTTCAGGGGGATTGTGCAGGACGACTCGACCGAACTGGCCGGTCTCTGGTCAGCAAGATCTGCCTGGTTGGCTACACTGAATCAGCCAGGCTATCGATAAAATTTTGCGTTAGCTCGACGGTACCATCCTCTTCACCCAGCGATCTTGCCGCCAGCGGGCAGATTCCTGCAGTTGAGATATTGCCGTCACGAACCACACCAATACCGCGGAAAAAACCGCCGGCAAACTCGGTTCGCTCCGATGTATCCACTGGACTTGCAAACGCGTACTCCCGGTCTGCAATACCGCCGGCTTTCGCCAGGTCTACCACTGACCCACGTGACGCGGCAATCGGTTTGTTGCGGGCCACCGCTGCTTCCAGAATCTCCGCGACCTTTGCCGGGGGTGGCGCTGTGCCGGGTGCCGGGGCCATGCAGGGGAGAATGACCCCCGCATAGTCGTCAATATTGACGTCAGCCAGGTTAACCGTCGGCGTCAGCGTTGCTGATTCTGCCGTCATAATGCGATCATCGCTGGTGGCGATATCAACAGTGTAGCCGGCCTCCTGTAGCATTCGCTGCATTACGCCAACCTCTTCCGTCAGCATGAGCTCCAGATCGCGAGAGCCGTCGGTGACATACATAAATACTTTCGATGAGTTTTCTGCATGCGCAATGCCAATTACTGACAACAGCGTTATAGCAATCGAAAGTCCTCGTATCATCCTGCGCATATCCGAATTCCTCGCAATTTGGTTCTGACGAAAAGTGAAGCCCATTTTAGCGCATTTGATTTGCGAAAATAATCTGAATTCTCGTCGTATTGAATAGGCGACCACGCAGTCATTTCCGCTAACTCCCGAATCTCAGGCGGCGCCGAGGCGCGTTTGAATTTCCTTTTTTGCCTCACTTAGCACCGTATCCCGATCCAGGCTCTCGAGTATTTCATTGACTACCTGTTTGGGCCCGCCCTCGCCCCAGGACTTGCCCTTCGACAGGTACTCGGCCGCTATCTGCCCAACGACGTAGGTACTGTAGTAGGCAATCGCTCCCTGTGCGCCGGCCGTCACGATTGTCGACAGCCCCGCAGTGCCAACTTTCAGCGCGCTCGATACGAAGTGCAGCGCCCAGACTGTGCCCATCAACGCAGCAGATTCGGCTGCAATAATGCTCACAAGGGAACCGGCTTCGCGCCGGCTTATGGGCAGGTCGTAGACTTTCGATAAATGCACGACCATACCGACATCGATAAAAGCTGCCGCGAAAAGGTCCGCCACAGGAACAGGATTGAAGGCAACGGCAATGCCTTTGCCAACACAATAGGTGCGTACCAGCTTGTCACCAATTTCCCTTCGCGCGTTCAGTATACGTCGCCCTACCTGATCGCTTAAGTCTGCCGCAAACAGGCTGGCGTTCAGTGCTGCCAGCGTCTTGCCCTCGTTCTCGAAGATTTCCCAGAGCCGCAGACGTAATGGCTCTATGTCCGGGGCTCGTTGTCGCTCCGACGTCGACTCGTTGCCAGCATCATCGACTTCTATAATTTGTTGGGCGCGTGGCTGGGCGGCGACGGCGAGCACATCGTCAACTTGCACGAGGCCCTCAGTCTTGAGACGCACTGTGTCGAGCAGGGCAGCGAGCTCGGATTCTGTGTACAGGTCCGACTTGTTCAATGCGACAACAACCGGACGACCCTGTTGCAGCAGCATGCGCAGCGCGGCAAGTTCAGAGTCCGTTATATCGCCGTCGATAACGAAAATCACGAGATCGGAACGATGCGCAACCTCTTTCGCCATTTCTTCGCGGGCCTCACCGCCGGCCTCGTCAAGACCTGGCGTATCGATCAGGAATACACCGGCAGCCTCGACTTCCGACCAGGCTTCGATGGAAGTACGCTTGGTTTCGCCGTGCAAAGGACTAACCGCGAAGCGCTCCTCCCCGATCAAGGCGTTGAGGAGCGATGACTTTCCGGTACTGACGCGACCGAACACCGCGATATGCAGGTGGCCGTGTTGAAGTTTGTCGAGCATCACCTGGACTGCGTCGTAGTCGTGCGCGAGTGAGTCGCGGACACCCGCCGGAAGACGGGAATCCTCGATCAATTCCCGCAGGCTTTCGCGGGCGAGATCGAGGTGAGTTGAGCCGCCGTCAGAGGCTGTCTCAGTCGGTATTTTTTTCGGGATCCACGGCCATCCTGGCAACCTGTCGAACACCCGCTTCAATATGCTCACTGATTCCTTCCTCGAATGCCTTGGCGGCCGTTCCCGGATCGAACTCACCGTGCTCGCTCAAAGTCATTAAGAGACTTCGACCGAGCGCATCAAATATAAGTCCGTAGGCTACCGCATGCACCACGCCACCGGCGACTGTTCCGACGCCTGGAAATGCTTTCAGCGCATTCCCGGCAACGGCAAGGCTGAGCGGCAACGCCTTACCTGCCCTGCTCTGGCTCAGGTTGAGGAATTCCTCGATATCGAGATCACGTGGTGCGGCACCAAACAATTTGCACAG
>JBPCYD010000315.1:0-2658 GCA_051007895.1 Woeseiaceae bacterium
GAGAAATTCGCGAGGTATACGACTCTGCACTATTGCAGGAGATGATCGACAGCGGGCTGAATGGCATCACGAAGACGATGTGCGACCCAAAGACTTTCGAGCGGGAAGCGCTGGATGTTGCGATGGAGGGGATTCGCAGTTTTGATGCCTGGATAGCGGCCAACCCGACGCAGGTGATAAAGGCGCGGCGAGTTGCCGATCTCGACCGTGCCAAACAAGAAGACAAAATCGCGGTCTTTTACCTGATTCAGAACTCCACGCCTTTCGGCAAGGACCTGGATATGGTCGACACCTTCTACGGCCTGGGTCTGCGGACGGTACAGGTAACCTACAACTATCAAAACTGGGCTGGAGCAGGCTGCAAGGAAAGAACGAACGCGGGATTATCGGAATTTGGCGTTCAGCTTGTGGAAAAACTGAACGATACGAACATGCTGGTTGATTGCTCGCATGCAAATATGCCCACTATGGCCGACGCCATTCGTACGTCCAAAGCACCCATCATCGTGTCGCACACCGGCTGCCTCGCTATACACGACAATATTCGCAATACGACCGACGAGAATCTCAAGCTTCTGGCTGAAAACGGCGGCGTCGTCGGCATCGATCAGATTCGACCGCACATCACGAAACTAAAGGAAGGCGCGCTCGAACATTATCTCGATCATATTCAACATGCCGTCAACGTTTGCGGCATCGATCATGTAGGCATAGGCAGCGACCGCGACCATCGCTTTATCGATCTCACACCGGAGTATCTCGATGAACTACGGGCTGAACAGGGCGCCAATCTGAACGAAGACGACCTGCCATGGTTTATGGTTGAGCTGAACGGTCCAAGACGCATGGAGACCATCTGGGATGGATTGAAGGATCGCAGACTGTCCGATACGGACGTTGAGAAAATCATGGGTGCCAACGTGCGGCGCATTTATTCAGAGACCATTGGCTAGGTGCAGCTCGATCAAGGGAATAATAATGAGAACCCGTAATCTTCCAGTACTACTTGCCGTTCTGCTCTTGTGTGCCTGCGGTGCCAGCGACGACCCGGCGTCAGTTTCTGTAGCAAACAGCTCGATGACGTCCTCAATTCTGCCGGACGTGCCGGATGGCGTACAGGCGATATCGCTCCTCGGCGAAGAACTCAGAGCGTCGCAGGCCAGCGCCACGGTGCTCGAAAATCTTGCATCAGCGAAAACCGAATATGAAAGGAATCCGAATGATGCCGATGCAATCGTGTGGTTTGGACGCCGCATAGGTTATACGCAAGACTATCGAGGCGCTATTGAAGTTTTCTCCGATGGCATTGAAAAGCATCCGGACGATGCGCGCTTTTATCGGCATCGCGGACACCGTTACATTTCCATACGGGAATTCGATCGCGCGATTGCCGACCTGGAACATGCGGCCACGTTAATTGCAGGATCGGAAGACGTGGTTGAGCCCGACGGTGCGCCTAACCCGGCCGGTATACCGGTCAGCACACTGCATTCCAATATCTGGTACCACCTGGGGTTGGCATATTACTTAAAGGGCGACCTTGAGAACGCACTGCGTGTCTACGAGATCGCAATCGCACAGACACCAAACGATGATATGCGTGTTGCCACGACACACTGGCAATACATGACCCTGCAACTGCTTGGCCGCACGCAAGACGCTATTGCCGCACTCGAGCCCATTCATCCCGAGATGAATGTCATAGAGAGCATGGCATACCACCAGCTGTGCCTGCTATATAAAGGAGAAGCTGAGACAGGTGTGGTTTTGACTTCCGGAATCACGGATGCCGGCGGGGACTCGGCCATGTACGGCGTCGGCAACTGGTATTTCTACAACGGGGATAAAGACAAGGCGCGCGCCGCATTCGAGCAAATGATTACGGAAAGCGGCTGGGCATCGTTTGGCCGCATTGCTGCCGAATCGGATCTCTCCCGTAAATTCTGACCACAAATACTATCGGCAGGTCGCGGCGCCGGATTGACCAGCGAGCGTTTAATCTCGACAATGGGCGAGCGCTAATCCTGTACGCTGTTCCAATAAAAGATCGAGCACATCAATGCGCTGGCGATAAGAAGAATGATTCAGGAGCCGTCAATGACTACGCCGTCCACTGTTTTCGACCTGCTGCAACCTGGCGACGATAACAGCACTTCGATATCGGGTATTGACCGTCCGGATCTGAACTATCGCGATTTGCGCGAGCTGGTAACCCGCACGGCGGACAGCCTCAATCGCCTGGGCATCGGCCGCAACGATCGCGTCGCCATTGTATTGCCCAATGGTCCCGAAATGGCGGCCGCGTTTGTTGCAGTCTCGGCTTGCGCCACAACTGCACCGCTAAATCCTGCCTACAAGAAAGACGAATACGATTTTTATCTTTCTGACCTGAATGCAAGGGCGCTCCTGGTTGAAAAAGACAGTCAGTCGCCGGCGGTTACGGCGGCCAGGGAACATGGCATCCAGATCCTCGAACTGGAAACGCAGTCGAATCGGCCGGCAGGTGCATTTACTATTCGCGCGGACGAAAGCGGGCAATTTTCGCAAAGTGATCATACCGGCATGGCCGGACCCGACGACGTCGCGCTGGTTCTGCACACCTCCGGCACAACTTCGCGGCCCAAGATCGTGCCGCTGCGGCACAGTAATGTGTGCGCG
>JBPCYD010000316.1:0-4220 GCA_051007895.1 Woeseiaceae bacterium
CGGCCACGTCCTTTTGGCTCGACGAGGCCTTCCTTCTTCATTGCCCGAAGGACAAGCCGAATCGTCTCTCTGCTGACGTCCGGGCATTCACGTTCGATGTCGACAATTCGAAACGGCCTGACTTTTCGTTCTACCGCTTCTCTGACACGTTGCGACTTCGACTTTCCTGGTAGGTCAAGATCACCGACGCGTTCTTCGAGCTCTCCGTAAGCTCGCAATAACACGCCCCAGAAGTACTCAAGCCAAGGCATGACATCATGTTTGCCCTCGTGCCATGCCTGAGAGCTTGCTTCCAGGGTTTCGTAGTAGGACTTGTATGAATCTTGAATAACGCGTTCCAGACTGATGAATCGGCCGACATCGTAGCCCGCATGGTATAGAGCTAGCAGCGTCAACAATCGTGCGATCCGGCCGTTGCCGTCACGAAACGGATGGATACAAAGAAAGTCTAGTATGAGTAGTGGAATTACGAGTAGCGGTTCACGGTTCTCGTTCGTTGCAGATTCGTATCTTCGAAAAAGATTTTGCATCGCTTGAGGTGTTGCAACTGCCGATACCGGCTTGAAGCGAATCTTGATAATGTTGCCATCTGGGTCTCGCTCCACGATTTCATTGTCGGCAAGTTTCCAATCGCCGCCTGGTTCCGATAAGTAGCTATAAATGCGCTGGTGAAGCTGCCGTATAACGTTCTCGGTGACCGGCATGTCCGTACGCGATTGATGAATGAGTTCCAGGGCATCACGATATCCCGCAATTTCTTGCTCCGAACGATTTCGTGGCGCATCTTGCTGGCGGACTAGCGCTTCGAGCCTTGCATCGGGTGCGGAAATGCCTTCTAGTTTGTTGGAAGCATCGGTCGATTCTATCTTCGCGACAGTTAACAGTGCTTCCAGGAGTTCGGGTCGCCGGCGTTCGTACAGCTGCTGCTTTCCGCGATATTCTCCTAGAGTCCTCATTGCTGACACTTGTTGACCTGTAAAGGTCAGGGCATCGAGGTACCGGTCGCTTAGGGAATTCATGTGGGCTCTTTACTATAGGGGGTATTGTGAGAGGCATTTTACCTCCTTTCGATTGGCATTACCCTCTATCAGAACTATCTCGTTGATAAATAATCGATTAATGGTATGCCAGCAGGCTGTTCCAGCCCGTTTTTGCGCCAATAGCGGGTATATTGTGGACAAAAAAACCCTCTATAATGCGGTATTACCCTGTTTTTCGAAGCCGCTATCCAAGGTTCCGACAGTGTAACTCTAATCGCTGGTCCCGCAGAATTCCCTCGCGAAGCAAGCAAACTGTTGAAATTACTGGAGCGCCCACTGCCTGGGTATGGCAGGTGTCGAATATCCGAATCCGAGAATAGTGAGTGCTTGTACTGATCAGTCAGCTTGAACTGGAATCTGGTACTCCCCTTTCCTACTTCGGCCTTAACAATTGCCGAATTCTTAGTCGTTTCCGCTGAATTAGACTTGTGAGGTACCGGAACAGGCTGCACCAAATCTTGGGGTTTAGTGAATCCTAGTGAAAAGACAAGAACTTTAATATTCTCGGTCCAATATGAGGAATTCTGAGGTGATTGCGTCTCCAGAATCGATCACAGATAGTGATTTGGCAGCTAGTGCCATGTGAGTTATTCTCACAACGTACCACCGGGCGATACAAATCAGAACAAATTAATGCCCGGACCGGGCGCGAGCTATCATGCCTAAGTTTCCGTCTACAACCGCACTCCGATCATTCGACGCTGTCGCACGGCACTCATCATTTGTACTCGCGGCCGCCGAGCTTTGTGTAACTCACAGCGCAATAAGTAAACAAATTAAACAGCTCGAAGAGGACGTCGGTGAAACGCTCGTCGATCGAACGACATCGCATGTCGAGTTGACGCATGCCGGGGAACTTTATCTGCGTTCAATTCGAACCGCCCTGAATCTTATATCGACAGCGACGACCGAAGTCCAGGCAATGGACCTGGCCGGGCCTTTGTCTATAAGCAGCGGCCCAGGATTTTCATTGAATTGGTTGATCCCTCGCCTTGCCGATTTTGGCAAGGTATGTCCGCAATCGTCGATTTCTCTGACGACATCCTATGATCATGATGACATTTACGGATCGCAATTCGATGTTGCAATTCGCTATGGCGAACCGACCTGGCAAAGTCGAAGTATTATCGAGTTGTTCAAAGTAGACATATTTCCAGTCTGTTCACCATCAATGATCAAGGGCGACAACCCACTGCAGAGTCCAACTGATCTGAGCGGACAGTCGCTGCTTCACGACGAAGACGAAACAATGTGGCCCCGATGGCTCGCAGCGACAGGAATCACGGGCGTCGATGGTACCCGTGGTCATCACTTTCCAGGATCGGTGGATTTGCTCGCGGCCGCCGAGGAAGGAATTGGAATTGCTATCGGCGACACAATCATCTGTGACCGCAGCCTTCGACGCGGTTCCCTGGTCCGTCCATTCGAAGAAACGGTGCCGGCTGCTGACGCCTATTACGTCATTTTGCCGGACGTCGATCCACTTCCAGCACTAACGCAATGCTTCGTTGACTGGCTCCTCGCCCAGGCCGCCGATTTCAAGGCCGTAGTTTAGAAGGTTTGCGTAGTAAATCGGGGTGACTAAGCCTGCAATTCACCATACCCCTTCAGCCCCTTGCTTGCGATCCAGCCGATCGCACAGATTGCGGCCGACACTAGAAAAAAGTAGCGGTACCCGTCAACACCAGGTGAACTATCTACCAGTACGCCACCCAACAACGGCATGAAGATATCTGGTGTGTATGCAATTACCGAGATCAGCCCTGCGGCCGTTCCGGTAAGGTGTTTCGGCACGCCGCTGTGGTCAATGAGCGCAAAATAGATTCCCCGCAGCGAAAATACAAAAATCGAAATGATCGTCACGCCGATGATCATTGGTAGCAAGAATGCCGCCTCGCCAGGCATAAATGCAATCACGCCAAAAGAACTGACCAACATCACGAACAGCATATCGACCAATCGCAATACGCCAAATTTGTCGGCGAAGAACCCTGCAACCGATGCCGCTATTGGTTTGAGCCACATCTTCCCTACACCGATTGTGGCACCGATTGTCACGCTAAGACCGAACACATCGGTCGCGTACGGCGTGAAGCGAAAGGTCGCCCAGTATGCGCAGTATCCTGCAAGGATTACGCCCGCGACCAGCCACACCTGGGGAAGCTTTGCGGCTTCGAGCAGGTCGCTCGCATTCCAGCCGCCAGTAGTACTCTGAACTGCCATTTCTTCATTTTTCATGACCAACCAGGAAAGAGCGCCAAGCAGCACGATAAGCGCGGAAAACAGATTAATGACGAGTACGAGTCCCATGGTCTCGCTGTCTGCCAGTGCAAAAACGGCAAGAAGTGCCGTTGAAGAGACGACTTCCCCAATGCCTCTGCCACCTTCAAGCAAACCGAAGGCACGGCCCTGCTCCTCCCGGCTTGACCAGAGCCTTACAGCCCGAATCATTGCACTCCAGAACAAAAGGCCAATCGTCAGTCCCCAGAATCCGTGTATCGCGAGACCTATCCGATAGGGCGGAAATGTCGCGAAGTAGAATCCTCCGACACCCGTCGCAATGAGGGAGCAACTGCATAGTAGTCGCGGTGAAATTCGGTCCGCCAGCATACCGCCTGGCACGTAGCTCAGCATGGCGAACGCACCAAACATACTCATGAACGCGCCAACTTCCGTATTGCTGAGCTGCATGGTATTTGCCAGAGGTAAGTAGTAGACCTCTTGCAAAAAAGGCAGCATGAAAATGATGCCACCGGAGATGCTCAGGATGAATAGCTGCAGACGATGCGCAGCGAGATTGCTCGTCATTGGCGGACAACTCTCATCGCAGGAACAAGAAGAGGCCCGCAGTTCGAGCCAACGAGGCTCCGCTAGTCATGCGCTGGTCGCAGCACAGGTCGAACCTGATGCCCGCGCGGAAAATTCACTATGCCGCAGAGTTCAAATCTCGATCAGTCGAATGCTGCGACAGCGGCCCGCCCTTCTTCGCGGGCAACCGGTGCAAATACCGGCCTCGGCCAGGCGCAGCACTGAACACCCCGTCCGACCAAATGACTTCACCTCTTGATATCGTCATGACAGGCCAGCCCGTAAGCGTCATTCCTTCGAACGGCGAAAAGTCCATATTGTCGTGCAGCATGTCCAGCGTCACAGTCTGGGTCAGTTCAGGGTCCCATATTG
>JBPCYD010000317.1:0-5209 GCA_051007895.1 Woeseiaceae bacterium
GGTTGGGAATTATCGGGTCACTATCGGCGCGCTGACGAAAAGGCCTGGCATGATTTCCTGATGCTGCTGGATGCGAACGCCGACTTGTTGAGCCTGCGCGTCAACGACGACGATCCAAGGCTTGTGAGACTGGCAACGAGCGATCCGCGTTTCTCGATATCAGATTAGTCCGTCGCTGTCCGCCAGCTGTGGGGCCATTGCAGATCTGGCGCAGGTGCCAAGGCAAAATAAATACGATTTTGGTAAACGATTTTCCCCCGTGGCGCATCAAAGTTACAGAAGAGAGCGTCTGAGCGCTGTGACGGGTTGCCTGGGGAAGAAAGCTGAAAATAGCGGATACATCGGGCCAGGACGTAAAGCTGGAACCGAAGCGGGCTAAACATCGCAAGTTAATCGGTGGGGCGGCATTCCTGCTGCTGCTGATCGTTGCCTGGACTATCGTGCCCACGATAAGTCGCTGGGCGAGTGCCAGTGCGACAGTATCAATGGACCGGTTGCGCATCGCTACCGTTACCCGTACCGACCTGGTTCGCGACGTTTCTGTCGAGGGCCGTGTCGTTGCCGCGGTGAGCCCGACATTGTACGCGCCCGCACAAGGCACGATTACGCTGCTCGTCGACGCGGGAGCAAGCGTCCTCGAGGAACAGCTACTGGCGCGTGTCGATAGCCCCGAACTAACCAACCAGTTGCGTCAGGCACAGGGATTGCTGGAGCGGTCGGCCGTGCAGTTGCAACGTCAACGGATTGAGTCGCGTCAGCAGGCCCTCGAAAAACGCAAAGAGGCGGACCTGGCTGACGTTGCCCTGGTTGCGGCAAAAAGGGAGAAGCGGCGCGCTGATGAGGCCAATGTCGTTTCGGTCATTTCCGTCATCGATTTTGAAAAAGCGCAGGACGAATTGCGCAATGCCGAGCTTGCCTATGCACATGCCGTTGCAGACGCCGATTTGTTTGACGAGCGCCTCGCTTTCGAGCTTAAGGCAAGTGAAATAGATCTGCAGGGGCAACAACTGCTGGTGGACAACCTGCAGAGACAGGTCGATGAGTTGTCAATCAAGTCGCCGGTCAACGGCATCGTCGGCGATCTGCTGGTTGACCAGAAAGCAGCCGTGTCGCGGGACATGCCGGTAATGGCGGTTGTAGATTTGTCGAGGTTCGAGATCGATGCACAGGTTCCGGAGAGCTACGCAGATGATCTCGGCATTGGCATGCAGGCGGAAATTCTCATCGGTACGGAAAGATACAAGGGCCAGCTGGTTGCAGTGTCGCCGGAAATCATCAGTAACCAGGTGGGGAGTCGCATTCGGTTTATCGATGACATGCCAAAAAACATTCGCCAGAACCAGCGACTGACAACGCGAATCCTGATTGAAGAAAAACCGGATGTGCTGACGCTGCAGCGCGGCCAGTTCCTGGAATCCGGCGCGGGCCGGGTGGCGTATGTGTTGGAAGGCAACGAGCAGGCGGTGCGGAAATCTATCGTTATCGGTGCCCGTAGTCTGGGAGCAATCGAGATAACGAGTGGCTTGGCGGAAGGCGACCGAGTCGTGATTTCGAGCGTGGATCAGTTTCGAGGCGCCGACCTGGTGCTGATTACCGATTAATAGAGGCAGGAGAGATGCGTCATGCTTAGCATGCAGAACATATCGATGGTGTACCGGACAGAGACTGTAGAGACGCACGCGTTACGCGATTTCTCACTGGACGTTGAAGAAGGCGAATTCGTTTCGGTATCGGGACCTTCAGGATCCGGAAAAACCACGTTCCTTAACATCGCAGGGTTGCTTGAGGGATTTACCAGCGGAATCTATACATTGGACGGACAAGATACGACCAGCCTGGATGATGCCGCCAGATCGCGATTGCGTAATGAAAAAATTGGCTTCATTTTTCAGAGTTTCAATCTGATTCCCGAGCTGGATATATTCGATAACGTCGATGTTCCGCTTCGCTATCGTGGCTTTGATGCGGCAGAGCGAAGACGAAGGATCGATTCGGTACTCGACACGGTTGGGCTGTCTTCACGCAAAAAACACCTGCCGTCCCAGCTTTCGGGCGGGCAGCAGCAGCGCGTTGCGATTGCGAGGGCGCTCGCCGGGGAGCCGCGCTTTCTCCTGGCTGATGAGCCTACCGGTAACCTTGATTCCGCGATGGCAGAGAGTGTAATGGAGTTGCTTGAAGGTATTAATGCGAAAGGCACGACGATTATCATGGTGACCCACGAGCCAGCATTGGCGGCTCGAGCCAACCGGAACATATTTGTTCGTGACGGCCAGCTGTGCCTTAAGGAGCCGGATCTCCAGGTGGCGATGGGCTCCTAGGGACAAAGTCGAACATGCTGCGCTACTATTTGAAACTCGGTACCTTGAGCATTCGCAGAAACCCGATCCTGAGTGCGCTAATGGTCGCTGCAATAGCGACCGGGATCGGCGCTTGTATGACGATTGTGAATATCGACTACGTGATGAGCGGCGATCCGATTCCGCATAAGTCGGACGTGCTGTTTCATGTGCAGCTCGACAGCTGGGACCCGCTGGAAGCCGCTCGCGAGCCTGATTTACCGCCGTCCCAGGTTACTTATCGCGACGGCACTGCTCTTTTAGCGGCGGGCAAGGCGCGCCGGCAGGTTTTGAGTTATCGCACGACCCGAGTGGTACAGCCACCCGACCGCGGCCAATTGCCCTTCATGGTCAATTCGCGCAGTACGTCTGCCCATTTCTTCACTATGTTTGACACACCATTCATGTATGGCTCGGGGTGGGACAGGTCCGCCGATGAGGGCCAGGAACAGGTGGTGGTGATCACCAAAGAAATCAATGAGCGTTTGTTTGGCGGAGAAGATTCGGTCGGTCGTTCGATCGTGATGAATGGCGACAGCTATCGTGTCTCCGGCGTTATGAATACCTGGACACCAACCCCGAAATTCTACGATGTTAACAATCAATCATTCGGCGATGCCGAAGAAGTGTATTTTCCATTTAGCGTCAGCATTGCCAAAGAGGTAGGCAGCGACGGCAATACCAACTGCTGGAAGCCGGTTGGTGAAAATGGCTACCAGGCGTTTCTTAATTCCGAATGCGTCTGGATGCAGTTTTGGGTCGAGTTGCATGGCGCCGAGGAAAAGGAAGCGTACATGGTCTTCCTGGATGCCTACGCGGAAACACAAAAACAGCTGGGCAGGTTTCCGCGGCCCATCAACAACCGCCTGAATAATGTCATGGAGTGGATGGCGGCGGAGGAGGTCGTTGACGATGACGTTCAGGTATTGCTCGGCCTGGCAGTCTTGTTCCTGGTCGTTTGCCTGCTCAATACCATAGGGCTCTTGCTGGCGAAAATTATGAGACGGTCCGGCGATATCTCGTTACGGCGTGCGCTTGGTGCTTCGCGGTCCGCTATCTTTTCCCAGTACATCGTCGAGGCGGGACTGATCGGCTTTACCGGCGGCCTGTTCGGCGTTGCTATGACCTGGGCGGGACTGCAGGGCATCAAGGGCCTGTACGGAAACTCCAGTTTCCTGGAGCGCCTGATCACAATGGACTGGGTAATGGTGTTCGCAGCCGTCGGCCTGGCCGTCGTATCCGCGCTGGGGGCGGCACTGTATCCCACCTGGAGAGCATGCGGAATACAGCCAGCGAGCGAGTTAAACACACTTTAGCGCACCCCCGCGCGAGCGGAGTTGTATCGAGGAAGCAAAATGGAAGTCGGACCAATATGGCGTGCACTGCTTCGGAGCAAAAGTAGCTACGTTCTAATCGCGCTGCAAATCGCGGTCACAATGGCGCTGATGGTTAATGCGATCGCGATCATCCAGGAGCGAACCCGGCTAATGGGGCGTCCAAGTGGTGTTGACGAAGAGAACATATTTCAGATTTACAGCAGCAGTTTTGATCCCGAACTTGAATATCAGTCAATGGTCGCGGCCGATCTTGATTTGATTCGCAATTACCCGGGAGTTGTTGATGCGGTGTTTACGAATTCCATGCCGCTACGACAGGGTGGATGGTCGCAAGGCCTGACGACCGAACCTGGAGAAAACAGCGATGACGTGGGTGTCGCAATCTATTTTGTCGATGAGCATGGCGTCAATTCATTTGGCGTTGATCTCATTGCCGGAAGAAATTTCGTACCGACCGACGTGAGTTGGTTTAATCCGGAAGGCGGACCGAGATGGCCCGGGACGGTTATCATCTCCAAGGCCACGGCCACCGAGTTGTTTCCGGACTCTACTGTTGCGGAGGTCGTAGGCAGAGTTGCCTATATAGAAAACGATCTGCCGCTTACGGTTATCGGTGTCATTGATCGTATGCAGGCGCCATGGAAAGGGTGGAGTGGTGTGGAGCGATCGATGCTGACACCGTTCAAACGAGGTGACGATTTCGCGCGTTATGTAATTCGAACTGAAACAGGATATCGTGATGAAGTGATTCCGCAAATCGAAAAGTTACTTGCTGAGCGTGATACCGGACGAATTATCGACGGTGCGCAAACGATGACGGAAGTTCGCGCGGCGGCCTACCTGGAAGATTCTGCAATGATCAAGTTGTTAGTATTTATCGTTAGTCTGCTGACCGCGATCACCAGTCTTGGCATTGTCGGACTCGCGAGTTTCAGCGTTGCGAGACGGACTAAACAGATTGGTACCCGGCGCGCGCTCGGTGCGACACGGCAGGCTATCCTGCGCCATTTTATGCTGGAAAACTTCTTAATCAGCTCGGTCGGCGTGACGGGCGGCGCAGTGCTGGCGGTAGGTCTCAACATATGGATGGTGCAGGTATTCGAACTCACGCCGATCGCCTGGTACATCATTCCGCTGGCAATGCTGGTTCTGTGGCTCGTTGGTCAGGCCGCGGTACTGGGTCCCGCGCGACGGGCGAGCCAGGTTGCCCCGGCGACGGCGACTCGATCGATCTAGACGCGGGACTTACATTTGACCACGGACTCCTGACGCCCGATTCGCGGCGAGAAAGCCAATGATTTCTTGCGCAAAGCGAGGCTTGTAGGGCGCGCCGTCTGACCCTGCGTGAGTCCCCGGAATAGTGATGACCTGCAGTTCTGCCATCGTTTCGCGGAATGTCTTGAAATCCTCGGCGGAGACGACCGCATCCTTGTCGCCTATGATGCCGAATGCCGGCACCGCGTTTGCGCGCAGGTTTGCTTCGCTCGGTGACAGCGCATGCATGGTCATGCTTACGGCTGCCAGCGCTTTGATGTC
>JBPCYD010000318.1:0-3977 GCA_051007895.1 Woeseiaceae bacterium
GAGGATGACGTTGACTACAGCCAAGTCGTTATGGGACAGATGCCCGATGCTGACATTGAGGTCGGCTACTTTCTCAAGCGTTCTTCATGGGGACGAGGCTACGCAACAGAGATTTGTTTACGCATGCTGCAGTTCGCATTCCAGGAAACTTCGCTAAGCGAAGTTGTGGCATCAGTCAATGCAGAAAATGTCGCATCGAAAAACGTGTTGGAAAAGTCCGGCTTCCGCTATTTCGGTCGCGCACTCTGTTGGGGCGAAGACAGCCCGATCTACAAAATTACGCGTGATGAGTGGATGAATTTCAAACGATGAAAGCCTGGTCAACCGGATGATCAACACCAGATTTAAGGCAAATGCGTCCTATACCCGGATTTGATGCCAGGTCAGACTCAGTCACTCACTTGCAGCACCGCCAAATGACGGTGGACCCCCTATGCCTGGATCCTGACCGAACAGCCAGTTGAACATTGCGTTACGTACCGAATCGCTTTGGCCCTCGGTGTTGATCGCAATATCGTGCCCGGCGTCCGGAACCTCCCAATACTCGAAATTGACACTGCCATCGTTCTCGAGCATCCGAATCAACTCGCGAGCCGCTTCGACGGGAACGCTATCTCGATCGTTCTCACCATGAATGATGAGAATCGGGATACGTAGATCCTTAATCAGGTGATACTCCACCGCATCAAGCCTGGTGGCCCATGCTTTGTAGCTGTTTGCATCCCCGAGCCATGTCTTGTTCGACGAGGGGTTTGCTCGAATTCCAGCGTAAGTTTCGCGGAGATCTTCGATGCACGTTTCACGCGTCTCTGTCCGGTCAGGCGCACAAAGGATGAAATCTTCAAATTGCCGCGTCATGGGAATGCCACCGCCCAGCGCCAGGAACACCGACTTCTTTACTTCGGGCGTATAGGAAGACACAGACACTCCGATCATTGCGCCGTCGGACCAGCCGACAAGAAATATTTCACCGTTCCACCAGGGTGCGTGTGTGCGTAAGTGCTGAATTGCGCGCAGATGATCCAGCACGCGTTGCTGAATTGTGTAGTAGTCCAGGAATGCCTGATTACACTCACCCCTGATCCCATCAGGATTTACGCCCGGCTTGTCGACGAATACTTTAGCCACTGATTTCCCGAACGAATCTGGCAGCCGTGAAAATTTCTGGAATCCCTCTCTGTTTGCGCTTTGGCAACCCGACCCGTCAATGAAAAGCACGGCAGGTATTTCGGCCTCATGCTCGGGACGTTCGATTACCAGCTTGATCGCAGAACCATCAAGCCGTTCGGTTACGAGTATTTCAGCTATTACTGGCAGCGGTACGCACAGCATCATGACGCCAATGCCAGCGCCAAGCCAGGCTGGAACTCGTCTGCCGGAAAAGTTCAGGAATGCTATTGCCATGATTTCTTCTGGTTTTTGAGTCTATGTTGATAGAGGATGCGTGGCGCTCCTGATACGTTGCACAGAGCATCGATAAAACATCGGCGTCGTCAAAACGTGATCATCCGCTTGCAATGGCAATGCGACCGCTGCTATTTGCCTGAAATTATTGGCCGAGCGCTTGATTCAATTCACGGCTTGCACCCGTCCGCCCGGTTTCAGTCATTCGACGAATCGGATCGCGGTGGCCTGAATCTGATATAGCGCAAATCCACCGCCTCCCCCTGTACCGAACGCATCTCCTCCACCAGCGACTGTTCCCCTGTTGAGGATAGAATGAACTATGACGCCATCGGCGCCCAGCTCCGCGGCGCGACCTAATGTTCTTTTCAGCACGTCCATTGCATGATTGCCTCGACTCGTTGTGTCGACTCGGCCCAGGCTTTCATATTCTACTTTTGGTTCCTCGTAGAAGACATGAATATTACTTTCTTCCTGCGTCAGCTCCGTTGACTGATTGGCACAACCACAAATTGCTAATGCAACCAATACAGTGCACATTTTCATCGTTAACGCTCCTCGCCGGTTTCGCATCGCGATGCCGCGATTACCATGCTGTTGAATGGCGTTCTCTCTTTAAATTCATTGCCCGAAGTCCGCTTTTGGTCGGCAGCGGCTCCTGATACTACGCCAACTCTTGATTCCGAGCTCAACTGAAGCGCGGCAATATACTTCGAGCCCTATAAAGACTTCTTCAGATAAATGCGACTGTGGCCAGCCGGATAGTCTGGAAGCTCGGCAAAAACCGCATAACCGTTTGTGAGATAAAATTCACGCGCCTGGAAACTAAAGGTGTCTACATGCGAATTCACACATCCTCGTGTGGTTGCCTCTGATTCAAGTTTATTAAGCAATTCAGATCCAAGGCCACTACCACGATTATCAGGGCTAACCCAGAGAAGCGACACTCTCAGCCAGTTCCAATTGATTCGCCCATAGATTCCGCCCTGTAAGCGATCGCAATTGTCCCGCGCAAAAAAGGCGATTGGCTGAAATCCCGCTTTCTCGACAATCTGTAGCGAGTGTTCATTAAGCCCATCAGCCAGTTCATCCAAACTTGCCTGAGATGGCTTCAAGTCCAATTGAATATCGAAGTCTTTCACCGTGTACGGTTTGTCTGCCTGTTTGCTTGAGAAGATTATAAATGCATTCGAGAATCCAATGCCTGGTGTTGGGCGCTACCTCTCGACTGCTATCTTAGGGCGAACAGCACCAGCTGAGCTGGCTGGCGAATCGCACTTAGCGATCCTCGGTTCACGTAAAACGTCAGTCCTCCCACTTGATCCCCATTAGCGGCTCTTCACCAATGATTCGCAGCCGCTCCAGGCGCGCTGGTTGCCCCGCATCGACCGCTGGCACGTCAATTTTGACCCGACGCCGAACCGGCGGTTCGTCACTGCTGGTATGGTCAACGACAGGTTGTGGTTCGGTAACAAACTCGACTGCACAGCGCTCTGCGTCAATGGTTATCCTGAAGAAGCCGTAGGCGTCGTTATCTGCGTAGGAGAGATGAGGATTGACGGCAGCGTGTCGCCTCTCACGGGCCGCCAACACATCCGCCGTCGTATTGAAGTGTTTGGCCGCATCCGCCCCATACAACATCCAGGCGTTCAAGGCTGGTAGCGACTTGTAGATGTATTCCGTTGATTCCGCATTGGCTACAGCGATTTCAGCGAACACGGGGTCGTTGCCCGATAACCGCTGTTGTAGCTGTTGTCTACAAGGAGCACTGACGGATGCGCCAGCAATTTCAGCCATTACCGGAAATGGCGAGTCGAGGGCGTAATTGTCGTATACCAAACCGGCAAAGTGTGCGTGCCGATCGCCGGTCAGCGAAATAACGTTGGCAATATTCTGCTCGACAATAAACTGCATTAACTCATTGCGCTCGTTCGGATAGCCATCCCAACTGTCGGAAAAGTAAATGCCATCTGGTACACCGTGCTCGGTAAACGTGCTGTCAAAACCAAAGCGCATCATCGGCACGTTATTACACAGCACTTTCCATCTTGCCGTACTATTCGAAAGCGTTTTTTTCAACCAAGCTTTCTGCGACGCACCGAGCATTGTCGTCGCTGGAGCATCCTTGCGCGGATTATCAATTTCCCTCCCCTGGTAAGAAATCTTGTCTGGCGGATTACCATCGTTTGCCGTTCGCCCGGCGCTCATCGTATCGACAATAGCCGGATCGATCGGGGCACTCGGATACGCAACCGAGTCACTGCCGAGAATGGTATCGTCGACACCGCGTTTACCACGATAGCTGCGACCATCGATCAGCAGCAGGTCAGCCGTCTTGCCCCAAGGTAGCGACCGATAAATGGTCATTGAACCGATGCTTTTTAGATTGTTTTCCTCTAACGAGAGAAAACTGTCGTCAAACCTGTCGTAGTTGTTGTTCTCGACACTTGTCGGTACGAAATCGCGGGCTGGATTCTCGCCGGCTGGTCCGGCCGCCGCACGGCTGAGTGCGGCGGGACAGTACTCAAACCACGCCTGGTTGGATGCCAGTTTGTTTTTCTGTAGCGGACCGG